>NZ_CP036343.1:7425028-7733249 GCF_007746795.1 Gimesia algae
CTGTCCCATTCCGCACATGGGCAAAGGCACGGGTCCCCTGGTACCAGGCAGCGACGCCGAGGCTCTGCATCAGAATAAATTCACCCAGCGTGACGGTACGCCAGGGTACGATTTCCTCGTTATATCCATTGGGGAAGTAGCGGGAAATAAACCACCAGAACAGCGCGACTACCACGGCTGACCAGAAAATGCATTTTGTCAGGCTGGGTGCGTGCAGGCTCCAGTAAGCGGCGTGTCCCACCAGGATCAAGGTCACCATAAACAACAGTGGTCCCAATAGAGGCCAGTAGTCCGCCAGCCAGCGATCGTCGAAAAACAGAACGCGATACAGACCATTGGTCACCAGTTGTAATGCGACCACCAGCCCCACCATCGAGAGCATCATCCAGGTGGCAATCGAAGTCGAAGAGACAGGCAGACCCAGACAGAATTTCTCACTGCCGGTGAGCGCTTGCAGACAGACACCAATAAAAAAAATGTATGAAACACCCAGGTAAGCAAAATGGTAATCAAACACATTCTGCTCAAGATGTTCGAGACGCAATCCCTGCACTTGCATGATAATCCGGGAGATCAGGGGTCCCAGCACCAGGGCTCCCACCGCCAGCAATGCTCCGAGCCTGGCACGTTTACAGTAATTTCGGGTCGTCATTAAGAAGGCAGATGACATCAGGGACACCTCTTTATTTCATTAAGCCTCAAACCAACAAACCACACACATCTCATTCCATTCAGAAAACAGTCAGCGATGACGATTCCAGGAGATCGCTAAAGGAATCGTGGCGAAGGGCGCGAAGATCAACGCCAACAGAACCGTCAATCCTAAAAAACCGATCCAGTGATCCGGCATTGTCGGCTGTTGAGACATCCAGAGCTCGAACAGAACCAGTCCAGTCAGGCTGAAATACAATGCCACTTGTCTGGTTCGCTTTTGAATTAAACAACGTTTGCTGGCATCCAGGTAAGCGCCGATGGTGGCACTGATGATCACCAGCGAATAAACCAGGAAAATGATTGTTCCGAATGCCTGCAACGCTCGATAGCTCCCAGTGGCTTGCAGTATTTGCTCGATTATCACGTAAGCAATATTGCCCACGATCACAACGCCCACAACCGTATTGCAGAGCCACTGGCGGCCGGTCCAGCAGAGTGAGAGTAAATTCGCAGCCAGAATCCAGAACCCAATCATCGCGACACTGGAATAAATCAGATTTTGCTGGAGCCATTCATTCAAGTCATATTTTGTGTGAAATATCTCTGTCCCCTGTATCATCAAAAAACCAGCGTAACTGAGCAGCAGCGCCAGTTGAATCAGGGCCATTACAAGCAGGAGCGTTTTCGCCATATTCCCGAACATCGTCGCGGACAACTCCCTGTCCGACAGCGGCGTCATCGCCAGAAAGCGATTCATTTCCGTATTACCGGTTCCGGCGAGGCTGCCTGCCAGCATAATCACCACACCAATCGCCGCGATGCCGGAGAGCACCAGCGTTGTGATCTGAAATGTTCCCGAAAGCTCCAGCAGGTGATTCAACTCAGGACTGCTGGAATCATACATCGCAACGGAAGCCAGATTCACAATCAGGACTGCGACACCAAATAAAACCCCGCCCACAATGACGGCCCGCTGACAGGAGCCACTCCAGTGCAGGCGTGCGAGTGTCATTCTCCGTGAAAGCGGAACCGACATCCGTTCGGGAATCCTGCCGGTGATCAATGCGGTCCACCAGAGTTGCGCCTGATCCCACTGTGGCGACGGCGTTGCGGCGCCATTACGAATGTTCGCAAAAGCGCGAACTCCCCCCAGCCAGGCAACCAGACTGACCAACTGCAGCGTGACGAATTCCCCCAGCGTCACATGGCTCCAGGGAACGATTCCTCTGACAAAACCGTTTGGATAATAACGGGCGACGAACCAGAAAAACAGCAACCCAAAAGCCGTCCCCCAGCCTGCGACTTTCAGAAAACCGGGCGCGTGCATACTCCAGAAACAGTGATAACCGACCATCACCAGCGTGCAAAGAAACAACAGCGGCCCCAACACGGGCCAATAGTCGGCGAGCCAGTGTTCGTCAAAAAACACCAGCCGATACAGGCCATTCGTGACCAGGCTGAGCAGGACCACGATCCCCACTGAGGAAAACATCAGACCGCTGGCGATCCGGGCGGAGGAAAGCGGCAGGCCTCGAATCATCAGCTGCGAACCATGTAGCGCATGCAGACAGACGGCAATAAAGGTCACCCAGGAGGCAGCCAGAAACGAAAAGTGAAAATGAAACGGTTTCACACTGCCGGAGTCTGTCGGCCCCTCCAGAAGGTAGATCAGTTCACGCAACGAGAGCGGCCCGAGCACGAGCAGACAAACCGCCAGCACCGCCGCCAGCCAGGCGCGTTTCGTAAATGTTTTTGTAACGACAAAGAGCAGATGTGTCATAATTTCACCGCACACTCATTGATCCAGATTTACAATTGAAAAAGCCATATATCACCGATGCCGATTCCACGACACAGCCAGCGGAATTGTCGCGCAAGGAGTGACCAGTAAAGTCAGAAGTACGAAAACAAAAAATCGCATACTGTTAATTCCCGCTGCACGAAAGAAGAAATTTGAATTCCAGATACGGTAAAACACGGAATCATATTCATCACCCCTAAGAGAACTGCAGAACCATACTGCGGTCAGCAAAAACAAAACCGCCATCAGAACACCGGTTAATGTAATCAGTTTTTTTCGATATGCGATTAAATAAGCGACAACTGTCCCTGCTAATATAAAAGTGGAGAGCATCATGGCCAATCCGTAAAGCAAGCCGGTAATGGATTCAGATTGAATGCAGGCACCGATCAGAATTAAGGCAAAACACAATCCGCCAAACAGGGAAAGCACAGTTAAATAGAACCAGGTACGCCCCGTCCAGAAAATCGATACCATGGTGGAAGAGACACCCCATAAAATTGTCGCCGAGAGAAACAGAAAAGACACTGACTGTTCTGGCATCCTGCTGACATAAGACTCTAAAAACAGCATATTCAATGGGGCTGCATTGAAATCAAAATAATGCAGTACGACGATATGACTGAGCAGACAACCCAGCACCAGACTGGTCCAGACCAGGCAGACCGTCTTGACTAAATTTCGCATCAAAATAGCAGAAAAATCTCGATCTGACAGCGGAACGGCACTCAGGTAACGTTTCAGTTCTATGCGGCCGGGTTTGTGAATCCCATCGCCCAGCAAAAACCCCATGAGCAGCGCCGCAAGTAAAATCAATGTATTGGTTACCACTGAGATGCTTTGGATATAACTCCAGAAAGCAGCCGTCTGACCGCCAGGCACATAAGACAGCTTGAATAACAGAAAACTCAGAAACACTCCCCCCGCGCCAAAATATAATCCCCCGATCATCACCGTACGGCGACAGGAATCGCGCCACTGCAATTGTGACAGCGAGCGTTGTTGCGAACTGAATTCTACCGGACGATCAATATGTATTCCCGATGAAAGGGTATTCCAACAGACCATCAGCTTCGACCACTGCAGGCTGGGTTCAGCCGTCCCCGCTCGAACTTTCTCAAATGCACGAGTTCCCTGGTACCAGGCCGCGATGTTAATAACCAGCAAGGTTGACCAGTCCAAAAGAGTGACATGATTCCAAGGCACAACCGGTTCTTGAAAACCGTTTGGAAAATAGCGTGAGGCAAACCACCAGCAAAGCGCAGCGACGAAACTGATACTGAAGAAACTCCCGGTTATACTGGGGGCAAACCTGCTCCAGAATAAAGAATGTCCTACCAGAACAAGTGTGACTAAAAACAATAATGGCCCCAGTAACGGCCAATATTCGCTCAGCCAGTTTTGATCGAAAAAGAAGACGCGATACAGCCCATTCGTAACCAGATTAAGGATCAATACCAGCCCGACCGTCAACAGGATCAAGCCGCTGACAATCGCAGTTGAAGAAACTGGCAATCGCAGCACGATTTTCTCACATCCCTGCAGGGCATGGACGCAAATTGCGATAAAAAAGATCCACGACAATCCCAGAAACGCAAAATGATACTGAAACGGATCAGTGGAGATACCATAAGCCCCCAGTTCTTTAATCGACATCAATCCACGAAAAACGAGCGGCACGAACACCAGCACGCTGACAGCCAGCACCGCCGCCAGCCAGGCGCGTTTCGTAAATGTTTTTGTAACGACAAAGAGCAAATGTGTCATAATTTCACCACAAACTCATTGATCCAGATTTATAATTGAAAAAGCCCTATATCACCGATGCCGATTCCACGAGACCGCCAGCGGGATCGTCGCGAAGGGGAGCACGGTGAATACCAGCAAGGATGATTGAAACAGCTTCGTAGGTAATTCGTTGTAGCTCCAGAAATTCCAGTAGAAGGCAGGAACGATTAGACAAAACAACGCTGCCAGCCAGATGACCTGCACACCGATCAGCCTGGCACGGTAAGCTTGAATGTAAGCGATTACAGTGGCAGACCAACTCAGTCCGACAAAGAGTAGCAGGAGAACAAAGCCGAACACTGGATAAAAAATACCAAATATTGAAGCAACTAATAATAGCGGAAGTAATAGAATCAGGTTCCCAGCGAAACACGTAGAATTAAGCCAAAACAAAGAGATACTATTTGCAACAAAGATCCAGTATGCCAGAAGAGCGTAACCGGCAGTGATTAACAATTCACTTTTTGATTCAAAGGTCACTACAGATTGCCAGCACTGTCTGATGACATCCGTCCCTTGTGATAGCACAAAGGCGATATAACTGCCTCCCAGTCCCAGAATCACCACAAACAATAAAGAAAGGATCACACATTTCAGAATACAACGTAGCAGGACAGCAGAGAGTTCCCGATCAGAAAGAGGCACGCCTGCCAGATAACCTTTCATTTGAGAGTAATTTCGCGTCGAAAGGGAATTGATCAAGCCCCCGAACAAGATCACGATAGCAGCCTGTATCGAAAATAATGCGGAAAGACCAAACATGGGGCTCATGTTAGGATCCAGTTCAACCTTCCCCTGACTCGCGTGATACAAGTAACTGGACAGATTGATAAAAAAAACAAGACAGCCCAACAAAGCGATGATCAGAGTCAACGTGCGACACGAGTCGAGCCAATACAGTCGTGACACCGCACTCCATGCAGAAGGAAAGCCAATGTTCTCTTTTCTCAAAGTCCGATGTTTGAAACTGCTCAAAAATGCTGTGACCCGTTCCCACATCCAGCTGTGCACTGTGGTTCCGCAGCGTACACTGGCAAAAGATCGCACCGCCACAATCCAGGCTATAACATTCACCAGTAACATCGTAGCCAACTCTGACAACGTCACTTGAGTCCAGGGAAACAGCGGGCCGTTTAACCCCTGCGGAAAGTAGCGGGTCAATAACCAGTACAGCATCCCCAGTCCAAATCCGCTCCAGAACAGAATCCGAATGAAACCGATTGGCTGCAAATTCCAGTAAGCGGAATGGACGACCATCACCAGCGTCATCAGGAACAGGGTCGGTCCTGTAACAGGCCAATATTCTCGCAGCCAGTTTTCATCAAAATACAACAGGCGGTAAAACACATTAGTCAGCAGATAGCAGACCAATGTGATACCCATGGTAGACAGGATCGGTCCGCTGACTATTTCTACCGACCGAACGGGCATTTGAGGCATCATTCTCTGTATCTGTTGCAATTCGCCAAAACATAAGCCCAGAAACAGGAACCACGAAACGCCGAGAAAGAGGAGATGTATCTCTGACGACTGATACAAAGCATACGGAAACAGGCCGAACACCACCCGGCACAATAACCCTAGAACCAATGGTGCCAGCACCAGAAATCCTGCCAGTACCAGCCCAATTGGCCAGAGTAATCGTAATGAATATTTTGTAACCCGTAACAGACCGTCTGTCATGGTTCTCAATCCTTCTCTAAAGCACGCTGTGCCGATTTCATGCGGGCGACGAATATTTCTTCCAGTGTCGGTGCGGTCTGATCCAGGATCTCGGCTTCCAGCTGTTCCAGCTCTGTTTCCAGTTCCTGTTTCTGACCGTTACAGACGATCTTCCACTCTCTGCCCGAGCCCGACCACATCAGTGCGCCGGTCAACTGCGGGAAATAAGGCTGCGGTTCCAGGAAGCGGATCGTCAACTGGTAATGCGAGACGAGCACTTCATCCAGTGGGCTTGTGAGTAACAGTTTGCCCTGATCGAGAATCGCGATGCGATCAGAGACGCGCTGCACTTCATCTAACAGATGCGAGGAAAACAGAACGGTCCGCCCTTCATCGACGACCGTACGAATGATGGCGTCCAGAATGTCTTTACGAACCACCGGATCCAGTCCGGACGACGGTTCGTCCAGCACGAGCAGCGGCGGTCGATGGGCCAGCGCAACGAGCAGGCCGGCCCGCGCCAGTTGGCCGCGTGACAGTGTCGGCACTTTCTGATTCAATGACAGCTCAAACATCATTCTCAGTTCTTCTGCGTAGACCGGATCCCATTTCGGATAGAAGGCCCGCGTGAATTCAATCAGTTCGCGTACCGTCATCCAGGCCGGGAGGTCGCGGTTTTCCGAGAGATGTCCGATCCTTCCCAATACGCCAGGCGGGTCAGCCACCGGGTCCAGACCAAATACGCGCACACTCCCCTGCTGCGGCTTCAAAAAGCCCAGCACATGTTTTAACAACGTGGTTTTGCCGGCTCCATTTTCGCCGACCAGTCCGAACACACAGCCTTCAGGCACAGACAGACTGACGTCGGACAACGCCTGTTTCTTGCCGAAGTGACGACTTAAATTGCTGACTTCAATGACATGTTCGCTCATTTTACGACCTCTTGATGTGAATCAAATTTCTGGCTCCGCTGACGGAGTAATTTCAACAGGGTCTCTTCATCTACGCCCAGTTGACGCGATTCGGTCAGCAGGGCATCCATGCGTTCGTTGAGGATGCGGCGTTTTTCTTTATTAGACAGGGGAGAAACGCCATTAGATATGAAAACTCCAGCGCCGCGCTTCGAGATCACGACACCCTCGGCTTCCAGCTCGCGATAGGCCCGCGCAACCGTATTGGGGGTAATCGTCAGCTGCTGCGCCAGCCCGCGGACGGACGGCAATTGCTCGTGGGCTTCGAGACGACCGGAGGCCACCAGAAACTTGACCTGGTTCACGACCTGCTGGTAATAAGGCGTGCCATCCGCTTCGGATAATTGAATCTGCATTGGAAAAACCTCATTTAGAATTGTATCAACACAGTAATACAATTTACAGACACTGTCAATCAAATTATTTGTTTATTCACCTCGGTGTTTTTTCACAAAATTTATTTATTCCGCAAATCACAGCCTCAGCAAATCGATGCTTGCGGAATCGGGCTGCTCACTCCAAAATGACATATGGTTGCTCTGACATTATCTGCATTCTTACTCTGAAAGCCTTCGCTCATGATTTTTACTGGCAGACGTCGCTCCCCGCTGGCAGTTGTGTTGCTCCTGATCTTCTGCCCTGCTCTCGGTTTACCAACTGAGGCAGCTGAAAAACCGAACGTGCTGTTTATCGGCGCGGACGACCTGCGCTGTGATCTGGCCTGTTATGGACATCCGCTGGTGAAGACACCGCATCTGGATCAACTGGCGGCGGAAGGCGTGTTGTTCAAACGGGCCTACTGCCAGCAGGCGCTGTGCAACCCTTCGCGGGCGTCGCTGATGACGGGACGGCGTCCTGATACACTTGAGATCTGGGATCTGCCCACACACTTTCGTGAAGTCGATGCGGACATTGTCACGCTGCCGCAGCTGTTCAAGCAGCAAGGTTATTTCACGCAGAACATCGGCAAAATTTTTCATAACTGGCGGCAGAAGATCGAAGGTGACCCCGCTTCCTGGAGCGTGCCCGCCGTCATGCATTTTGCGCGGCACGATGATGACCAGCCGCTGTTAAACGATAACCGGGAACTGCCGGTCAACCTTGCAAAAGCACCGCGATCCGAAAGTCGCGACGTACCTGATTCGGCTTACTTTGATGGTCGCATCGCCGATCTCGCCGTAAAAGCACTGCAGGAAGTCAAGAAGAAACAGCAGCCGTTCTTTCTGGCAGTCGGCTTCTGGAAACCGCATCTACCGTTCAATCCACCTAAGAAATACTGGGATCTGTATGACGACAGCCCGATCACGGTTCCCGATAATCCTCAGCCTCCGAAAAACGCACCGGATGTTGCGCTGCATGACAGTCGAGAAATTTTGAGAGCCGTGGATGGAAAGCTGACGGATGCGCAGATCATTGAACTGCGAACCGGTTACCTGGCGGGCATCAGTTACCTGGACGCGCAGATTGGCAAAGTACTGGCGGAACTGGATCGCCTGGGACTGCGCGAGAATACCATCATTGTGTTCTGGTCGGATCATGGCTTTCACCTGGGCGAACATGGTCTGTGGTGCAAAACATCCAACTTCGAAAACGATGCACGCGTGCCTTTGATGATCGCGACGCCTCAAATGCAGCAGGCGGGTAAGACAGCAGAAGCGCTGGTCGAGCTGCTCGACATGTATCCGACACTGGTCGAATTATGCGATCTCCCCTCCCCCGGAAAACTGGAGGGCAAAAGCCTGGTGCCTGTCTTGAATGATCCGACACAGTCAGTCAAGCCAGCCGCCTTTACGCAGCATCCGCGGCCCGCGTATTACAGAAAACAACCTGAAAACATGGGTGTTTCCGTCCGCACGCCCCGCTATCGCTACACCGAATGGCGGAATTTTAAAACGGGTAAGGTCATCGCACGTGAACTGTACGATCACACAAGCGATCCGGGAGAGAATACGAACATCATCAATGAGCCTACCGATCGAGCCGATTTTCAGACAGCGGTCAAACTACTGGAAGCACAGTTTCCGCGCAAGCCGGGTGGGAAAGATTGAGAGCTGTATTCGTGTTGTGTATCAAGTGTCCGCTCTAAATACTCGCCAACAGTGCTCGAATAATAACACCATACGAAAAAACTATGGGTGAGCCCGAATGCAATTCGGGCCGAACGCAGCGAGCAGGAGGTTATGGTGAGAACATACGATTGATATCAGCACCGCCGATGGATTTCCTGTTTGAGTCAGGTGATCCTTAAACCCAAATAATGTTTACTCTGCGACCTCCTGTTGCCTGTGGCAATCCCGGATTACATCCGGGACCACCCCTAATTGAATATGCTTTCATCAGCAGGAATGCATCAACTCAATTCAACAATTGGTTTTCCACTGGGGAGAATGGGCATGGGGCGGCCGCTGTGGTCGAGGAATTCATGGGCCTGGTCGATGCCCAGGAAACGATAGACGGTCGACAGCAGATCGTTGGGATCGAGCTTGTTATCCTTGGCGTACGCGCCGTTGGCTGTAGTGGAGCCAATGACCTGTCCCATTTGCATGCCGCCACCGGAGACCAGGACCGACATCGCGCCGGGCCAGTGGTCACGACCGGGCTGCATGACTTTGGAGCGTGTCCCTTTCTGCGGGTTGATGCGGGGCGTACGACCGAATTCGCCGCTGACGATGACCATCACTTTTTCGTCCAGGCCACGCTCATAGATATCTTCAATCAGGGCAGAGACCGCACGGTCGAAGATCGGCAGTCGTCCGCGCAGGTCATCATAGAGGTGACCATTGACTGCGTGGATATCCCAGTTACCCGCGCAACCTGTGACACCTGGGTTCTGCATCTGCATCGTGACAAAACTGCTGCCTGCTTCGACCAGGCGGCGAGCCAGCAGGGCGCGTTGTCCCCATTTGTGACGTCCATATTTATCACGGGTCGCATCGCTCTCCTGAGTAATGTCAAACGCATCGCGAGATTTATCACTGGTCAGCATATCGAGAGCGCGGCTGTTAAATTTGTCGATGGACTGCAGGGAACCGTTCTGATCCAGATCGCGGCGCATGTTGTCGAAAGAGGTCAACAGCGTCACGCGGTCATCCAGACGGTCTTTCAGTTTATCGTCCAGGGTAAGATTGGGGACGCGATAGTTTTTCGCATTCGGATCGGAGCCAACAACGAAGGGGAGCGCTGAATCGCCCAGGTACGCACTGCCACCGCCGTACACATTTGGTTGATTTCCGATATAATTCGGGATGCCGATATTCACATGATCGCGCATTCTGGAAACGATGGGACCAATCGTCGGAAATTGCGAAGTGCGTTCCAGTGGTCGTAAGGGATCGCGGCCGGACAGAAAGCGACCGGCACCGCCAGCATGATTCGCGAAGCCATGCGAAATGGATCGGATCAGCGTGAAGCGATCGGCCACCTTCGCATGCAGGGGAAGCTGCTCGCAGATATCCATGCCCGGCACATTCGTATGAATCGGATTGAATTCACCCCGATATTCAACCGGCGCTTCGGGTTTCATGTCATACGTTTCCATATGACTGGGACCGCCTTGCAGCCAGATGAGAATCACTGAGGTATCCGGGGTGGCTCCCGAAGTCGATGCAGCCGCCCTGAGCCGCAACAGGTCCGCCAGACCCAGACCTCCCAGGGTTAGAAAACCAGCCTGGAGAAAGGATCGCCGTGAAAGCGTCGCCTGCATCAGATTCGCTGGATCATTCATGTTCAATACCTCAGCTTGCTGATATCGGGAAGGAAGTTCAGGTGGGGTGTAGGCAGACTCGCTTTGCTGCCCATTATTACTGGTCGGTAAAGCCACCAGACAAACTCATTTCAAAGTCTGCTTATATATCATATCAAATCAAATTCCTGCTCACAAACCTTTCCTGCCAAAACAGCGTGGTCCGTTCAAATCATGATAAGCCCAACCTCATAACCAACCAATATCAATATACTTAAATGCGTTCGAATTTCGTCGAAGATCGAATACTCTGACTGCTGTCGACCTGACTACTGGACACAACGTGTTAATCTGCACAATCGAAACAGCCTCTGTAACCTGTTTGCCGAGGCTGATTAACGGGCCTGTCTCTCGACGAATATTGGATTCTGGACAGGAAATGACTCGTTATTGTCTCTGGGAGAAGATAGAATTGATCACCAACCAAGTGATTGATTACCAGAACGAACATTCGGCGTACGAGGTGCGTCTACGTATTTGTCTGTTGTGGTAACAGCAAAATAGCGATCTGCCAGCAGCCGGATATGAGCCGGTGACAGCGATGTCTGGTCGATTCCGTCATTAATTTTGAGACAATTAGAGATTATCGAAACAGAAGGGTGAAACAGTGGCCACTGCCAACGAAAAAAACACGCAAACGAAGACAATCAATGGCGCTGAGATACTGGTTCAGGCATTGGTGCGGCAGGGCGTGAAAACCATCTTTGCTTATCCCGGTGGTTGCAGCATGCCGTTGCACCAGGCTTTGATGAAATACAAAGACGATATCCGCACACTTCTGCCTCGCCACGAACAGGGGGGCGGCTTCGCTGCACAGGGGATTGCCCGCACGACCGGAGAAGTCGGTGTCTGCATGGCAACCAGCGGTCCTGGTGCCACCAACCTGGTAACAGCACTGGCGGATGCCAAGCTGGATTCGATTCCCATGGTGGCGATCACCGGCCAGGTACCTCAAGCCGTCATTGGTAGCGACGCATTTCAGGAAACTCCCATGGTGGAAATTTCCCGCGCGATTACCAAACATCATTACATGGTCACCGATGTCAAAGACGTAGCCCGCATCGTGAAGGAAGCATTCTTCATCGCGAATACAGGTCGCCCCGGTCCCGTGCTGATCGACTTCCCGAAAGACTGTCAGCTGGCGACACTGGATGCAGAACCCGATTACAATCCCGACACTTACCTGCCCGGCTATCGCCCTGAAATGCGTAAAGCAGCTCCGGAACAGATTAAGCAGATTCTGGCAGCCATCAAACGCTCCAAGAAACCAGTTCTCTACGTTGGTGGCGGCGCTATTATTTCGGATGCTTCCGAAGAACTGGTCAAGTTCGCCCGCCGAACCAATATTCCTGTCACCACTACAGTTATGGGTCTGGGCGTGTTCCCCGGAGAAGATCCCCTGAGTCTGGATATGCTGGGCATGCACGGGACCGTCTATGCGAACTACGCCGTCAACGAAGCAGACCTGCTGCTCGCATTCGGAGTACGTTTTGATGACCGTGTGACTGGTAAGCTCGAAGAGTTTGCCAAACATGGAAAAATTGTGCATGTCGACATCGACCCTTCCGAGTTGCAGAAAAACAAGGAAGCGCATATTCCGATTAATGCCGACCTGAAACATGTCCTCGCTTCGCTCAACGAAGCGATTACCGATGACGACCTGCCGCAGGTCGACGACTGGCTGACACAGTGTAAAGAGTGGAAAGAGAAATACCCGCTGAAATATCCTGAGTTGGGTGATGTCATGTCGCAGCAGTATGCGATTCACGAACTCTGGCAGCAGTCCAAAGACAGAGACCCCTACATCACCGTAGGCGTGGGACAGCACCAGATGTGGGCGGCTCAGTTCTATAAATTCAACAAACCACGCCACTGGCTCAGCAGTTCCGGACTGGGGACGATGGGCTTCGGACTGCCCGCTGCCATGGGTGTCCAGGCACAGTTCCCCAATGACCTGGTGGTCGACATCGACGGTGATGGCTCGATGCTGATGAATATTCAGGAACTGGCGACACTGCATACGGAGAATCTGCCTGTCAAAATCCTGTTACTCAACAACCAGCACCTGGGCATGGTAGTGCAATGGGAAGACCGCTTCATGGCAGGTCGTCGGGCTCATACTTATCTGGGTCCCGTGCATCATCCCGAGTGGGAAGGGAAGGGCTCCGGCGAGCATGCTGAAGACACCTATCCTGACTTTGTCTCCATCGCCAAAGGTTTTGGACTGCAGGCGAAACAGGTGCGTTCGAAAGCAGAATACCCGGCCGCTCTCGCAGAGATGCTGGCCTCTGATCAGCCTTACCTGCTGGATGTCATCTGTACCTATCAGGAACATGTATTACCGATGATTCCCAGTGGCGGTACTGTGAACGACATTATCACTGAATAATCTTTACCATTTAATGAATTTCAAATACCGGGCCCCTCAATCACAGATTGACGGGGCTCGTGTTTTTAGACTGTGTCCAGTTTTACTGTAGCGTCTCCAGAGCCATTTGGATCGAGTATAATAGCTTGAGAGACGCTATGGTTAAATGTGATGCGATCTAGGAATTCGAAAACAAAACCCGGGCCTGATCTGAAACAACGAGAATGAATCTGATAATTTCAGGAGGAACAAATATGTTATTGGCAGCACAAATCCCACAGGAATCAGGCTACCTGGTCGGTTGGGGATCACTGGCATTGATCAATGCGGGCCTGGCGCAAGGAAAAAATCGCAGCGGGCTGGCCTGGTTTCTACTCTCTTTACTGCTGGGTCCGATTGCCACTTTTATTCTCGTCGCATTCTGCAACAAATTGCCCGGGGTCCCTTAAAGTCAAAAAAAATCTCTCCGCCGGGGTGGAGAAACATTCTGGCAGGCCGATAAGATATCAAATAATAGAGAGTATTTTTCTGCTTCAGAGCGAGGAAACCATGAGCCAGCAGAGACAGATCGGCGTGACGGTCTTACCGGAATACCTGCAGCACGAGGGAGTCGAGACAGTTCTCGACAATCTGATGAAGCGTGCAGGCGTCACGGCAGTTTCCACTTCGCCTTATGTAATGCAACTGGCTGACGAGCAGACGGGAGTTCGCGAGCCCCCCGCTGATGCTGGTGCGGGAGAAGTTCGCCTGCTGGATCGACCGCTGTGGGAAGGTAAACGGGAACTGTGGGTCAAAACCTCACCCAGCTTCGTTCCCGATGAATCGCTATATTCAGGTCTGCGCTATCAGCCAGCACGCGCGGATGAGCTCACTCACAGCGCAGGCCACGTCGTAGCAGACTTTATTGAAGCGGCACAGGCGCGGGGACTGGAAGTTTATTTCCAGGTCCAGGCTGCGATTCCCCCCGGGTATCGTGTGCAGTTTGGCGGCCCTGTCGAAGAAGATATCCCCCGCTTGCCCGATGGTTCATTGCCGCGCAGACGAGTCGCCAATAACGGCAGCCTGGCCAGTCCGCATATCATCGAATACCAGCACGCGTTGATTCGCGACTTGCTCCGCCAATATCCTGATATCGACGGGCTGCGTTTTGACTGGCCCGAGTATCCACCTTACTTTCTGGACTCTGCGTTTTTCGATTTCAGTGACCACGCACGCCAGGCTGCGGGCCGTCTGGGTTACGACTTTGAAAATATGCAGTCCGACTCGCAGGCATTGTATCAGAAACTCAATGGCGGTCTGACGAATTACGATCTGGAAAACTGGCTCTCAGAAGATAATCAGGCTGCGAATTTCCCGGTCTGGCTGAACGACCATTATCCTGGAGCCTCTGAAATGCTGCTGATGAAAGCTCAGCTTTCTAAAGAGCTGCTGGCGGGCTTTCGAAAAACAATGGACGACTGTGGGAAACCGGGTGTCGAACTGGCACCCAGTGCGTTTCCTCCCCCCTGGTCCATTCTGTCGGGCATGAATTATTCGCTGGCAGCAAAGTACTGTAACTCGGTGAGCGTGAAACTGTACGGGATGCACTGGTCGATGATGCTGCGTTCGTACGGCGATCAGATGCTGGCAGCGAATCCTGGTATTTCCGAGTCGCTGCTGGTCCGAGCGTTGTTCAAATTTCTTGACATCACAGACTGGGCGCACCCCACACGCCTGGCTGACGTTTCTTACCCGGGCCCCGCGCAACCCCACATCGCAGGTCCACTGGCACAGGAACGGAAAATTCTGGCTGCCAGAAAGCTGGCACGTCCCATGCCCATTTATGCACTCGCGCACGGTTATGGTCCTACAGAAGATTTTCGAACTCGGATGCAAGCGGCAACCGACATCAGCCCGGATGGTGTCTGGATTAACCGATACTGCTACCTGAACGACGACAAACTGGACATCATTGGACAGTGCGCCGTCGGCTGCAATACATAAAGTTTGCAGAAAAACAGATCCCACAAGTGATCTTCATTCAAATTTCAGCGCCAGACAGTAGGATAGCAGTACACACTTTCGCATCCGTACTGATCAACCAGGAGGGCACTGTTCATGCTGCACGGCCAGAAAAATCTGCATCCATCTGACCCCGAATCCTTTATCACTCCCGCTTATGGGGGACGTTTCATTGAGGAGCCTGTCCCCAAATACGAAATGCCCGGTGCAGGCCTGCCTCCCAAGGTGGCTTACAACCTGATTCGTGATGAACTGATTCTGGATGGTAACTCGCGGCTGAACCTGGCAACCTTTGTCACCACCTGGATGGAAGACGAAGCCCGACAGCTGATGTCAGAAACGTTCGACAAGAACATGATCGACAAAGATGAATATCCGCAGACAGCGGAGATTGAACTCCGCTGCACCAACATGCTCTCGAAGCTCTGGAATTCACCCTCAGAAGAAAATGCCGTCGGTTGTTCAACAATCGGGTCCAGTGAAGCAGCGATGCTGGGTGGGATGGCTCTCAAATGGAACTGGCGGAAACGCAGAGAAGCCGCAGGTAAACCCGCTGACAAACCGAACATGGTGATGGGCATCAATGTGCAGGTCTGCTGGGAAAAATTCTGTCGCTACTGGGAAATCGAACCACGGTTTGTGCCGATGGAAGGGGACCGCTACTGCCTGACTGCTGAAGAAGCCCTGAAGCTGGTCGACGAAAATACGATTGGTGTCGTCGTGATTATGGGCAGTACGTTTGATGGTCGCTATGAGAACGTCAAAGAAGTCAACGACGCACTGGTCAAACTCAATACCGAAACCGGCTGGGAAGTTCCCATTCATGTGGATGCCGCTTCGGGTGGATTTGTCGCGCCGTTTCTGCAACCGGATCTGGAGTGGGATTTCCGACTGCCGCTGGTGAAATCGATCAATACATCCGGGCATAAATTCGGGCTGGTGTATCCCGGCGTGGGCTGGATCATCTGGCGTGAGAAAGCAGAACTGCCGGAAGAACTGATTTTCCACTGCAATTATCTGGGAGGCGATCTGCCCAACTTCGCATTGAATTTTTCCCGCCCCGGAAATCAGGTGGTGGCGCAATATTATAATTTCTTACGGCTGGGCCACGAAGGTTATCGCGACATTCACCAGACATCCCAGGATGTCGCTTTGCATCTGTCAGCAGGCATCGCGAAACTCGGCCCGTTCGATCTGATCTCGGACGGGAGTGACATTCCGGTGTTTGCGTTTACCACCAATGAAACCGCCAATTTCAGCGTGTACGACATTTCGAATAAAGTACGTGAACGGGGCTGGCTGGTTCCCGCTTATACCTTCCCCAAAAACCGTGACGATCTCGCCGTATTACGCTGTGTCTGTAAAGAGGGATTCACGCGCGATATGGCGGAGATGCTGCTGAAAGATCTGCAGCACGCGATTGATTATTTTGCCGCTCATCCCCAGCACACACCACAGACCGAAGCCGAGGGTTCCGGTTTTCACCATTAAACTGTCGCTGATTTTTTAATTGAGTTCGAACGTAAACTCGTTGCTGCCTGCATTGATTTCTGCTTTCAACGGACTGTTTTGCAGACTGCGATACTGCGCAGGGATATTGGGGTACTCTTTTTGGGGAGCCGGGTTGTCGGGGGTTCCCTCTGGTGGCGTCACCGTCACAGTGTAACTGCCGAGCACGACATCAGAGAGTTCCGTCTGCCCGGAATCGTCGAGTAACCCCATCGCTCCCTCACCTTTACCGTCCATCATCAGTCGGAGTTCTGCTTCTGAGACGGGGGCACCATCGTGTGTCACGGTGACAGTGATGTCTGCACGCTGCTTGTCTTCTTCACTGCTTCCGCCGCAGCCGACCAGTATTAAACTAAAACCAGGCAGCAGGGAGAACAGAAGTAATCGCTTAAAATAATTCTGAATGAACATTTCAGGATGAATCCAATTATAATCAATTAATATAGTTCAAAACACAGCACAGACCCCGTATATCTTACGAACAGGGTCTGTGCCTTCCTTCACGTTTTAAGACAGCGATACTGATTTGAGATTAAAACTCGCCCAGCACCTGACCGTCATTTTTCGATGCCAGATTCGCCAGGGTACTGAAATCAATGTTTTCAGAGACAAAGCGGACCGCTCCATCAGTCAGCAGCACATGGGTTCCGCCGGTATGAAAGGAGTTCAGAACCGTATTGGCACCATAGGGTGCACTGGCTTCAGTCGGTGCGCCGGAAGTCCAGAAACTGTTAATCGAATACATGACAGTCGTCGTTCCAGACCCCCAGGCAGAGCCAGAACCGAGTGAAGGCATTTTTGAAGTGGTTCCGATTCCGCTCCAGCCGCCATAGTAATTGGAGCGACAGTCTTTACCATTCACCTGGCCAGACTGCTCTGCCACGATCATAGTATTCGAAGTACCGTCCGTCACGTCACGAATCCGGAAACTGTCATTGGGTGCCAGCAGTCCATTGTTACAGAATGTGCCATTCCCATAGCCGGCTCCCGTAACAGAGCACGAGCCTGTGCTGCTGCCAGGTGCTGGAGTGGCACCGGCGATCCCGACGTAATCCATTGTCTGCCCCTGGTCATAGTTATTCATGCCATTCTCGTTGGATGTATTGGAAAAAGGACTGGACGGGCAGTTATACACGGGGACACGCAATGTTTTTAAAACCTCGTTGGTTCCCGTACCAGTACCGTAGCCATACGAGCCACCGCTATTCTCTGACATGAAGCCCCCTACCGTGGTGCTGATATCAAAGTTCATCAGGTTATAAGCGGGTGCCTGATCCAGGTAGGGGAGAATCGGGGCGCGCCAGTTCGGGCGAATGCGTCCGAACTGTTCGCCGATCGGGAAGCGAAGAAAATTATCGTGGTAGTTGTGCAGCGCCAGACCGATCTGTTTCAGTTGATTTTTACAAGTGCTGCGCCGGGCGGCTTCCCGCGCCTGCTGAACTGCCGGTAGGAGTAATGCAATCAAAATCGCGATAATCGCAATCACGACCAGCAATTCAATCAACGTGAAACCACGTATACGTAATTTGTGCCTGCTCAACATGGACGTTTCCTTCAATAAATACGGAATGACGAGAGTTCGTTTCTTTAGCGGGAAGTAGGTATGAAAGAGGGTGGGATATTCAGGGGAGCAACCAGTCTCTTCTCTATCTGTATCTCAACTCAAAAATATCGACTCTCTACTTTTCACAATGAGGTGAGAATAAAACCAGTGCTAACGATCATGCAGAAACTGCAACCGGATCAATTAGCTGACATATCAAGTATGCGAATCTCATGCCTAACCAGATTACCCGGACGACGCAACGATTCTGTTGATCACTAAAAAAAGAGCTTCAATGTGCTGCTTTAAAATCGAGACTGACGCCAGTATTTTTTTTCACTAACCAAAAACAGCTGATTTATTTCAACTTAGCGAATTCCCACTCTCACTTCATAAATCACTAAAACTACGCACTTTTCTTTTTCGATTTAAAAAATATTAATGAATCGGTTCTGCCTGTTGTGTGTCTGTCTGGTCCAGATTGCACAGTAAAGTGGCAACCTTAAACCGCAACTCGACTTCCGTTCAGAATCGCTTCTAATCGATTTCCCTGTTTGTGCTACTATCAGAATTATCACATAATATAACTTTGATATCACGCTCCCGATTTCATGAGGATTCACTATGCGCTTCACCAGTCCTGCTCCCACTCTCTGTTCTCTCCTGTTTCTGCCCCTGCTCTGCTCAACGGTATGGGCCGACGTGGGCATTGGCGCCAAACCGCCCACTGATGCAGAAATCCTGCTGGACGGCAGCCGGGAAATGCTGGATCAGAAATGGACTTACTGGGAAGGCCCCCGGTTCAGTTCCTCGCTGCCGATCAAATGGAAAGTGGTAGACGATCCTATTGACGCAGGTACGGTCGTCATGTCAGATGACCCGGCTGCGGCGGGGGGCAAATACGGAACCGCCGACATCGTCACCAAAAAGAAATATCGTGACTTCCGCCTGCACGTGGAATTTCTAGTCACGAAGCCGGGAGGCAACAGTGGTGTTTATCTGCAGAACCGCTTCGAAATCCAGGTTCTGGATGGTGATAAAACGAAGCACGGCATGGCTGCGGTCATCAACGAAACCGAGTCACCCTACCACGCTTATAACGGCACGGGAAAATGGAACGCCTATGACATCACATTTCGGGCAGCCCGGTTCAAAGATGGTAAGCTCGTTGAAAAACCTTTAGTCTCAATGTATTTCAACGGGAAAAAAGTCCACGAAAACATCACCATCAACAAAGTCTGGGGAGGCGCGAACTCCGGCCTGGATGGAGGCAATGATAACGGTTTCGGCATCACCGACACCCCCGGCGGTATTAAACTCCAGTGTGAAGGCCACGACGTCCGCTACCGCAATATCTGGATTCGACCCCTCGATCTGAAAACGCCCGACACCGACTTTAAAGAATAACGGCCACTATTTGTCCGCTTTCTTACTGCTGTTTTGAGGAACGTCATGCTGGTACAGCAGCTTGCCTTTTTCATCGTGAAACAGAAAGGACAGGGTCGCTGGATCTTTTTTATCAGCGGGTGTGACTCTCACCAGCAGAAATCCGCCCGATCGCGGGTCCTGTAGATAAGGCTGTTTGATCAGCCCTTTGGGGTCCGTTGATTTCGGGTCGCCCGATTTGCGGCCCAGCCGTGAATTCGCATCGACCAGTGCCCCACTGGAAAATTCCTCGAAACCACTTGGATCGATGGCATGATACTGCCAGTGACGATCTCCACACACGATGAAAAAGTTCTGCTGATCCAGTCCGTTCTCTTTGAGCCAGTTGAAGAACTCATCCCGCTCATGTCGGAATCCGCCGATATCACAGTGATTGTCGGTCTTGCGCAGATCGTCGGGGCCAATCATCGGTGTCGGCGAGACCAGTAGTTTGAAAGTCGCGTTACTCTCTTTGAGCGTTTTCTTCAACCACGCTTTCTGTTCGTCACCCCAGATCGATTTCTCGGGGCCATCTTCCATGGCATTGGGACTGCGATACATGCGGTTTTCCGGTAGCCAGATCTGCAAATTTTTATTCACCCGATGCGTGCGATACGTTTTTGCGGCGGTGTCTTTCATGGGCGCAACGGGCAGTTGTTCCAGCATCATCGCACGACCTTCTGCCGGAGTCGGATGATGATTCCCGGTGTTATCGCCATCATCAATACGGTAATCGTGATCGTCAATTTCCCAGTAGGCAGGTACCATGGCAAACAGATCCTGATAGCGGGGCTGCACAAACTGTTCATGCCATTTCTGCCGCATTTCGGGAATGGTTTCCGCGCGAGGCTTATCAGGTGTGTCGTAATAAACATTATCACCTGTGCCAATAAAGAAGTCAGGCTTCAACTTGAGAATCGTCTCCAACGCAGGATAACCCAGGTGCTTGTCCGGACCGGAATAAGGCTGCGGGAGCTTCGTGTTGTTTTCTTCGAGATGCTGTTTTTGATCGATTCGATCATCACCATGAAACTTGGCATAGTTCATTCCAGTCACCACGACAAAATCGACAGGCGTCGCTTTGTTGGCTCCGGGCAGCGTTTTGAACCGGGCTGTGGGACCATCGTGCAGCTTGTCCTCTGTTTCGCCGATCTGTGTCTTGCACTCATACTCGGTGCCGGACATGAGACCATTAAACGCGGCCCGCGCAATAAAGTCATGATCAGCAACTGCTTTCACAACCTGGGTATCAACATGTTTGGAAACAGTCTTCACCTCTGTGTAAGGGCTGAGTGAGAATTTGATAACTCCCGGCATCCCCGGCACATCACGATCGACCAGCTTGTCCGTTCTGGTGAGACGCACCTGGATCAGAGCCGTATCAGAAGTAACCTCTCCGGTCATGATGCCCATCCCGGCCAGCGGCAAAGCCGTTTCGCCCGTACCGGGATTTGCCGCAGCTTCCCCCGGTTCCACAACGGCCGATGTGACTTCCGGCTTTGGTTTTTCACAGCCGAACACAAATATTAAACAGCAGAGACAGTAAATTCTCATGTGAGCACTTCCTTGAATTCCAGACTTCGATACGTTTCCTGTTCCCATTCTATTGATTCTCTCTTCCGACCCCAACACAAAACTTCTGCGATTTATCGTATTCCTGTGATACCGGGTTTTTTAAATTTCCTCAGCAAATCAACTTGCTGTTCTGCTTACAATCTCGCCAGAATAGAACAGACGCGACTGACCGATGTTCTGGTTATTTCTGCAGACACCCTTTTATAATAGAAGACGCATCATGAAATCCATCAAACTGCTCGTCTTGTTCTCCGCCTGCCTGCTCGCGGGTTCATCTGCTGTTTTCGCCGAGGAACAGGCTTCCGATGCCTGGAAAAAACTGGTCCGCTCTCCCCGGTTCAATAAGCGACCCGCCTTTCAATTTGTGGAAAATGACCCCAAATTGCCCAATGCCTTTCTGTACGGCGATTCGATTTCCATCGCCTATACCGATGCCACCCGCGATGCCCTCAAGGGGAAAGCCAATGTGTATCGCCTGTACTGTAATGGAGGTGATTCATCCTCTGTCATTACCAAAATGAAAACCATGCATGACACAATGCGCAATCCCAAACTTGCCGGCCACTGGGATTTTGACTGGGATGTGATCCACTTCAATGTTGGCCTGCATGACCTGAAATATATGAACGGAAAAAAACTGGACCGCGTAAATGGCAAACAGGTGACTTCTACTGCAGACTACGAAAAGAACCTGCGTGCGATAATCGCATACCTGAAAGAACTGGCTCCCCAAGCAAAACTGATTTTTGTGACTACGACCCCCGTCCCTGCAGGCGAAGCAGGCCGCATTGATGGTGACGCTGCCAAATACAACGAGGTTGCGTTGAAAGTTCTGAAAGATTATCCCGAGATCGGCGTCAACGATCTGTATGCGTTTACCAAACCACATCACGCTGAATGGTGGTCCAAACCGGGCAACGTGCATTTTAACTCGAAAGGCGCCACAGCGCAGGGCAAAGAATCCGCCCGCGTGATCGCACAGGAACTGAAGAAACGGGATTAGTCCTTCTCGTTTTATGAAGAGCAACTGCCATTAACTCTTTACAAAACGGACACAATGGATGGGAGGCAGGCTGGTGGAGATCGTCTGCCAGCTGTCGCCACCATCTTCGGTGATCCAGAAGTTGCCAGTGGTCGAACCGACGGCCAGGCACTCGCCGGTTTCATCGATGTCCAGCGCATGTCGATAGACGATGTCGTAGCTGTGTTCTCCCGGTAAGCCGTTCGAGAGGACTTCAGAAGTCGAGCCGCCATCCGTCGTGCGGGAAATCACGAACCGTCCATCGACGGGGATGCGGCACTCATCTTTCACGCCGGGTGCAAACCATGCCGTCTCTGGACGCTGCGGATGGACGGCGACCGCGAACCCGAACACGGAAGGTTGAATCCCCGTGACTTCCTGCCACGACTGCGCCCCATCGGTCGTTTTAAACACACCGTTATGATGCTGAATCCAGAAGTGGTCCGGCTGCGTGGGTGATTGCACCATGCGATGCGCATCCTGAATATTCGGATCGTGCGCCAGATCCGGAGGCATATACTCGGCTCGCAACCCCTCCGCCTTGCAGGTCCAGCTCATGCCATCATCTTCAGTGACCCACACTCCACCACAGGAAATCGCGACCGCAACATTCTGACTGTTTTCCGGATGCACACAGATCGAATGGATGCCCGGATCATCCTTGCCGCCACCAAACCATTTCAAGCGTTCGGGCAGATCCCACAACGAATCTACCAGCTGCCAGCTGGAACCGCGATCATCCGAACGAAACAGGCCGCCGGGAATCGTCCCGCACCAGAGACGATTCGGCTGATCAGCGCCACCTGGTTCCAGCGACCAGATTTCACTCAGACTGGCCGGTTTCGGTTCTGCATTTTCGGTAAACGGATCGGCTGCTTTTTTGGCCCCTTCAGGGTAAACGGGTACGGTACACTCTTCCCAGCTCTCCCCCGCATCCGAACTGCGATGCAACTTGACCCCAAAGTGGCCATGATTCAGCGCAGCGTACGTCGTGTGATCCCGCGGATCATGCAGGACCATCGAGACATTCTCACCGGGAAAGTCATGGCGCTGGATTTTCCAGCCATCTGAATTGCGTTCGAGTTGAAACAGACCTTTACGGGTCGCAATCTGAACCTGAGAACTCATCGCGAATGCCTTTAGAAAGGTTGATGACAGAAATGTAACGAACGGGAAAACTGTTAACCGCCGGAAAGTGCCTGCATCACATAAATCTCACTGTCGGGTGAGATGGAATCACTTAAATTGACCCGGTCGACAATCGTCTGGCCGTCCACGAAAATCACCATATGCTGACGCAGTCGGCTCTGATCATCGAGAATATAACCGCGTAGCTGCTGCTGTGTTTCAAACACCGCTTCCAATGCTTCCCGCACCGTAGTGCCGGACACAGTCTCTTCCGGACAACTGAGATGACGTTCCAGGTTGGCAGTAAATACGACTCGGACCATATTCGTCATATCCTACACTGTACATATTTCGGAGGCAATCAAAATCGGATTGGCTTTCGAAACCAGCTGAACCGGAATTCTGATTTTACGATCCGAAAATACTCCGTGGTATCGACATTCCTCAAGCAGCCTCGGTAAAATAACAGATTCTACATCGAGTTTCTCCCACAGATGAATCACAATCCTCATTCTCATAAAAGTTGACTCACATGCACAACTTCCTGCCCGAGATCATGCGTAGAAACTGCTCTTTTATTATCGTGACGGCCTGCCTGCTCTGTTTGCCGCTGACGACGGTCCACAGTGCGGACAAATCTGCCGACACTGAGAAAACAGAATCAAAATCAGCCGAGCAAACTCTGGCCGGCCACTCTTATCATGGGGAAGTTTTCAATGAAGGTCCACGACGTCAAGCCTACCTGATGGGGGGCACCGGGGATGTGCACTTTGATGTGACGGTGAAGAATCCGGCCGCACAGAAGTTTCTCGACCAGGCGCTGGGGCAACTGCACGGATTCTGGTATCTGGAAGCCGAACGTTCCTTCCGACACGCCGCGAATTTAGACCCCGACTGTGCGATGGCCTTCTGGGGTGCGGCGATGTGTAATCTGAAAAATGAGAAGCGCGCGAAAGGCTTTATCGAAGAAGCCAACAAACGACTCGACAAAGCCAGCCCGCGCGAAAAGCAGTACATCAAAGCGCTCACAGCCTACATCAACGCGGATAAGAAAAAATCCAAAGAGCGTAACGAAGCCTATACCAAAGCGCTGGAAGATCTGATCCTCGCGTACCCCGATGATCTGGAAGCCAAGGCGTTTCTGGCCGTGCACCTGTATAACACGCGTTCTGCCAGCACCAGCTACATCGCGGCCGAAGCGCTGCTGCAGGACATCTTCGCAAAGAACCCGATGCACCCGGCTCACCACTACCGCATTCATTTGTGGGATCATCGCAAACCGGAACAGGCGCTGACGTCGGCTGCAAACTGCGGACAGTCTTCCCCCGGTATCGCTCACATGTGGCATATGCCCGGTCATATCTATTCGCGATTAAACCGCTATGAAGATGCGGTCTGGCAGCAGGAAGCCTCGGCCCGCGTCGATCACGCACACATGATGCGCGACGCTGTCATGCCTGACCAGATTCACAACTACGCCCACAACAACGAATGGCTGATCCGCAACCTGATCTTTATCGGTCGTGTCCACGATGCCCTGGCGCTCGCCAAAAACATGACCGAACTGCCTCAGCATCCCAAATATAATACCTTCAAAAAACGGGGCAGTGCGAAATACGGACGGATGCGTCTACTGCAGGTGCTGCGGACATACGAACTGTGGGACGAATTGATCGCTTTGAGCCAGACTCCATATTTAGAACCGACCGATGAGGAAGAAGAACAGATCAACCGCCTGCGGTATCTGGGACTGGCGTATTACCAGACAAAAAATATCAAACAGGGTGATACTCAGTTGGCTCAACTGAAAAAGCGACTGGATGAAGTCTCTGCAGAACGCAAACGAACCGTTGAAAAAGCACAAACAACAGCAAAATCCCGTCTGACCGCTGAACCACTGGTCGCACTCAGACCAGACGAAAGTCGTGCCTCTATCATTGATGAAGCGAAAAAAACAGCGGCAAAACCGTATTTCTCACGCGTTCGCAAACTGGAACAGAGCATCAAAGCCCTGGAAGGACATCAGGCGATTGCACAGGGTGATCTCAAACCGGGTTATGAGCTGCTGAAGAAAGCGGGCGGCGCGAATCAAGTTTATCTACTCGCCGTACAATGGAAATCAGGCGACCGAAAAAAAGCAGAGAAAGCGTTACGCAAACTGCTTGGCTCACATAAGAATGAAGTTCACCCGCAGGCGACACTGGTGGAACTGCTCTGGCAAGCCGGTGATAAAGCGGCTGCGAAAAAAGAATTCGAAAAGCTGCAGAAGATCTCCGCCTCCATCGACCTGGATATGCCGCTCTTCACCAGACTGGCGCCAATCGCTGCCGAACTGAAATTCAAACCGGACTGGCGCATTGAAAAGACAGCCGCCACCGATGTAGGCAACCGTCCCGTCCTGAGTACGCTGGGTCCCTTCCGCTGGAAACCCAGCCCTGCTCCGACCTGGGAGTTGAAAGACGCGACCGGCAAAGTGCGCCGCTCTGATGAATTTAGTGGCAAACCTCATGTGCTGATCTTCTATCTGGGTTTCAGCTGTCTGCATTGTGCCGAGCAGTTGCAGGCGTTCGCTCCCATGGTGCAGGAATTCGAACAGGCCGGCTTCCCACTTATGGCGATCAGCACAGACGACCAGGAAGGATTGAAAACGTCGATCAAAAACTATGATAAAGGAGATCTGCCCATCCCGCTGTTTTCCAATGACAAGCTCGATGTCTTCAAGTCATTCCACGTCTATGACGACTTCGAAAACCAGCCCCTGCATGGCACCTTCGTCATCGACGGCAAAGGCAACGTCGTCTGGCAGGACATCAGCTACGAACCCTTCATGGACCCGAAATTCGTGTTAAAAGAAGCCCAACGACTGCTGCCGAAAAAAGCGGAACGGCCAGGGTTTATTCTGGATGTATTTTGAACAATGGATGACACGAAAGGCTTATTCAACCAGTGAATAAACGGCGAAGATGCGACAAGGTCCTGGTTCGCATCCTTTGAATGCACCTTGTGACAGAAGTAATTTCGCTTCATCAAATGTTTCGATCAGACAATGACGATTTACTGGGATCGTTTCTGCCATATGATTACATGATAGATAAGAGCATTCCGGCGCATTTTCCTGGGAGAACGAAACGATATCGTATCCTTCGAGTACCTTCTTTGCAGGAACCTGCACATCCGTGACAAACGACTGTTCCGGTTTGAAAAGTTCCCATTCTAGATTGTCTTCGTGACACTGGTATGCGTAGGCTTCATAGTAGAACATTTTTGTTCCTACCAGGTCCAGTCCCTGCTCTTTGGCTAAGGTTCTGAGGTCCTCCGGCGAATTAAACATCCAGAACCCATTATGTTTCCAGTAATCAATGTAATACGCAAAATGATCTGAAATACAGTTACTGACGGAGTAGATATCTTCTACCTGATAATTCTTTAGAAAGTCCGGTTTGCTTTCGACCCGCTTGGCCATATACCCGACGGGAATCATGTCAAGCATCATTCACCATCCAGAATATTCGTCGGAATGTCGTCCAGGCTCTGCTGGTTTTTGTCGTGCCAGTACTGGTGGATGCCGGCTTCTCCCTGTTTGCTGGCCCAGTTGATGAGCTGTTCGCGTTCCTCGACGTAATCGAAAAAGGGAACCGCCATGCCGCAGGATGTCTGTACCAGATCGACGCTCAGGTCGAACACCTGCCGGGCACCGGGGATGGAGGGAAAGTGAGCGAACAGCTCGTCCCAGTCAGCATCATAAGGATGAATGACGCGTGCCTGCCCATAGAGCCTCAGGATCAAAGGCTTGCCGGTAAACGCGCAGAACATGACCGTCATGCGTCCGTCTTGCTGAATATGGGCCGATGTCTCATTGCCGCTGCCCGTCACGTTCAACCAGATCACACGATTCGGCCCCAGCACACGAAATGAATCCATTCCCTTCGGCGACACATTAATGCGACTGTCGGCGGTCGCGGTACCAACAAAGAACAGCTTTTGTGCGGCGATGAATTTGATATGCTGTTCTTCGA
Source organism: Gimesia algae (assembly GCF_007746795.1). NCBI lineage: Bacteria > Pseudomonadati > Planctomycetota > Planctomycetia > Planctomycetales > Planctomycetaceae > Gimesia > Gimesia algae. Next base: position 7,452,233 of record NZ_CP036343.1, read on the forward strand.
GTTCGGGTATTTGTTTTCCCATGTTCTGGATGCTCTTACTTTGAATACTAAATCAGAAAGTCGGCAGGCAGCTGAAACAGTCGCGGCAATCATAGCAGAGGGACAAGAACCGGGCAAAATCGGTTCGAGAAAATTAACGACATGCAAACGGATCAGTGGCTATTGATACTTGCGGCGGTAAACGGTCGGGCTGACACCAGTCTGCGATTTAAAGACTTTAGAAAAATGACTGTGATCGTAAAATCCGGTCTGATTGGCGATTTGTGAAATCGTGTCGGTCGTCGATGTCAGCAGTCGACAGGCGGCCTGAACGCGAATGTGGCTGATATAACTGGCCGGGCTCGTATCAAACAGCTTGCGAAACCGTCGCTGAAACTGACTGGTGGACAGTCCCATCAAGGCCGCCAGTTCCGACACGGTGATTTCGCGCTGAAAATGATCGTTTATAAAATCGAAGACGCGCTGCATTTCCAAATAAGGGGCAATCGCCAGCCCAGCGCGGCGGAAGTCGCGCATCATTCCCACAATACCCGCCACTTTGCCGCGCACATCAAACAACGGTTCCTTAATAACCTGGAACCAGGTCGTCGTCCCTTCGCCGCCCGTCACCGGATGTACCAGATCGACCAGTGGTTCCCCTGTCTCCATCACCCGCCGATCTTCCCGGCGATACGCTTCGGCCTGATCGGGGGCATGTATGTCAAAGTCCGTCTTGCCGATCAGCGTTTCACCCGATTCCACCTTGAGCCAGCTTAACAGCGCCGCATTATGATTGATGAACCGTCCCTGTTCGTCTTTCACCACCAGGTACACATCAGGCAGATGTTCCAACAGGCGGCAGGTCTGCGCGATACCGGGGACTTTTTTGAAAAACTGCTGTTGTAACGAAACATTCATAATAAATTATCAGGACCAGAAATGCGTCAAATATACACAATTTCGCCTCGAATTTCCAAGACGCCCCCCGTCCCGTCGATTACAATTTATGAAACCAGGCAGACACTGGTTTCACCAACCCGCTATAATCATTGATTCATATACCAGCCGACTCTTTCCCCCCCAGGCTAACGAGGAGAAACAGATGACGAAGAAAAGTGCTCTCAATCGTCGTGACTTCATGAAGACGGCGGCCGCCGCAAGTACCGTATTCACAGCGCCGACCATTATCCCGGCAACGGCGCTCGGCTTGAACGGGACCGTGGCTCCCAGCGAACGGATTATTCTGGGAGGGATCGGCATTCGCAGACGTGGCGGTTATGTGTTGAGCCACATGCTTGAGCAGCCCGATGTCCGATTCGTCGCTATCGCCGATGTTCGCGCTGATCAACGCAAGACCGTCAAAGAGATGGCCGACAAACAGAACGGCGACCAGAAATGCGACACCTATCGCGACTTCCGCGAACTGCTGACCCGCGATGATATCGACGCCGTCCTGATTGCCACGGGTGACCGCTGGCATGCGACCGCTTCCATGATGGCAGCCGAAGCCGGCAAAGATGTCTACTCGGAAAAACCTTGTGCGATCTCCATTGAGCTGGCACGACGACTGCAGGAAACGATTCAGCGGACCGGTCGCGTCTTCCAGGCGGGTACACAACGCCGCAACGTTTCCAACTTCGGGCATGCCGCCAAACTCGCGCAGACCGGACAGCTGGGGAAAATCCATACCGTCCACGCTTCGATCTATCAACTGATTGATCGTCACGACTGGCTGCCTGCGGAACCCGAGCCCGATCCGGAAGTCGTCGACTGGAACATGTGGCTCGGCCCTGCACCCTGGCGTCCTTATAACCATGCGTATGTGGATGGTGCCTGGCGAGGTCATTACGACTTCGACTCCGGTGCGAAGCTGCTCGACTGGGGTGCACACACGCTGGATATCTGCCAGTGGGCACTCGAAGCCGACAATACGATGCCCGTGACCTACGAACCCAAAGATGTCCCCAATGATAACGTCATCGAATGTGTTTACGAGAACGGCATCAAGCTTGTCATGCGACGCAATGGCTGGCTGGGACTGGGGACCTGTCCCGTTCGTTTTGAAGGAGAAGCTGGCTGGGTCGAAACGGGTGACTCCGGACAGACCGCCGTCTCTTCGAATGAACTGCGGGCTTCACTCCCTTCGCCCAGTTCGATTCCAGGAACCTCGCCCAAGTTTCATGTGCGTGACTTCTTTAACTGTGTGAAAACCCGCTCCAAGCCAGCGGCCAACGAAGATGTCATGGCCCGCTCGCACATCGCCTGTCATGCAGCCGCGATTGCCTGGAAACTGGGACGCAAAGTGCAATTCGATCCGGTAACGGAAGAATTTGTGAACGACGAGGAAGCCAACCGCATGCGAAGCCGTGCGATCCGCGAGCCGTGGACCGTTTGACCTGCGTCTTGTTTCAACAACGAATATGAATCTTTCCGATAACGTCTTCTTCCCCTGAGGATTTTGTGCTCATGTCAATCTGTCGATTTCCCGTTTTCATTTTGTGCGCTGCCGGCCTGCTGTTCGCGCCGACAATGATTTTTGCCACTGAGAATGCCACCCCTGATAAAAATGCTCCCGAAGCCGCCCGCCTGGTGAAGGTACTCAACTCCGACGCGGATACCTACGACAAGGCGATGGCCTGTCGTCGACTGGCCGCCATTGGTGATGCTTCGGCGGCAACCGCAATCGCCAAATTCCTGGGCGATGAAAAACTGGCGACCTATGCCCGTTCCGCTCTGGAAAACATCCCCGACCAAGCTGCTGGCAAAGCGCTGCGGGACGCATTGAAAACCGTCAAAGGTAATCTGCTGGTCGGCGTGATCAACTCGATCTCCAAACGAAAAGACAAACGGGCAGTTAAAGATCTGTCTCCGCTCCTCTCAGCCAAGAACACAAACGTCGCGATCGCCGCCGCCCATGCGCTCGGCGAGATTGGTACCCCCGAAGCTGCACAGGCTCTGCAGGCGGCACTCGGAAAAGGAGATGCAAAACTGCAGCGGGAAGTCGGTTTTGCCTGCCTGATGTGTGCGAAATCACTGGCGGAAGCGAAAGACAGCAAAACCGCTGTCGCATTAACCACCGCCGTCCGCAATGCGAAACTGCCTGAAAACATCAAGCTGGCAGCGACCCAACAGGCGATCGTCCTGCAGGGCAAAGCGGGCTTGGAATTACTGACAGAACAACTCAAATCAGGCGATTTGCAGCGATTCCGCGCCGGTCTGCAGGCCGCTCAGAAACTGGGAAAAATATCCACGTCCACTCTTATCGAAACCTACCCGAGGTTACCTGAAGAGCGCAAAGCATTATTGGTTGCTGCAATGGGGACCATCCACGATCCGGTAGCCCTCCCCACGGTCATCAAAGCCACCTCCGGCGATTCTCAGGAACTGAAACTACAGGCGATATTTGCCTTAGGGGAACTGTCGCCTGCTGCGAATGACAAATTAAAGACCCAGGCGCTGGACAACCTGCTGGCACTGGTTAAACAGAAAGACGCCGACCTCGCGGGAGCGGCGGAATCGGTGATTGTCAAACTGAATTCCAGCCAGCCTTCTGCTAAGATCGAAAAACAGATTGATGCCAATATCCGCAAACTGCTGGAAAGTGAAACACGCGAACAACAGTTGGCGGGCATCAAGCTGGCAGGCGCCTGTCGTCTCAGCTCAAGTACTCCAGTCCTGCTGCAGCTGGTGAATCATTCGAACCCGGAAGTAAAGCAGACCGCCATTTCCGCTTTAGGCGGCACCACATCCCTCAACGATCTTCCCACGTTAATTAAGCTCGCCCTCACATCCGGTCCCGACTCTCCTGCCAGCCAGGCACTCATCGCCGCCTGTTCGCGGCTGCCGCTGGAAGAGACAGCACAGGCACTGGCCGGCGCCATGGCGGGAGCGACGAATGATCAGAAACTGATTCTGCTGGACCAGCTGGCGGCCATCGGAGGCAAGACGGCTCTGGACACCGTTGTGGCAGCTGCCCGCTCGAATGACGACGCGCTGCAGAATAAAGCGACCGACCTGCTGGGTAAATGGGTCACCATCGATGTCGCACCGCCATTATTGGAACTGGCGAAAACACTGGAGAACAACAAATACAAAATCCGCTCCCTGCGTGGTTACATACGCGTGGCCCGGCAGTTGAATATGACGCCGGAAGCGCGGCTGGAAGTCTGCCGCAATACCCTGGCGATTGCCGAACGCAACGATGAAAAGAAGCTGGTGTTCGAAGTGCTCCGCCGCAACCCGACGCCGCAGGCCGTCAACTACACGGTCTCGCTGCTCAAAGACAAAACGTTAAACGTACCTGCAAGCGGCACAATTGTCTCCTGGGCTGAACAGGGAACTCCCATTGACAACGATCTGCTGGCCGATGCGTTACAGCGCGTCATCGCTTCCACATCGAATAAAAGTCTCAAACAGCGAGCCAGCCAGCAACATAAACGAATTTCAGCACAGGCAAAACAGAGCGATAAAGAACTCGGCTTTCAGTCGTTGTTCGATGGAAAAACATTCAGCGGCTGGCACGGCAACGAAGAGATCTTCCATATTGAAAATGGTGAAATTATCGCGGGCAGCCTGACCGAAAAGGTTGAACGCAATGAGTTTCTCCGCTCTAACAAAGAATACGACGATTTTGAACTCAAGCTTGAATTCAAACTGCTGGGCGAGAAAACCAATGCCGGCGTACAGATTCGGACCGCGGAAATTCCCGATCACCACGAAGTCAGCGGTTACCAGGCGGACCTGGGAACCGGTTACTGGGGCTGCCTGTATGATGAATCCCGCCGTAAAAAGATTCTGGCAGGGCCTCCCGCAGAACTGCGTGATCTGCCGGTTCGTATGAACGACTGGAATAACTATCGCATTCGCTGTGAAGGTCCCCGCATTCGTATCTGGATCAACGATGTACAGACAGTCGACTTCACCGAAGCAGATCCCCAGATTCCGTTGAAAGGCATCATCGCGCTGCAGATTCATGGAAACCTGGTAAATGAAGCGCATTACCGCAATGTCCGAGTGAGAGAACTGTAATCGCCTCCTGAATCGCAGGAAAAACAGTCGTTCAGCAACATTTTTGATTTCCGCCCCTTGCGGTCACCGTCTGTCTGGCGAAAATAGAAAGAAAGCAGATCCGCAATTCTTTCGACCTCGGCGAGGCATGGATGTCAGAAATCCCCCCACAACTGGAAGACCTTTTCAAACAGCTTAATCCGGAGCAGCAGGCGGCGGCCTGTCACGATTCGGGTCCCCTGTTGATTATCGCCGGTGCGGGGACGGGCAAAACAACCACGCTTTCGCATCGAGTCGCATACCTGATTTCCCAAGGCATCGACCCCAGCCGAATTCTGCTGCTCACCTTTTCCCGTCGCGCCGCGAATGAGATGGTGCGGCGCGTCGATGCGCTGCTGCGTGCAATGGGCGCGGGTCGCGAGAATTCCGCCTCTGCCCGTTCGCGGAGCATCTGGGGAGGAACGTTTCACTCAACGGCGGCACGACTGCTGCGACGTTACGGTCAGGCCATTGGTCTGCCCGATGATTTCACGATCATTGACCGCAGTGATGCCGAAGATTTAATGAGCGCCCTCCGCAGCGAACTCGACCTGGGCAATAACGGCAAAAAGTTTCCCCGCAAAGGGACACTATTGGAAATTTACAGTCGCTGTGTGAATACCTGCTCCAAACTGGACCCAATTCTCGAACGGCATTATCCCTGGTGTCTGGAACATACCGATGAATTGAAGAAGCTGTTTCAGGCGTTTGTAGACCGCAAAGAGAAACAGAATATCCTCGACTACGACGACCTGCTGCTGTTCTGGCATGCGCTCGCCGCTGATCCCGCGGGAGGCAAACTGCTGCGAGGCCAGTTCGAAGCCGTGCTCGTGGACGAATATCAGGACACGAACATTCTGCAGTCGGGCATTCTGAAAAACCTCTGTCCGGACGGTAAGGGACTGACGGTCGTCGGCGACGATGCACAGTCGATCTATTCCTTCCGGGCCGCGACCGTGCGGAACATTCTGGATTTCCCGCAGGAATACGAGGGAACAACGCTCGTCACGCTGGAAGAAAACTATCGCAGCACACAACCCATCCTGCAGGCGACGAATCAGATTATTGACGAAGCCCACGAACGCCACGAGAAAAACCTGTGGTCGTCCAAAATCAGCGGCGAAGCGCCCTGTCTGGTCGACTGCAGTGACAACAACGAACAGGCCGACTTCGTCGTGCAGCAGGTACTCGAACACCGGGAAGCCGGGATTCCCCTGAATCAACAGGCGGTGCTGTTCCGGGCTTCACACCACAGTCTTTCGCTGGAAGTGGAACTGGCGCGTCGGAATATCGCCTATCACAAATATGGCGGCTTGAAGTTTATTGAAACGGCACACGTCAAAGACCTGATGGCGTATCTGCGACTGGCGGAAAATCCCCGCGATGCGGTCTCGGGGCTACGAGTACTGACGTTACTGCCGGGCATTGGCCAGAAAAAGGCACAACAGTTGATCAATCTGCTGGCGGAATCTCAGTTCCGCTTTGATGCCTGGTCGGAATTCAAACCGCCGGCGGCGACCGTTGAGCATTGGCCTCTGTTCGTGCGACTAATGAAAAACCTGAGTTCCCCGCAATCAGAAAAGCGGGGCATCTCGGCAGAAGTCCATCAGGTGCGCACGTTTTATAGCCCCCTGCTCGACCAGCAGTACGACAACGCCACATCGCGTCAGCGGGATCTGGAACAGCTGGAACAGGTTGCCAGCCGCTTCAGCAGCCGCATGAGCTTCCTGGAAGAGATTACCCTTGACCCACCCAGTTCCACGCAGGATGTCTCAGCAGCCAGCGGCGCGGATGACGATGATTTCCTGGTATTGAGTACAATTCACTCATCCAAAGGTCTGGAGTGGGATGCGGTCTATGTGCTGCAGGCCGCCGACGGCAGTATTCCGTCAGAGATGTCGCTGGAAAGCGAAGACGAAATCGATGAAGAACGACGCCTGTTTTATGTCGCGTTGACACGGGCGAAAAACTGGCTGTATGTCTGTTTTCCCCACCGACAGTATTTCCAGAACCGCCGCTGGAACCAGGCACACAGTTATGCCCAGTTGACGCGGTTTGTTTCTCCAAAGACGATCCCTCTGTTCCAGCGACGCCCGGCGTTCAGCGCCGATGCTTTGGATACGCCTCAGGAAGCGGAAATCGAAACGACGGCGGAAGACATTCGCAAGAATATCCGCAACATGTGGTCCGCCTGAGGTCCGCGTTATTCTTGCCTGTCGTTTGTTTCTTCGCGCGTCGCAGAATCCTCAGCTGAGGCTGACTCAGTCGATTCTGTAGGAGCCGGATTTTCGCTGACTGCTTCAGAGGGAGTGACGTTCGGCTCGGAGGCGGTTTCCTCGTCCCGCGTTTCATCAGCGTCATCTGAATTTTCTGTTGATTCTGATTGTTTACCAGCCGCTTGTTCCCAGGGTGATTTTTTGCGTGGCGGCGGAGGGCCGGGAAACTGATAGTAGATGCATTCAATCCGACCGTTATACAGTTTGCGGCGGCGGGCTTTCTGTTCGTAAATGCGTTCGAAGCCCGGGTGTGAGGTAATTACATAAATCGACCACATCTCCAGTGGCGCGAATACGCGTTTCATTTCGCGGTAAATGACTTCGGCATCTGCTTTATCGCCCAGCCGTTCACCATAGGGAGGGTTGGTAATGATACAGCCATACTTGCGGGGCGTGCTGAATTCCGCAAGGGGCTGATCCTGGAAATGAATGAACTCTTCCATGCCGGCCTGCTGCGCATGGTAGCGGGCCATGCTGATCATGGCAGGGTCAATATCGTATCCCTGCAGTCGATAGTCGATGTCCGTTCGCGCGAGCGACCGGGCTTCCTCGCGGGCCGCCTCCCACATCTCGGGCGGCAGCTGCTGCCAGCCTTCTGCAGCGAACTCGCGATTGATGCCGGGCGCCGTGTTGGTACCGATCAAGGCTGCTTCGATGGGAATCGTACCTGTACCGCAACAGGGGTCGACAAACGGCCGTTCACGATTCCAGTAGCTGAGCTGGACCAGACCTGCCGCTAATGTTTCTTTAATCTGCGCGCCGGCAGCCAGCTTGCGATAACCGCGTTTATGCAGACCCGGTCCGGTAGTGTCGATGCAGACGGACGCCTTGTCTTTCAGAATGGAGAGACTAACCGAGTACAGCGGACCATCTTCAGGAAACCAGTCTTTGATGTAGTGATCTTTGAGACGTTCGGCAATTGCTTTCTTGACTAGCTTCTGGCAGTTCTTGGGACTGTTGATTTTGGAACGGACGGCTGTGGCCCTGACAGGAAACCGGGCCGAGGGGGGCAGCCAGCGTTCCCATTCGATGTCGCGAATTTCGTCGAACAGGTCATCAAAGTCGAGCGCCGTGAATTCGCCTAGACTGAGTAGCACCCGGTCAGCACTGCGGAGCCAGAGATTGCAGTGGCAGATCGCGGCGAGATCGCCTTGAAAGGTAATGCGGCCGTTTTCAATGGTCTGCTCTTCGTACCCCAGTTGTTTCAATTCGCGCGAAACCACGGCTTCCAGACCAAAAGCAGAAGTGGCAACGAGGGTGAGCGGCTCGGACATATTCAACGGGGATCTCTTTCGATGTCAGTAAAACAGGTAAATCTGCTAGAAAAAGGGTCAGCATCAGTTCATACTACTATAAAATAGCTTTCCTCGAAATCTACAGGACAACGGATCATAAAGAAGGTTTTCAACATGCGGAATACTCCCTCCCCCTATAATCGGCTTCCCCGCCGTGATTTTCTGAAACAAACCGCCGCGCAGGTATTAACGGGTACAGCAGTCGCCGGCATACTGCAGGCTCAACACGAGCTGCTCGCAGGTGAAGATGCAAAGGCGAAATCAAAACCGGCAGCCGGTTATCAGCTGGGTGCTTTCACCAAGAGCTTCCAGGACATGCCCATCCCCGAGGTCTGTAAAGCCTTCAAGTCGATCGGTCTGGACGGACTCGATCTGACCGTGCGGCCCAAAGGACACATCCTGCCCGAAAACGCGGAGAAAGAACTGCCGCAGGCCTGTGCGGCGGCGAAAGACGCGGGCGTGAAAATCCTGTTTCTGACGACCATGATCGACGAGCCCGATAAAAACGCCGAACGCATTCTGGCGACCGCGCAGGAACAGGGGATCGATCGTGTCAAGATCGGCTACTACCGCTATCAGACCTTTGGCACACTGGCGCAGCAGTTGAAAGAGACCACAAAAAAGATCGGCAAGGTTGCGAAGCTGTGTCAGAAATATGAAATCCTGCCCTGCGTGCATGTGCACTCAAATGCGTTTCTGCCTTCGCATGGCACACAACTTTATCAGTTGATTCAGGATTATTCGCCTCAGGAAGTGGGGGCATATGTGGATATGCTGCACATGGTCAAAGAGGGGAGTGGCGACGGCTGGCGGCAGGGACTTGATCTGCTGGCCCCCTGGATCGCGCTGTGTGCGGTCAAGAATTTCTCCTGGGAACGGGGCGACGGTCGCGACAAGCATGGTCATCAGAAATGGGAAGTCAAAACGGTTCCTGTCGCTGATGGAATTTCTCCCATTCCCGACTATGTCGCCGCACTGCGGAAGCTGGGTTATGAAGGGACCTTCTCCTTGCACAGTGAATACAAAGGGCGTCACAGCTGGAAAGAACTGTCAACCCAGGAATGCCTGGATCAGACGGCCGTCGATGCGAAGTATTTCCGCTCGCTGTGGTCGTAAACAGAATCAAGAGATTGAAACGGTTCGGTGCTAGCTGCCGGTGATTTGCGGGCCTGTGTTTGGTTACCGGTGGCTAGCGCCATACCGTTTGGAATGGCGTGCCGTTTTTTTATTGAGGAAACAGGACGATTCGTGGATTGATGGAGAGAAAAAGTGGATGCATCGATGCAGAAATCCAGAGAAGAATTTGAATACTGGCTTGCTTCAATGGATGACTTTCTCGAAATGTTCATGTCTGAATTTCCAGAAGAAGAACAATGTCTTCTGGATTATTCTCCTGAATCGTTGGAGGTAGTTGAAAAATGGATCCTCTCAAATTATGAGGACACCAGGGCAGCACTTAAAATATCCGAAATTCAGCGTGTGAATAATGCTGCCTGTTATGTTGGTGAAGTTTTTCGAAAGTCTCATGGTGGTAAGTGGAGCATCCGTTTGGATGATCCGAAATTTGCTTTTTATGCACTTCCCGTATTAACCGATGGAAAGAAAACGGAATGTCCGTTATCTCTGGTGACGGCTTCAACAAATCGCAGGACGGGAACATATTTAAGAATGGTACTTGAAAATTATTGATCTACGGATCTCAAGTAATCTACTGAATTCTGTCAGTCAATTTTATTTCACCAACTGAGCGGTAAGGCGCTAGCCGCCGGTTGTGTGTGTGACAGAGCTGTTGAAGATACCGGTGGCTAGCGTCTTGCCGTTTGGGATGAGGGCTGTTTATGGTTCGGATAATCTTTGCTGCTCTGGTTGTCTGCCTGGCTACTTTCACCGCGCAGGCCGCTGACAAACCTAACATCATTCTGATCATGGTCGATGATATGGGCTTCTCGGATATCGGCTGTTATGGCGGCGAAATTGAAACGCCGAATATCGATGCACTGGCCGCTGGAGGCGTGCGGTTTTCCCAGTTTTATAATTCGGGTCGCTGCTGTCCCACGCGGGCCACGTTGATGACGGGCCTGCATCCCCATCAGACGGGAATTGGCTGGATGACCAACCCGCCCGGCGATACCCGCGGCTATTCCAAACCGCCCGCGTATCAGGGCTATCTGAACCACAACTGCGTCACCCTGGCGGAAGTGTTGAATCCGGCCGGTTATGCGACCCTGATGACGGGCAAATGGCATCTGGGCTTTAATGCAAAAGAGCGCTGGCCGCTGCAACGCGGGTTCGAAAAGTTTTTCGGCTGCGTTTCCGGGGCGACCCGGTTCTTTCACCCCGTCGCACCGCGAGGTATGACATTCGGAATTGAAGACATCGAAACCCCTCCGAGTACCACAGACCGCCGCTTCTACACCACCGATGCGTACACGGACTATGCGATTCGCTTTCTCAGCGAACATCAACAGGCAAAAGAGACGCAGAACAAACCCTTCTTTCTATACCTCGCTTACACCGCGCCGCATTGGCCTTTGCAGGCACATGAAGAGGAAATCAGGAAGTATCGCGGCAAGTACAAGATCGGCTGGGATGAACTCCGCCAACAGCGACTGGCAAAACAGAAAGCGCTGGGACTGTTGCCGGCGGGTACAAAACTGTCGCCCCGCGACACTGCGGTTCCCGCCTGGGAAACTCTGAGTGAAAAAAAACAGGATGAGATGGATCTTAAAATGGCCATCTATGCGGCGATGGTGGATCGCGTGGATCAGAACATCGGCAAACTGGTCAGCTCACTCAAGTCGAGCGGGCAGTACGAGAATACGCTGATCCTGTTTCTCTCGGACAATGGTGGCTGTGCCGAGGGGGGCGTACTGGGACGCGGCGAATTTTACGATGTGGAAATACGCAATCTCGACCACAGCAACAGCTATGGCAAAGCGTGGGCCAATGCGTCGAATACGCCGTTTCGCCTGTATAAACATTTCGCCCATGAAGGGGGCACGTCGACACCGTTCATCATGCATTGGCCGGCGGGGATTAAACCTGAGAAACGCTGGATCACAGAACCGGCGCAGCTGATTGACATTATGCCGACACTGATTGAGGTGGCAGAGGCGAAGTATCCGGAGACATTCAACGGAAATCCAATACCGGCCCTGGATGGCATTTCGCTGCGACCAGTGATGCAGGGAGAACCGCTCAACCGGAGTGAGCCGATTTTTATCGAGCACGAAAGCAATGCCTTTGTCAGAGCCGGCGACTGGAAGCTGGTAGGTCGTGGCGTTTCGCCGGCGAAAGGTTATCAGCCACAGAAGTGGGAACTCTATGATCTCAAGACGGACCGCACCGAATTGAATAACCTGGCGAAACGCAGGCGGGTGATCGTAGACGATCTGGTTCAGAAGTGGGAAGCCTGGGCAAAACGTGTGGGCGTGTATCCCAAGTGATTTCTGCTACCACGAAAAACACGAAAACATACGAATGAGACGGGCTGAGATTTAGATTCGAAGGATTGTTCTAATACAACGTTTTTTCTGACAGTTTCCTGCTCGCTGGCGCTCGACCCGAATTACATTCGGGCCTGCCCAATTTCATAGTGGCCACCATTTGGAACGCCTCTACTTCTCTTCACGTTAATCCACCCAGTGCAGGACGTTGCGGATGATGGACCAGCGTGGGGGGGGAGGGTCGATGATTTCGCCGAGGATCCAGTATTTGTAGAGGGTGTCGAAGACGCCTTCTTTCTTTTTGAGTTCGAGCCAGACTTCCATGAATTCTTCGAATTCGATGTCGTGGGCACCCAGGTAATACATGGGGACGCGAATATTTTTCTTGAAGGGATTGATCACTGAGAATTTCGGATAGAGCAGCGTCCAGGCGGCTCCCGTTTCTGCACTGGTGACCAGCAGATCGGCGTGAGAGGCGTTGCCTTCAAAGAAGTCTTCTTCCGAATTGATGGAAACAAAGGTGGCATTGGGAAAATATTCGTGGGCTTTTTCGTCGTAGAAACTGTTGGCGACGACCGCGATTTTCAGATCGGCGGAATGGCGTAATTTGTCGAACTCCAGGAAATCGACTTTGCGGAAGTCAGGCAGGACCAGTGCCAGCGTCACATCCATGTAAGAATCGGCAACGGGGAACGCGGTGGCCCGTTCGATCGTCCCTTCCAGACCGGACATGGCCAGATCGAAATGATCCTGATTCAGCTGACTGACCAGTGTTTGCGGGGTAAAGGGAACGAATTCGATATCAACTCCCAGGTCGAGTGCCAATCGATGGGCCATATCGATGTCGAGGCCGACCAGTTGTCCGCGATCATTGAAGTAGGAAAAGGGAAGCCGCTTGGCGTCGAAGCCCAGCCGAATGGTCCCCCGGCGGCGGATGCGATTGATGCGGGTTTCGGCGGACTGAATGGGATCGGGGTTGGGCGCGGATTCTTTTAGTACGATCTCTTTGACGCCGGGAAAGAGCAGCTGGCGATCGGCGATCAGTGCCTTGGACTGGTAGACATCCTTGAAAGTGTAGTTGAGTACCGCATGAATGCTGGCAATGACAACACCCGCGACACACAATGAAAACAGCGACCACGAGATGAACCGCTTCCATTGAATCTTCAGCGTGCCGGAAAGCGAAGCAGCGGCGAGGATCGCGAAGGAAAACAGGTAAACTGAACGCAGGGCATCCCCCAGACGGGTGGTGTAGATGCCGACCGCAAGATAAAGCTGGAAAATATCGTGGGGAATGTGCATCAGGTCGAGCAGCCAGGGAATGGTGACGGCTGGCTTGGCGAAGGAACCGGCCATTCCCAGCGAGAGGAAGCGGGGATATTCTTCGGGCAGCATACTGGCGCCATAAAACCAGGCGGAAAAGGGAATAAAAATCAACCCGATAATCCGCCCCAGATCGGGAAAAGGAAAGACGAGCGGAATGAGGACATCAGGTGAGCCTCCCGTTTCATCTTTTTCCAGATGATAGCGATCCAGAATTTCGCGGGCCGCTTCGACGATGAGAGGCAGAACGGCAAAGGTGCTGCCCAGCACAAACGAGGCGATGACCGCAGTCTGTGAGACTTTGAGCGCATCCCAGTAGCGCACCGGAGTGCAGACAGAGATCAGCATCGGGAGAATGCCGACCGCCAGCAGGAGCGTGGCGGCAGAAAAGGTGATGAGGTAAGCCTGTAGCAGTCCGAATTTTTCAAAGGGGAGCGTGCCCATGGCATAAGAGACGATAGCAAATATCCCGATGGGCGAAACATGGACGATCATACGATTGAGCCGCATCAAAGCGTTGACGGCGACGGACAAGGGTTCAAGCAGGCGTTCGCGTTTGGGAATGCCACTGATGGCGATGCCCATACCAATCGAAAACAGTACGACGGCAGGAACCGCATTATTGGCGAGTGAGAAAAAAGGATTTGAGGGGATGAACAGGTCATAGAGGCTTTCGGTCTTCGGTCCATCAATGATACTGGTACTGAAGAATGCGCCTTTCTGCCAGAAGGGAAAGGAGAGCGACATCAAGCAGACACTAAACAACCCGATACACCAGAGAATCAGCAGCAGCACGATGACAGTAAACGCCATGTTGCGAGTCTGTCGGATTGAGATGCGGCCCAGATTTAAAATCAGCGAGAGTGTGATGTAAGGTAAAACCGTCATCTGCAGCAGACCGATGAAGACATCGCCGACCGCTTTCAGGGGGGAACACAGGTCGCCAAAAAAGAGTCCGCACATGATCCCCAGCCCCAGACTCGTTAGAATCCAAGTGGTCAAGCCGGGCTTAAAATGTGACAGAGTAACTTTTCCCATTCGCCAGATCCTTGAGCACACAGGTATCAGGATTTTGAAAATGATCCTGTCTTAGCGCAAATCTCGATACTTGTCGTGGATAAATTCTTGCCGGAAGTGTATGGTTCCCTTGAAGATACCGTTCCTAACGTAACCTTCACAGTGAGTCCGGACAATCATTGTATTCCTCCGAATCTGGATTCTTAACAGAAAACCCTTTCTATCACCAGACTTATCGAATCAGCATGTCCTTTTCCATCACGTATCATAGTCAGCAGTTCAGTTTTGACACGACGCCTGCACTGTTTTCTCCCAAAGGCCTGGATCGAGGAACCGAGGCGATGCTCTCCACGGTCACTTTTGCGGCGGGTGAACGAGTGCTGGATCTGGGCTGTGGATGTGGCGTGGTGGGAATCCTGGCTGCAAGCATAGTCGGTGCGGAAAATGTCGTGATGACAGACGTCGATGCAGACGCAATACTCATCTCACAAAGGAACGCGGAACGCAATGCCGCCCGAAGCGTGACGGTTCTACAGAGCGATGGTTTTCGCGATCATGGGGAAACCGACTTCGACTGGATCCTCTCTAACCCGCCATACCATGAAGACTTTTCCGTCGCCAAGAATTTCATTATGAAGGGATTCAACCGGTTGAAGATCGGCGGAAAGCTGGTGATGGTCACACGTCGACGGCTGTGGTACCAGAAGAAACTGACCAGCATTTTCGGCGGGACCGAAGTGCATGAAATTGACGGTTACTTTGTGTTTCATGCCGAGAAACGCCGCGACAGTTATGCGGCGCGGAAGCGCCGCAACCGGTAAAGAATCTGTGAAACAAGCTGACGGAAATTCAGGGAACATCCGGAGAAAGATAATCCCTGATACCCGTGAATCACATATCGGCCATCCAGTCCTGCAGGGCACGGACCTGGGGAGTCGCATCTTCGGCGAGTGCTTCCAGCGCTTTGACGACCGCCAGACAGCCGGGGATCGTGGTGACGCAGGTGACGCCGTACGAAACGGAAGCTGAACGGATTTTACCTTCGTCGGTTCGTGATCCTTTGCCGCTGGGCGTGTTGAAGATGAACTGCACTTCCTGGTTGGCCATCATGTCCAGCAGGTTCGGTCGTCCTTCTTTCAGCTTCTTGACAGTCGCCACTTCAAGGCCTGCTTCTTTGAGGACACGGGCAGTGCCTGACGTCGAAACAATTTTGAAACCCAGTTCGATCAACCGTCGCGCCGGTTCGATGATCATGTCCTTGTAGACATCAGCCATACTGATGAAGACCGTGCCTTCGGAAGGCAGGCTGGTGCTGGCAGCGAGCTGACTTTTGGCAAACGCCATTGCGAAACCATCCGAGATGCCCATAACTTCTCCGGTCGAACGCATTTCGGGTCCGAGGATAATATCAACGCCGAGGAAGCGGGAGAACGGGAACACACTTTCCTTGACGGAAGTATGTTTGGGTACGGGTTCTTTTGTGATTCCCTGTTCAAGCAGCGAAACTCCCGCCATCACTTTAGCGGCGATGCGCGGCAGGGAAATTCCAGTCGCTTTGGAAACAAACGGCGATGTCCGGCTGGCACGGGGATTGACTTCCAGGATGTAGACCTTGTATTCGTCATCGGTCTTTTTGACAGCGAACTGAATATTCATCAGCCCTCTGACTTTGAGCTCGCGTGCGAGGGCGTGTGTGGCGCGTTTGATTTCATTGATGACCGATTCAGGGAGTGAGTGTGGCGGAAGCACACAGGCCGAGTCACCGGAATGCACGCCGGCTTCTTCGATATGTTCCATCACACCACCGACCAGAGTGGTAATGCCATCCGAGATGGCGTCGACGTCGACTTCGATCGCATCTTCCAGGAAGCGGTCGACGAGAACCGGATGATCGGGAGAAGCATTGACGGCTTCATTCATGTACCGCACGAGCGATTCTTCATCGTAGCAGATTTCCATGGCGCGACCGCCGAGTACATAGCTGGGACGAACGAGAATCGGATAACCGATTTTGTTAGCGACGTTGCGTGCGCTTTCGGTATCTGTGGCGATGCCGTTGGGAGGCTGATGCAGTTCGAGCTTTTCGAGAATCGCCTGAAAACGTTCACGGTCTTCAGCGGCGTCGATCATTTCAGGGCTGGTACCGATAATGTTGACACCGGCGGCTTCGAGACCACGCGCCAGGTTGAGTGGCGTCTGTCCGCCAAACTGCACGATCACACCATCGGGCTTCATGCGGTCACAGATATTCAAGACGTCTTCAGTGGTCAATGGTTCGAAGAACAGATGGTCCGAAGTGTCATAGTCGGTCGAAACGGTTTCGGGGTTCGAGTTGACCATGATGCTTTCGATACCGAGTTCCTGCAAAGCGAAGGAGGCCTGGCAACAACAGTAATCGAATTCAATCCCCTGCCCGATACGGTTCGGTCCGCCGCCCAGAATCATGATGCGGCGTTTGTGATCGGGATTCGCAGGAGTTTCGTCTTCCTGCTCATAAGTGGAATAGAAGTAAGGTGTAAAGGCTTCGAATTCCGCGGCACAGGTATCGACCTGCTTAAATGTTGCTTCAATACCGAGCCCTTTGCGATACTGGCGGACATCCATTTCGGTTGAATCAAGCCAGAAGGCGAGCTGTTTATCCGAATAGCCGGCCTGCTTGGCTTTTTTCATGGCGGCATAGTCCATGTCCTCCAGGCGGGAAAGCTGACGCATTTCGTCTTCCAGTTCCACCAGTTGCCGGATGTGATTGAGGAACCAGGGATCGATGTCGCTGAGCTCGTGAATCTGCTCGGTTGTCATTCCCAGTTTGAACGCGTAACGAATATAGAAAACTCGATCTTCGTTGGGAACCGAAAGTTTGGACTGGATCGTATCCTTCGAAGGTTGTTTGGGAGTCCCCCACAGATCTTTCTTTCCGCCTCCCAGTCCAAAGTGACCGATTTCCAGGCCACGCAGTGCTTTCTGCAGTGATTCTTTGAAAGTACGGCCGATGGACATGGTTTCGCCGACCGATTTCATCTGCACGGTCAGAACCGGGTCAGCATCCGGAAATTTTTCGAATGTCCAGCGGGGGATTTTGGTGACGACGTAGTCGATGGTTGGCTCGAAACAGGCAAAGGTTTCGCGTGTGATGTCGTTTCGAATTTCGTCGAGTCGATAACCGACGGCCAGCTTCGCGGCAATTTTAGCGATCGGGAAGCCGGTTGCTTTGGAAGCCAGCGCACTGGAGCGGCTGACGCGGGGGTTCATTTCGATAATCGTCATGCGTCCCGTATCGGGATTGATGGCAAACTGGACATTGGAGCCCCCGGTTTCGACACCGATCTCGCGCATACAGGAGATCGTGGCATCCCGCATCCTCTGGTATTCTTTATCGGTCAGTGTTTGTGCCGGCGCGACCGTGATGGAGTCACCGGTATGCACGCCCATGGGGTCGAAGTTTTCGATGGCGCAGATGATGACAACATTGTCAGCCTGATCGCGCATGACTTCCATCTCGTATTCTTTCCAGCCGAGGATGGATTCTTCGAGCAGCACTTCATTGACAGGTGACAAGGCCAGACCACTACGGACTTTTTCATCGAACTCTTCGCGATTGTACGCCACACCGCCCCCGGTTCCCCCGAGTGTGTAGCTGGCACGAATGATGATCGGCAGGCCGATATCTTTCATGGCTACGTTGGCTTCTTCCATGTTATGCACAACGGAGCTGCGGGGGCAGTCGAGGCCGATTTTGGTCATTGCTTCTTTGAACTGATCGCGGCTTTCCGCTTTGGCGATAACTGCTTCTTTGGCACCGATGAGTTCCACGCCCAGTTGATCGAGAATGCCACGCCGGGCAAGATCCATCGCGGCGTTCAAACCGGTTTGACCACCGAGGGTCGGCAGCAGGGCATCGGGTTTTTCGATCTCGATGACTTTCTGAATGTACTGCCAGGTAATTGGTTCGATATAAGTGCGATGTGCTGTTTCCGGATCAGTCATGATCGTGGCCGGGTTCGAATTTACCAGTACGACCTCATAACCATCTTCTCGCAGTGCCTTACAGGCCTGGGTTCCGGAATAGTCAAATTCACAAGCCTGGCCGATCACAATGGGGCCGGAACCAATGATCAATATTTTATGAATGTCGTCGCGTCTGGGCACTTTCTCGGATCACTTTCACAGCAAATGTACATTATTTTCTGGCTCTGAGACCTTTCTCTGCGCAAATCTTCCCAACGTTAACAAGCACACCAGAATAATCAAGCAAGGCAGACCAGAAAGTACCAGAACCGGCTTTGAAACGTCGTCAATCTGAAATCACACCGGTATGAACAATGCCTGACACTGACAGCAGTGAGATTCTCAAGCCAGTTCCACCAACCTGGATACTTTTGTACGGTAATATTATGAGCCAGCATTGCCTTTAGTAACATGCATCGCGAGCTGCAGCAATAATTCCTTTTATTGCTTCCTTTCAGAACAATAAAACCGGATGCACGCTTTAAGCCGGTCGCAATGGCCTGATCTGTAGCCGATGCATTTCTCTAAGTGATGATTTAGAAACTCTTTGTTTTAAGGGAGGGATTTTACCCCTCTCTTTCGTTCATCAATACAGGATAAAACCTTCCCCTCCTTATGGATAAAGGGATTTCACGCATATTGCTCTGTCGGGTGAACAGGTAATGTGATTTTGTTGATCTACGACACATGTTGACAAAAAAGAACATAAACTTTTTCTGAATGAAACGATGCTCTGTTTTATTCCCAAAACTGAAAATCTTCCCTGAGTGTGTGCGTGAGAACACGTCCGGAAATTCAGGAAGTTTAAGATAAACTGCTTCGTCAGATACATGAGTCGAAATCATGGAACTCCATCAACAAATTGACATCCTCTGGATTTTAGTCTGCAGTATTTTTGTCCTGTTTATGCAGGCGGGTTTCTGCTGTCTGGAATCTGGTCTTTCGCGCTCTAAAAACAGCATCCACGTCGCCATAAAAAATATTGTCGATGTAAGTATTGTGGGAATTCTGTACTGGATTTTCGGATTCGGGCTGATGTTTGGTACGACCACCGGTGGTTTGATCGGCACCACTCATTTTCCGTTCACGAATTCAGGTTCCGATATATTTCTATCCGCGTTTTTCCTGTTTCAACTGATGCTGTGTGCGACAGCCGCCACAATCGCTTCGGGTGCCTCTGCCGAACGAATGCGTTTTACCGCTTATTTGATTCTTTCGATCGTTCTGGGGGGAATCATCTATCCAGTGTTTGGACACTGGGCCTGGACCAGTCATTTTGCGGGAAAAGCGCCCGGCTGGCTGGAGTCACTGGGATTCCGGGATTTCAGCGGTTCGACAGTCGTGCATTCCCTGGGCGCATGGGCTGCGCTGGCATCGATCATGATTATCGGGCCTCGTATTGGAAAATTCGATAAACGGGCCGGTTCAAAAAAATTACGAGGTCACAATCTGACGCTGGCCACGACCGGGGTCTTTGTTCTCTGGATGGGCTGGTTTGGATTTAACGGCGGAAGTGAATTTGGTTTTACATCACATGTACCACAGATCTTTATTAATACTTTTCTGGCTTCTGCCTGTGGTGCCGTCACTATGCTGGTGTGGCAGTTCTATCAGCGGAAACAGATCGAAATCGAAAACATTCTGAATGGTCTGCTGGCAGGTCTGGTCGCCAGCAGTGCCAGCTGTGATGCGGTCTCACCGGCATCAGCCGTGGTGATTGGAATTATCGCTGCGATCGTCATGGAAGCGGGTGTCTGGGTTCTGGAGCGATTCCAGCTTGATGACACGATCGGAGTCATTCCCGTACATGGTTTTGCTGGTGTCTGGGGCACACTGGCAGTCGCATTGTTTCTTCCTGCAGAACTCCTGTCGCATTCCCGATGGGAACAGTTTCTGATCCAGGCATTGGGTTGTGCCGTCTGCTTCATCTGGTGCTTTTCTTTCTGCTGGGTCACTTTACGGGTCATCAGCCAATTTGTTCGACTGCGTGCGACCAAAGATGAAGAAAAACTCGGTCTGAATATGGCAGAGCATGGTGCCACTTCTGAAATGTATGACTTGTTGAACCTGATGGAACTGCATATTCAAGGCGATTCCGATCTGGAAGATGATATGGACGAATACAGCGATGTCAGCCTGATTGCAAAACAATACAACCGTGTTTCGCAAGTACGGGATCTGGCCTTAAATGAGCTGAAAGACCGGACGGAAAATCTGGAATTGACCCGCCACGAACTGGAAGAAAAAGCAGCACGCTTGAAACAGGCCAATTCAGACGCAGAAGCAGCATCACGGGCCAAGAGTGAATTTCTGGCAAACATGAGTCATGAAATCCGTACGCCAATGACAGCCGTCCTGGGATACACCGATTTGCTGATTGAAGAAAGCTGGGGACGTCCGGGCAGCATTCAATTACTGGATGTGATTAAACGCAACGGGAATTATCTGCTGGAACTGATCAATGATATCCTCGACCTCTCGAAAATTGAATCTGGAAATCTGACCATCGAAACCATTCAATTTTCTCTGCTGGAAAAACTGAAAGAAATTCAGTCTCTAATGAAAGTCCGGGCCGAACACCGGGGGTTACACTTCAAGCTGACATTTGACGGTACAATCCCCATTCAGATTCAGAGTGATCCAACGCGGCTCAAACAGATTCTGATCAATCTGATTGGAAACGCGATCAAATTCTCGCCGGATGGTGGCAAAGTTTTAGTGGAAACAACGTTTTTGAACACCGCTACGGATAATCCACTGCTGGAATTCAAAATCCACGATACGGGGATCGGCATGACCGCCGAGCAGATCGCCATGCTGTATCAGCCATTCGTCCAGGCAGATTCTTCTACCACACGCAAGTTTGGAGGGACTGGATTGGGGCTGGCTATCAGCAAGCGTCTGGCTGAAATGCTGGGTGGTAATCTGACATGTGAAAGTGTGCCCGGTGAAGGGACCGTCTTCACACTGACCATTGGTATTGGTAAACCGGACCCACTGAAGTTTCATGAAAATCCACAGTTAGACTTCAAACAGATTCCAGTGATCCAGCGGGATCCGGGACTGTCTGATGTTGATTCAGAAACCATGATTACGGGAACCTGTTCGGTACTGCTGGCGGAAGACGGTGTTGATAACCAGCGTCTGATTTCCACGCTGTTAAAAAAAGAAAAAGCCCATGTAGTGCTGGCTGAAAACGGTGACATTGCAGTCCGCAGGACGTTGGATGCCGCACAACAGGGTAAACCATTTGATGTCATTCTGATGGATATGTCGATGCCGGTTCTGGATGGATATGGGGCAACCAGAAAACTGCGTGAACTGGGAATCAAAACTCCCATCATTGCTTTGACCGCGCATGCCATGACCGGGGATCGGCAGAAATGTATGGACGCCGGCTGCACGGATTACGCGACCAAACCGGTTAACCGCGAGAAGCTCCGCAATATCGTGCTGAAGCATCAATGTCTCACTGAGACAGAGCCTGTGGCTTAGATCGCACCACATTTAACTATAGCGTCTCTCAATCTATTAAACTCGGTCCAAATGGACCTGGAGACGATACAGTAAGTAAAAGTGAACGCCGGCTCGTCTTTCGCGTGAAAATTCTTGCGAATTACGTCAGCTGATCGCGATTCAGTTCCAGAAAGCGATCTGCCCAGTAGTACCCTTCCAGCAGTCCCGTTGTATCCAGGCCCATCAGATAGTACGCGATATAAATCGCTTCGATGGTGGCTAGCCCGGTCGTGGGATCTTCGAACTGTTTGGAGACGCGGGGGTAAGCCGTTTTCCAGTCAGGCAGGCTGCGTACGGGCAGCTCCTGGTAATCGGGTTCCATTTTCTCTGCCAGCCGCCAGGTTCCATCCAGAACCAGCAGGCCGGAGCCTGCGTCCGCCGGACTGATCAGCGGGCCTTCCAGCCCCAGGCGTACATATCCCTGAATGCTGTCGGCTTCCTTACGGGGGTACTTCCAGAAGACAAATTCTTCATGAGTACGCAGCGGTTGCACGGTGCATTTACTTTTGCGTTCTTTGGGGTGTACCACGATGACTGTGGGAGGATGTGAGCCGGTCACTGCTTCGGTCTTATCATCTAATGTGCCCGCATTTGCATTTCAGGCGCAGTTTGTGAATGGATAGAGATTACACAGGAAACCGGTTCAGGAAGCTTCCTGGACTTTTTTGATCAGCTCTTCCTGGGCGGCAATTTCCTGTTCGAGATTTTTGACTTCCTGGGGATCGTCCATCTGCTCTTTGGCACCGGTTAATCTCTGTCGCAGTTTCTGAATTTTCTGACGGGCTACGTCAATCTGTTTTTTCTGCTTCTTATTCAGGCTCATTGGGGGCTGCATTTCCTCTTCTTCAGGATAGGAATCACGTTTGGGACGGGTCAGTATATCAGAACGGAATAGAAAATTACAGACTCGCTGTCCGTTAGCGCAGGAAAAACAGGCTCAGACAGGAGATCAGCATGACCGCCAGAAACGTCAACGCGCCGGCAGAAAACCGCCAGAGCAATAACTGTTCGACCACGATCAGAGCCAGCACTGTCAGCAACAGGTTTTCAGCCAGCCCTGCCTGTGAACTGCGTTCTTCCGGCACTTCTGCCAGCTGACTTTCAGTTCCTTCCGGCCGACGAAAATATTGAGGTGGAACAACCTGTGGTCCAATATGATTCAAATTACTTTCCTGCGGAGAAACATTCACCGCATAGAGCGTATTTTCTGTCGCAGCCGACTCCCAGTCCAGTTCATAGATTCCCGAGAGCAAAGTCTGCTGGAAGGTAATCGTGCGGGACTCATCCTTGCTGTCGAGGACACTTCTGAGTGGATACTTTTCCTGGTCGGGCGCGACCATCTGGGGAGTGAGTGTCAGCTGGTTTTCCTGAGTCATGATTTCCAGAGGCTGCCCCACCCGGACCTCGCGACTGCCCCATTTGCCCGTCGCGACGTATAGCACGAGTTCATTCACCATCGGCGGAAAACTGGGCCAGATTGCCCACGTCCCCCAGAGCCGATCGAGCGAGGTGGTAATCAGAATCACTTTTCCCCGCCCGAGTGAACCTTCGAGAATTGCCGGATCATTCGTATCATAATTCAAAATCAGCCGCGTATCGGGATCGGGGGGAAGTTCTGTTTGAAAGTATTCGTAGATATGCGTGGTTTCCAGACCGGCGTCAGGATTTCCCTTGAAGATTTCAATGACAGGATGCTGATACTGCAGAGGATCAAACTCAAACAGTGTGGTATGCTTGCGGGCATCCCCTCGACGGTCCCGTAATTTCAGGGATAACAGCCCCTGCTCTGGTTGGAAGATCGTCTGGTTATAATTCTTGACGTTCACCTGCTCGCCGAGGCTGAAGATCAACCCGCCTCCGCGTCTGACATAATGCTTTAAGAGATCGCGTTCATGATCGGTAAACAGCGCGACATCACAGATGACGACCGCGTCGTACAGGCTCAGCTCGGTGGTCGCCAGTTCGCCTTCATTGATCACATGCGGTTTGATAATTCCCTGCCAGGGTTGCTCCTGCAGCGAGGGAGATAAAGCCAGTTCCAGAAAATCTGTCGCGCGGCCCATGGCTTCGGTCGAACGCCTGCCATTGACCAGCAGAACATTGATTTCTTTTTTGACCGGCATGACCTTCCAGCGATGGTTGTCCAACGGCAGTCGATCATCGGCAAGTCGGACTTCCAGTCGATGATCGCCAACACGGGTAAACTGGTGGGTAAAATCCGCTTGTGTGTCGGTACTCGCCGGCAGGTTCACCTGCTTCTGATTGACCAGTTGCTGGTCCACATACAACTGTAGATTGACATTATCCTGATTCAGAAGACCAAAATTATGCAGGGTGACACTCAATCGAACCGGCTGATTCAATGTGGCAAATAATGACTTGCTGTTAAAATCGACGATGGCAAGATTCGATTCTTCCGTGGCGCCCACATCTTTGAGAATCAGCGTCGCTTTTTTTGATAATGCTTCCATCAAGGACAGGATGCGTGAATTTCCCTGCTCCGCCATCTGAGGGGACCAGCTCTCCGCCTGGAAATCGCTGATGACAATCACCTCTTTATGCGCCAGTTCCTGTGCCTGTCCCAGAAATTCCAGCGCCGCCTGCAGCGCCTGCCCTGCATTACCAAATTCCTGTGTCGGTTGCAGTTTCGAAAGTTCCTCGAGAACATAGGCCTGCTGCCGAGAAGGACGGGAAATCAGTTTCTGTGGTGAAGCGCTGGAAATCTGAATCAGTTGAAACGCGTCTCCCTGCCTGGAAGCTGACACAATCGACCGCGCAATTTCTTTGGCCTCCTCAAACAGGGACTCTTCCTCTCCCTGCCAGCGCATGCTGAAGGAAGTATCCACGACCAGAATCCGATGAACGGGTGCCGCAGCTTCAAAAAAGGCACCTTGCAGTGACCAGTAGGGGCGTGAAAATGCAACCGCCAGCAGCAGCAGGATCAGACACCTGACAAGCAGAATCAACAGTTGCTCGAAGCGCACCCGCCGGGAATATTTCCGGGTCGCCGCCAGCAGAAACTTCATGGCCGCCCATTCGGTTTCGATGAACTTCCGCTTATGCAGCAAATGGATCAGGATGGGAACTCCAGCCGCCAGCAGTCCCATCAGCAGCCAGGGACTGGCAAATCCAAATGCGAATACGGGCTGAAAATACAATGCGTTCATGAAATTTCGAATCAATGTAATCTAAGAGCCCACCCGTGATTGACGGTGTGAGAGGAAAGTTGACAGCGCCAGATCCAGAGTCTGATCGGTACGAACCAGTCCGTAATCCATATTCAGATCGCGACAGCCACGCTGCGCTGCTTTCAGAAATTTTTCAAACTCTGCCTGGTAGGCTTTTTTGAGTGAGCGTGGTTCCGCCATCTGTTCCGGCTGATTTTCCAGTCCGCGAAAAAGGACCGGTTCCTGAAAGGGGAAGTCCTGTTCCGCGGGATCAATCACCTGTAGCAGGCTGACATCATGTTTGCGGTGACGGAAATGTTTTAACCCCAGCATGACCGAATCGAGATCATCAAACAGATCGCTGATGATAATAATCAGACTGCGGCGGTTGATGCGTTCCGCCAGTTCGTGAAAGACCTTGCCCAGCCCAGATTCACCCGACGCTTCCGTATGTTCCAGGGTGTGATAAATCTGTTTCAGATGGGTGGGCTGACTGGCCGGCCTGAGAAAATCGACCACATGATCATTGACCGTACACAAACCGGCGGCATCCTGCTGTTTGAGAACCACATAAGCCAAAGCGGCTGCGACCAGACGGGCGTATTCCCACTTGGAGAGCGCAGTTCCCTCGGAACGGTACCGCATGGATTCACTACAGTCGAGCAGCAGATAGCAGGTAAAATTGGTTTCGGCTTCAAACTGCTTAAGATAGTAACGATCCGATTTCGCATACACTTTCCAGTCAACGTAGCGCAGGTCATCGCCGGTCGCATATTCCCGATGCTGTGCAAACTCGGCGGAAAAACCATGAAAGGGGCTTTTGTGTGCGCCCGAAACATAACCTTCCACAATCTGTCGCGCCGCCAGATCCAGATTCTGAACTTTAGCGAGCGTCTGCGGATCTAAATACTTGCGGTAATCGTCCATCAAGTTTTTCCTGAGAGGAGTCGACCGGGATGAGTTGAATCAGTCGATCCACGATTTTATCGGGAGTCATCCCCTCGGCTTCCGCATTGAAGTTGGTGATGATGCGATGCCTGAGCACGGGATGCGCGACAGCGCGGATATCGTCGGTGCTCACATACATCCGCCCGTGCAGAATTGCGCGGGCTTTTGCACCCAGTACCAGATTCTGGCTGGCGCGGGGGCCGGCCCCCCAGCTGACAAACTCGCGAATAAACTCAGGGACTTCTTCCGCCTGGGTATCGCTGCCGGGAATGATTCGTGTCATGCGGGCGAACTGCATCGCATATCGAATCACATGATCGGCGACTGGCACTTTGCGTACGAGTGACTGAAAGGACAACAGCTCATCCAGATCGAGTACTTTTTTCACCGAGTAAGATTCATCAGAAGTCGTCTGTCTGACAATCGCAAACTCTTCTTCTTCACTGGGATACTGAACGTTGATCTCGAACATGAAACGGTCGAGCTGTGCTTCCGGCAGGGGATAGGTTCCTTCCTGCTCGATCGGGTTTTGAGTCGCCAGTACAAAAAATGGAACCGGGAGTTTATGTTTTCGTCCGCCGGCCGTCACCTGATGTTCCTGCATCGCTTCCAGCAGGGCGGCCTGTGTTTTGGGAGGCGTGCGGTTGATTTCGTCTGCCAACACGACGTTCGAAAATATCGGGCCGGGCAGAAATTTGAAATCACGATTGCCCGTACTCTTATCTTCCTGAATCACGTCGGTACCGGTAATGTCGGCCGGCATGAGATCGGGGGTGAACTGAACGCGATTAAAGGAAAGATTAAGAGTATCCGCCAGCGTATGGACGATCAGCGTTTTCGCAAGCCCGGGAACGCCGACTAACAGGCTGTGCCCGCCTGCCAGCAGGGAGATTAATAATTCTTCGACCACTTGCTGCTGGCCGATAATCACCCGATTTACTTCCTGCAGGAGTCGCTGATATCCCTGGTGTAGTTTTTCAACGGATTCCAGATCGGAAGTTTCCATCGTAGGATCGCTGCTCACAATGATGCCAGTTTCTTGTTCAGAGAAAAGAATGAAGCCCGCCGGTGTTGACTTATACTATTGTGACGGGCGGACCCGGGTAGATGCAAGGCTGTTGCCAGGAGTTCTCAGCTGTCAGCGCCTTTTGCCCCCCAGGGAGCGATTTGAGTAAGGCCTTTACTCCCTTTCAGTTCAGCATAGCAGTCTGGCATATCAAAGACGGTCAATACGTTCGGAACCAGCGTGGATAAAGGCCACTCGTAATGCTCAGTTTCTGCAATATCGCTGAACGAGGTCAGTGCATTTTTCAATGTGATCTGTTTTACGTGCGGCGAGAACAGGGCAGCGAATGTCGCCGGCAATGCGCCCCAGCCGCGACCGATCAGATGGATATCGGTATGTCCGTTGGCTGCCATCCAGTCGAGGACTCTGAGCACGTCAAATGTTTTCTGACCGACATATGGATCATCCAGCATAACTGCATGGGCCGCGTAAAAGTAATCGCTGCCATACGGAGTGAAGAAGGAATTCGCATTCGTGGTGTCCGGCATCGATTCCCCGACTCCACGCACATCACAAGTATATAAAATGCGTTTTTTGTACTGACTGGCAGTTTTCAGAAGTGGCTCTTCCCGTAATTCTGCATCGGAAGAGACATGGGAGATATACAGAGTCGCCTGTTTGCCGGCGTCTTGAGGCGGCCTGGAATAAAGTTTCTCATCAGACACACGATAGACGATTGCCTGAATGCCCGGTTCTGTTTCCACGGCATAAGCGATGGTATTTTTCAGCGGATAATTTTTGCCACCCCGGTTTCTGAGGATGCGATAATCGGGTGTTCCCTCGATATGTTTTAAACGCAATGTTTCCGCGACCGCCGACTGCAGGGCAGCGCCCGTTTTTGGTTTTCGCTCCGCCGCCAGTGCTTTCGAATGCTCTGCCGTAAAAACATACAGAGGTTTGGAACCGATGTCCGCGACAGAACCTTTCGGCGTACACCACAGTGTTTCATCTTTCTCGATCACCAGTTTCGGTTCCTGGGATTCGCTGGAAACACCGGTCGCCTGGTTAAACCATTCATACATGGCTTCGCGATTTTCCTGCGAGTAGCCATGATAAGTGGGACCCACGAACAGCGACACGTTGTCTTCATGGCCCAGCAGTTTATAGAGTCGCTTCAGCCTCAGATACGCTTCCCGCGCGCCCCGCACATCAAAAAAGTCGCGTTCTTTACTGAGAATGCGAACCGGTTTGGGTGCCTGTGCTGCCAGGAAGTCGGCGTGATCCAGTTCCAGCGCCAGCGCTTTAGGCGGACACTGTTCTGTATCAGCGGGGAGTTCGTTCTCCATGTTGCGGCGGAAGGTGGTGACGAAACAACTGGGAGCCGCCATTGTCCAGCGTGGCTCGACACCACACAGCCAGGTGGTCATGGTCCCGCCTCCCGAATTGCCGGTGACACCGACCTGGTTTGGATCGACTTCTTTGCGGGTCAGCAGATAATCGAGAGCACGGATTCCGTCCCAGGCGCGCCACATCGCCAGATTTTCACCGACCAGAAACTGCTGATTCCCGCCATGCAGATGTTCGCGGACGCCGACACCGACCGTGGATTTGAGATCGTCCCCGCTGTATTGAACCCGTTCCCCCTGGCCGATGGGATCGAAAATTAATACGACGTAGCCTTTGCGGGCGAGCCCTTGAGAGAATGACTGGTAAGCGGTCTCTGCTTTCCCGTTGTGCGAATGTCCGCAGGTTCCCACGACGCCGGGCGCGGGTTTGGTGATGCCTTTGGGAACGTACAGATTCGCAGTGACCAGAAATCCGGGACGGCTTTCGAAGATCACATTTTCGATCGTATAGGTATCACGGTCGGTTGTCCTGGTGATTCGCGCGTTGAGCGGAGTGCGTTCGGGTTCAGGGCCGAACGATTCGCGAATGCGTTTTTGCACCGAAGCCACATAGTCTTCAGCGTCTGCTTTGGTTTTTAAAGCGTCAAGACGCTGAATGGTTTTGGCTTCCTGTTGCCGGACACGTTCGACAAAGTATTCCTGCACCATTCGCGGGAAGCGGTTTAATGTCTCTATTTTTTGATCTGCAGCCGCAGGGGCCGCTACCAGTTCATGAAGTACCAGATGATCTAACAGACTCAGGCCAGCCAGGCTGATCCCTCCTGACTGTAGAAAAGACCGTCGTGTGAGAGAGGCGAACTGGTCGATCGACTGATTTGGGCCCGACATGCAGTATAATCCTGATGAATTGATAATTTATGATGATATCGAAATGAAGGGGCATTCGCGTTGTCAGCCAGTGAAAGGACTGAACACGATGACAAAGCACCTGAATTTCATAAATGATTGCCAGCAGCAGTGATTGTTATCAAAATTTGGTTTTCTTTACAATCGGCTTCTCTATAATGAAACTCTGTCAGACAATTGTACAGAAATATTTTCTCTGTTTTTATATAATTCCATATCCCCACGAAACCGGTTAGACTGTCAGTTGAAATCAATGTGGGAATCCTGTATTTCTGAACGTTGATGCTCCGACTGTGATCTCCGTGATATCAGCAACAATGCTCATCAGAAAATGGATCTTTAATGGAAGTCAGCTCCCAGCAAGAAACCACCAGCCTGGTTAAGACACTGCATGACAACATCTCCAGCGTTCTCATTGGCAAACCGGATGTGGTACAGCTGGCGATTGTCACTCTACTGGCTGAAGGTCATGTGCTGATTGAAGATGCTCCCGGCGTCGGTAAAACGTCACTCGCGAAGGCGATTGCCAAGAGCCTCGACTGCAACTACACACGAGTGCAGTTCACTCCGGATATGCTCCCCTCTGATATCCTGGGATCCAATGTCTTTCTACCAAGTCTGGGCGAGTTCGAATTCCGTAAAGGACCGATCTTCTCCAATGTACTGCTGGCAGATGAAATCAACCGTACGCCCCCCCGTACTCAAAGTGCGCTGCTGGAAGCCATGAATGAAGGTCAGGTCAGTGTGGAAGGTCAGACGATTACCCTTTCGCCCCCCTTCTTCGTACTGGCGACGCAGAACCCTTACGAGTTCGAAGGAACCTATCCTCTACCGGAAAACCAGCTCGACCGCTTTATGATGTGTATTGATATCGGTTACCCGGATCGTTCCATCGAGCGTGAAGTTCTGATTCAACATCGCAATGGTGAACCTGTGGAGACCCTGCAGTCTGTCCTGTCGCTGAAACAACTGCGTGAAATGCAACAGGCAGTGCGAAATGTCCGAGTCGACGACTCTCTGACGGACTATATATTGGAAATCGTGGATGTGACCCGCAACCACCCCGAGTTGACACTGGGCGTCAGCACCCGTGGGGCAATCACATTCTCGCATGCGGTTCAGGGGAAAGCGTTTACAGAAGGGCGAGATTATGTCATCCCGGATGATATCAAACAGTTGGCAGTACCGGTGTTAGCACATCGAGTGATTACCCGTTCTCTGGTTCGTGAAAGCCAGCGGAACCGCGCCACGGAGATCATTCGCCAGATTCTTCAACAGATCCCGGTTCCTGCCTGAAACCGGTGATCTGGCTTCAGACATTGCTGCGATGATGTGCTGAATTTCGATTCTTCTGTTATTATTAAATAGTCGACTGGACGGGTATCGGATAAGATAATGTTACCCACCGCTGGATCAGCCGAAAACCTGCTGGCCGGTGCAGACTGAAATGTAAAACGGGCATAGAGATATCTGCCCGCCCTCCGAAGGAATCATAAAATGGATTTGCATAAAAATATGAAATGGTGGATTGTTCTGCTGCTGACCATCTTATTGTTTGTTTCCAACTGGAAACCAGCGAACCTGTCTGCCGGTGAAAAATCTGCCGGCGAAGATTCGAAAACCAAAACACCCGCATCCGAAAAGACGAAAAACAAAGCCATGTTTACCAACCGTCTTTCCAAAGAGACCAGCCCGTATCTGCTGTTACACCAGCATAACCCTGTCGACTGGTATCCCTGGGGACAGGAAGCATTTGAGAAAGCGAAGCAAGAAAACAAAATCATTTTTCTGTCTGTGGGATACAGCAGTTGCTACTGGTGCCACGTGATGGAACGGCTGGTTTTTGAGAATCCCGAAATCGCGAAGTACATGAACGAGAACTTTGTAAATATCAAAGTTGATCGGGAAGAACGGCCTGACATCGACGATATTTACATGACCTCCTTGAGCGTCTACTATCACCTGATCGGTGCACCTGATAATGGAGGCTGGCCACTTTCGATGTTTTTAACGCCCGATCGCGAACCCTTCGCTGGTGGCACGTATTTCCCACCCACTGACCAGGGCGGTCAGATGAGCTTTCCCCGCGTCTTACAGAAAGTAAATGAGCTGTGGAGCGGTGATAAAGCCAAGGTTCAGCAGAGCGCCACGATCATCGCTAAAGAGGTCGCCCGGCTGCAGAAAGAGGAAGCTGCTTCGGAAACGATTTCCATCGAAGACAGACTGGTTAAAGCGGGCGTGCGTTCCATCAATGCCAGTTTTGACGCGGAGTTTGGCGGAATCGACTTTTCTGAAGTCAGTCCGAATGGACCGAAATTCCCCACGTCTTCCAAGCTGGTATTACTGCAGTATGATATTGAATCACCGGTGGCAGAAAGTACGGCAGCGGAATCAGCGAAAGTACTGTATCAGACACTGGACGCGATGGCCAATGGTGGAATCTATGATCATCTGGGAGGCGGATTTCACCGTTACAGTACCGATCGCTACTGGCATGTGCCCCACTTTGAAAAGATGCTCTACGACAACGGGCAGCTGGCTTCACTATATGCACAGGCATATGAGCAGACGGGCAACGAACAATATAAACAGGTCACCCAAGGTATCATCGATTTTGTGTTACGCGAGCTGACCGACCCACAGGGAGGATTTTACTCTGCTTTGGATGCGGAAACGGATGGCGTGGAAGGCGAACATTACGCCTGGTCTCAGGAAGAACTGAAAAAGATCCTGGGAGAAGGCTACCCCCTGTTCGCAGAATTTTATGGATTGAACGAACCGGTTCGCTTTGAACACGGATACGTGCTGCATCGCGTGACCACACTCAAGGCTCTGGCTGAAAAACAGAAGATGACTCCGGAAGCGCTGGAGACACAACTGGCGACGATGCGCGACAAACTGCATGTCGTGCGTGATCAACGTCAGCCGCTGTTGAAAGATGATAAAATCCTGACCAGCTGGAATGGTCTGATGATCACCGGCATGGCAAACGCAGGCCGGATCCTGAAACATCCCGAATATACGGCAGCCGCCGAAAAAGCGGCCCAGTTTATTCTCGAGGAGATGCGTGACGATCAGGGGCACCTGTATCGCAGCTATCGCGCCAATCAGGCACGACTGAATGCGTATCTGGATGACTATGCCTTTCTGGTTCAGGGGCTGCTCGCACTGTATGAAGCGACCGGGAAACAGCAGTGGCTGGATCAGGCGCAGGCATTGACTGACCTGCAGATCAAATTGTTCTGGGATCAGAAAGAACATGGCTTCTTTTTTACCACGCATGATCACGAACAGCTCATTGCCCGCACTAAAAATGCTTACGACGCCGCGATTCCCTCCGGTAACAGTATCAGTACACGCAACCTGATTCAGTTGTCTCGACTGACCGGTGACCCGCAATATCGACAGTATGCAGATCAGACGCTGCAACTGTTTGGCCGCGTGATCAAGCGCTATCCGAATCGCTGTGCCCAGTTGATACAGGCCGTGGGTGAATTTCTGGAAACTCCTGCTGATCAGAAACAATCCGCGACTTCCACTCCAGCAATGGAACCAGCATTCAGTCTGGGTTCTCTCGATCAGTTCGAACAAAAATCAGATCAACTGGCAAGCGTCACACCGGGACTGGAACTGCTCGCACTTGCCAGTCTGGGCCAGATCAACCCCAAGCAAAAACTGGTCTCTGCAAAAGCCTATCTCTCTGTTGATAAACTGCCGGCGGGAAAAACCTGTCAGGTCGCGATTGTACTCACAATCGAAGAGGGCTGGCATATCAATGCGAATCCCGCCAAGCCTGACTTCATGGTACCGACAACGTTTACAGTGAAATCGAATCAAGAGATCAAGCTGTCGCAAATCAAATATCCGGCTGGCCACGCATTTACTGTCGAAGGGTTTGATGAAGCACTGCAGGTTTACGAGAAACAGGCCATCATCCGCGGCACACTTACAATCCCCGCTGCAGCAGCGGGCAAGGCAGAACAGCTCGAACTCAATGTCAAGTATCAGGCTTGCAATGACAAAACATGCATTCGCCCGACAACAGTCAGTCTGAAAGGTAGTTTTCAGGTTGCTAAACCTGGAGAACCAGTCAAACAGGTGAATCAGAAATGGTTTAAGGTGGATGAAAAAAACTGAGCACATCTGCATTCAAGCAGGTCCCTGCGCACGCTTCGATCTGCTTTCAGAAAATTCTTTTTAAGGTTCATGATGAACGACAAACACTACGCAGAACATCCGCTGGTAAAAACAAAAATTATCGCGACAGTCGGACCCGCTTCCGATTCGCGGGAAATGCTTCAGAAACTGATTATTGCGGGGGTGGATCTGTTTCGTCTGAACTTTGCGCACGGCAAACATGACTGCCTGGCGGAGATTGTGAAGAATATCCATGAGATCTCGGCTGAAATGGAAAAGCCGATTGGAATTTTAGGCGACCTGTCTGGCCCTAAGATTCGCCTGGGTGTCCTACCAGATGGTGAAATCACATGTCGACAGGACATGCGATTTCGCTTTATCAGGGGACTGGAAACTGATAATCCCCAGGAATTGACGTGCACTTACGAGTCGCTGATCAGCGACTTGCGCGTCGGTGATCCGGTTCTGCTGGCGGATGGAATGGTCGCCATGAGAGTGGTCGAAAAATCTCCAGATCACGAATTCGTCGAGTGTGTAGTGGAACGCGAAGGGATTATCCGCAGCAAGCAGGGAGTCAATCTGCCGGGCGTGCAGTTGAGTACCCCCTGTCTGACAGAGAAGGATCTGAAAGATCTGGCCTGGGCCGTCAAACATGGCCTGGATTATATCGGACTCAGCTTTGTACGCTCCGCCGACGATATCAGTCAGCTGAAAGAAGAGATTGAAAAGCTGAATCCGGTTGACGCACCA
This sequence comes from Gimesia algae, assembly GCF_007746795.1. Lineage (NCBI taxonomy): Bacteria > Pseudomonadati > Planctomycetota > Planctomycetia > Planctomycetales > Planctomycetaceae > Gimesia > Gimesia algae. Next base: position 7,486,396 of record NZ_CP036343.1, read on the forward strand.
CATGTCATTGCCAAAATTGAAAAGATCGAAGCGGTCAGTGATATCGAACAGATCCTCAAGCAGACAGATGCCGTCATGGTGGCCCGTGGTGATCTGGGAGTGGAAGTGGATATCGAACGTGTGCCCATCATCCAGAAACGGCTCATTCATCTCTGCAATCAATATCGCATCCCGGTGATCACTGCCACTCAGATGCTGGACAGCATGCAGTTCAATACTTTCCCGACCCGGGCGGAAGCCAGCGATGTTGCCAATGCGGTGCTGGATGGCAGCGATGCCGTGATGCTTTCGGGCGAAACGGCCGTGGGTGTGAGCCCATTGGCAGCAGTGGAAATGATGAGCCGCATCGTGCGTGAAGCGGCCCGCATCCTGTCTTCCAATCTGCATTCTGAAGAAGCGACCAGTAATCGCCGACTGTATGCTCGCGAAGTCACCGAAGCCGTGACGATGGGGGCCGGGATTACAGCCGAAAAACTGGATGCCGACCTGATGGTGACCTGCACGCACGAAGGTAAAACTGCGATGGCATTATCAAAACAAAGACGAACCGTCCCCACGGTAGCGCTGACGGATCGTCCGGCAACGGCGCGACGGATGACTTTATACTGGGGCGTGACCTCACTGCTGACTGACGTTGTTGAAAAGTCACCGTCCAAGATTTTGAAATTCATCGACAACTATGGCAAAAAACATGGGTTCCTGACAACGGGAAGTCAGATTGTCCTGATCTCCGGAACTGACTGGACTTCGCAGGGACATGATATGCTTTTGGTTCACGAAGTGAAATAGACGCACCAATGCCAATATGGCCTATTTTCGACTATACATCTCGATTATCTTGGCTATTTATAGAGTTGCCAGAAAAGGCGTTTTTAGCCACGCGTTAGCCACCGTGCAAAATTCAGCCGATCATCTTGCTGACTGCGTTGGTCGCGTCTGATCGCTGGGAAGGCATCGCATGCGCGTATGTCTGAAGCGTCGTGGCCGTGTTTCCGTGCCCCAGCGTTGCCGAAATGACGGTTATCGGAACACCACTGCTGATTGCGAGCGTCGCGAACGTGTGTCTGACATGATGAAAACCACGGTGCTGGACCCCTGCCTTACTGAGAATGTTGGTCCATATCTTTTGAAAGTTGATATAGCCAACAGAGGCGCCATTCCTCCCCAGGAATACATATTCACTGCCCGCATGCCCTGACTTCACGAGTTGCTTCCGCTGCTCAATCAGTGCGGTCACAGTGGCATCAGATATGTCTACCGTTCTTATGCTGCTTTTTGTCTTTGGTGGTATGATCTTTTTTTTGCCACCGGCATTCGAGAGCTGTTGTTTTACGTGAATTTTTGCGTTGTCCAGATCCACGTTTTCCCAGAACAGCCCAAACACTTCACCTGGTCTCATTCCAGTGGTCAAAGCGACAAACACGAGATTGTAGAACCGATGCCCCTTCAAATACTTCAACAACGCCTGCACTTCTTCAACTGTGAAAGGGTTGGCTTTCGCGTAGGAGTGCTTCGGCTTTCGGATCGGCCCGCATGGGTTTTCCCGTATCATTCGAAAAGCATAAGCGCGAACCATTGCAGAATTCAGGTACTCGTAAGCCATTTGAACAGAACGACCACCTACGCCATTGTCCCTCAGCCTGTCAATCATATTCTGCACATCCATTGGCGACAGTTTCACGAGGTGCTTTCTGCCGATCAAGGGTATGACATGATTCTGCATAATGTTTGTTGCGGATAAAAACATATTCTCAGAGTTCTCCCGTTGAACGTTTTCAAGCCACGACTTGAGATACTTGCCAACGGTTTCAGTTCCAGATGAAACAAACCCACTTTCGACTTCCTCGTGCAATTTCCGTAAGTTGGAGTTTGCATCAGACCGGTTTCTTGAAGTCTTAGTTTTGCGTTTCCGCTTCCCGTCTTGATAGTAAGTGACCTGGGCAACCCATTTGCCGGTTTTCGCATTCTTAAAAACCGTTCCTTCACCGTTGCTCCGCTTCATCTTCTTTTATCTTTCCGATATGAGATAAGAAGTCTGATACGTAGATGTAGCTGTTCTTAGGCTCAACACCTATGTATGGAATCCTGTATTTTCGGATCCAGTCGCAAATCGTTTTTTCTGGGCGCTTCCACATATGCGACCAAAAATCGATGCCGTAAAGACCCGTTTCTGGCATTTGCCATCCTGGTACGCAATTCAAGTGCTCGCTATTTTGGTACGTATTATCAATTCCACTTGATTTTTGGGACGTACTTTCCCTAGAATCATTGCTAGGCATGATTTTGAACTCCGTTTCGATAGCTGGAGTAATTCATATTTGCCCTAAATTGCCCTCAGGGAGTTGCACCTTCCTGGGGGTTTATTTTTTGGGCTGTCTGAAACAATTTGTCGCGTTGCTTTCTCAATCGCTCATAATTGCCCCCTTCAAACAGAAAAGGCCCACACGACGTGTGTATGGCACGTCAGTGCAGGCCTTTTCCACATGCGACAACAGTCGCTTTGCTCCATTTGTATTCATATTAAAGTCTCCATACACGACTTTATGTACTGCACCAATGTAGTACATGTGGCAGTACATTTTCAAGGTCAAATTGTGCATTTTGGAAAAACCGTTTATCCTCTTTTTATGAATGCAAAACGCAAATTGAAAAGAAGCCAAGACGCCACTGTTACATTTCGACTCAAATCCAAGGAGAAAGAGCGATTTGAAAAGGCAGTAGAGGCAGAAGACAAATATAACGCCGAAGTGTTGCGCGAGCTTATGCGCGAATATGCTGATAAAATTCTTGGACGTGAAGAACATTAGTAAATCTCTCATACTTCTCAATTGCGACTTTGTTAAATCCCTAGCATAAATTCTGTTGAAGTCGTCGAACCGGTCAATACCTACTTTATCTACTGGTATTTCGCGATTACTCACAGAATTAATCGATATTCAGTTGCTCTGCCACCACCCCAAGGTACAAGTCCACTAATTGAACTTGATCATTTCACAGTTCCCCTGAATGGCATCAACAGCGGGTGACGATCCACGATATGAAACCGGCCTCCGATCTCTTCAATTAAGTGATGGCGTTCCAGGATCATCAACGACACCCGTGTTCGTCGCGGATTTGAGTTGAAGTAGAGGCAGGTGTTCTCAAGCGTGGGCCAGTGCTGACAGTCCGCATGAAAGAGCCTGATGTAATCGAACAGCAAAAACTGTCGGTGACTGATTCGACGAAATAGATAGTTCATTGGATACCTCTGCGCGCACGGCGAAACAGTTAATCGTCCCTGGAATGAGAACCCGGATTCACTACGGGCAAAAGAAAACGCGGATTAAAAATCAATCGCGACCACCTTCAGCGGGTCGCACGCGGCTGGCACCGGCCAGACATGGGAGTAGGCTTGTGTACAACAGGATATCAAAAAAAGGAGTGAGTGCAAGTGATCAATTATTAAAAACCGAACGTGTTCAGCTAAATATATTTGTTGTTTATTTGATTAAATCGACACTTAAAATGAACTTGTTTACACTTCACACGTTACTTTATTCGAACAATAAACCAATAGACATTCCGGAGGTGTATTTATGGAAAACCAAGAGAAAGAGGCCCTGAAAGAAGATGAGTTACTCCAGTCAATAGATGATGAGATACTTCAGTCAATAAGAGGCTATCATCAAGCAACATATGAATACTTTAGGCACCTCTCGTCGTTATCGACTTTGGCAATTATTATTATAGCAGCATTTATGGAAAAGGTATTTGTAAACCCAGTTGGAAAAACTAATATAGCAATTGCCATATTTTGTTTTCTGTTAACTATAATATCATCAGTAATAGCCTACACCATTCATCTTTCTTTATATCCGATAATCGAAAGAAAAAAGTTTGAACTTGGAGACAAGCTCGGATATGGAATGGGGTTGTTTTTTTCTTGGGCTGGCTTTCTTTTTGGAATGATATTCGTAACCGTTTTTTTGATTCAAAATATTCTAAATTGAATTCACTCCATAACCCCCCGATACTTCGGCACCGCCACCCGCTCATACTTGCAATTGCTTTCAGCCCGCTTGATGTTGTCTGATAGGTCGTGACCACCGCCCAGGATAATCACAACAACGCCGTCAGCCTTCATCAGGTTTTTGACAATCGCATCCTCACGGGCTTCGTCGGCTTTCTTGTCGATCACCACAGAGCCATCGGCCTGCACTGGGTTTGCCGCTTCCATCGCTTTTGAGTCTTCCGCTGGCAAGAGCGTTTTCAGCTCACCGGTCATGACCAGCCTGGCAGCCGCGCCGGCTTCCAGCAGGTTCAGATGGTGCTGTGCCTTAACCAGTCGGTCAATCGGATCGTCTGAGGGCTGCCGTGTCGCCTCGTAGTTCTTCATCGTGTTGATGAACTTCAGCGCCCCCTTGTGATTCTTCTCGGTCAGGCCTTCGACGTAGACGGCATTCAGGTCATGTTTCTTGATCAGCCTCCGGAGCAGCTCAGCCTGCTCTTTTTGAATCGCTTTCACATCGTCAAGGAATGACAGATATTCCTTATCAATCTGATCGTCGGATTGGGACTTCCCAATTTCGGTTCGCAGGTCGGCAGCGAAATCATCACGCGAAACGTAGTGCCAATTCAAAATATGAATGATTTTGGTAGGCTCGGCGTGTGTTTGGAGTGGGAGCAACAGAAAGATCAGCGGGAAAAGTCGGCTCATGATTCCTCCGATTTTACCTTGAAAACCATCGCAAATATGAATGTGTGAAAACAGCTATTGACAGAAATCCCATTAAGTGGATAATAGGCTGCATTACATACACTCCAGTTTAGACAAGGCATATAAATGTTACCGAATCTTACTCATTTACAATTCTTCGTCTTATCTGTACTTTTGGATGGCCAAAAATCGGGTCGCGAAGTTCGCGACTTACTGGCAACAAAACATGGCCAAAAAAAAACACTTGCAGCATTCTACCAGCTCATGTCTCGATTGGAAGAATCTGGAATGGTTAAGGGATGGTATGAGTCAAAGCATGTTGAGGGAGTGACCATAAAAGAGCGCCGGTATGAGATTCTTGGTTCTGGAATCAAGGCAGTCGAAGTTCAAGAATCATTTTATAGTAATGTGAGCTCGGAGTTGAACTTTGGAGGTGCCACCTAGATGAATACCGACGGATCGACTATCTATCAAACGATAAGAAACCACTTCCTACCGGATGGAAGCGCTATTTATGGTGGTTTTTATATCTATTGTTTTTTTTATCTTTGTTCATGTTGGTATTCATCCTCGATACCAAAAATCGAATCGCTGGGGATTTGGGCAGGCCAGTGCGTCGGAATGCATTACTCGTATAACATACTAGACAAGTATGAATGCAACAACAAAGCATACTATGTGCCAAAAAAGAAGCAGTTTGAATGTGTAGTGCAGCTTTTTAAGGCGATTTTCAACATAAATAACTTTTTATGGCTGATGATCACCTTTTCTGTATTAAGCATCTTTGCTGAGGCAAATTCGATCAGCTCCTTACCGTTTATCATTGGTAGCTTTTTTAAACGATGCTTGTTACTGGCTTGCAGCCTTGTTGTTATTATGTTGTGCCGGTCTTTTTATATTGAGTATAAAGATAACTCCAAAGAAGTTGATTCAGATGACCCCATCGTCTTTGGCTGGCCTTACTTCTGGGATCTCCTGAAATACAGTTTGCCCAAAAGAATCAGAGAGAAACTTTATACTCCTGCACATCTCGATCTACTCAACGACTATAATGAATCAAGGGTCTATCGAAAAAAGTATGAGAGAATATATTTGAATTTCTGCTTTGGTCTAAATACATTATGGCTGTATTTAGACTGCGTATGGCGATTAGTTGTCGAAAAATCTTATGGCCTTGTCCTGTTTCTGCTTCCTGAAGAAGTTCGAGAGTGGTGGTCACGTCTGAATCTCTGATTTTCAGTCGTACACAATCACTCCCGTTGAAACCTCAGTAGCTCGCCCCGCTGGGCTGCCTCGATTCTCCGGGCAGCAATCTCGCAATATTCCTCGGACGCTTCAAAACCGATAGCTCCCCGGCCTTCTAATACCGATGCAACCAGCGTCGTTCCCGATCCACAGAACGGGTCGAATGCCAGCCCGCCAGCGGGAACGCATTGCACCAGGCGTTGCATCAACGGCGTGGGCTTGCCGGTCATATGATGTTTATCAACCTGTTTCACGCCGATTGAATACGAACCTGGAAACGGTCCCCGGTCTTTCAGTTTCGGCACTTTGCCCTTCGAGCCCCACGGGATGTATTCGCACTGATGGCGGAAGTAACCTTTGTGGGGAGCGCGAGCGCCGCCGCCCTTGTCCCAGCTGATCAGACCTTTGTAACAAAATCCGCCCGCCTGCAGCGCATCAATCACCGTCGCCAGTTGTCGCCAGTCGGTGAAGACCAGGCCATAGGCAGCATCTTTGCACGCCCTGAGTGCCTGGCCGATCCACAACGAGCACCAATACTTGAACGAGCGTTGGTCCCGGAAGTCACCGCCGAAGGACGGACGCCCGAGCGTGTTGCTGTTGTGGCAATATTTATCAGTCGGGTCGGCACCGACAGCACTGCCCGCAGCCCCGGAGCAATACGGCGGATCTGTGATCAGTGCATCAATCACGTTAGCTGGTAGCTTACTGCTCAGCTCCAGCGTGTCACCGTTATAAATGGCAATACCGTTCGATTCATAATACGGTTTGCCCAAACTCAACTTAACCGATTCAAGTTGACGATACTTCCCAAGTGTTAATCCATTTCCTGTAATCACAACAATCCTTTTGCAGAAACACTGCGTGTTGTGACCTCGCATACAGGTCGCTTCCGTAGTTAGAGAACGTCGGTTGTTCGCGCAACCGGCGTTCTCGCTTTTCAAATCCAAAAGTCAGAATCAAAACGCTGGCTGACCAGCGCCCGCAATTCTGCAGTCCACTCAATCTGTTGTTTCACCCGCTCGTATTCTGGGCTATACCCGGAGACATTCAAACGGGGTATCTCGGGCACTGGTTGCCCCACAAACGGCAGCTTCAATACCTCCCGGTCTAATTCATTAACTCGCAAAACATAGGCAGCGTGACGCGTGTATTCGGCCTGCCTGGGCATCCACTCCAGGTGCGTTCGCGTGAATTGGTCGAACGTCTCTGTCACGCCCAACTGCAGACAGTAATACAGATAAAATGACTCCCACCGTGCAAACGGTTCCCGAACACACGTAATAATTTCATAGCCCTGACATTCAGCAGGCAGCATGTATCGGTGTCGTTCGATCACATCCCCGTCCGGGCAGCGTTCGTCCGGCTTCGCATAGTCGGCAAACCCGTAGTGCTCGGTCAGCCAGTGGCTCAAGGCCATGCCTGCGCACTTCGGTGCGTGCATGAAAACCATTTTCAGGCTGTGGTTGACCAGCATTTCAGCAACCCTTTCAAAGTCTTCAAGAATCCACGTTTTTCAACTGTCACCTGTTTGGGCTTCAGGGCATCCCTGATCACCGATTCGTAAGCCAAGACCATTCTGGCTGGTGAGAACTGATTCCAGGCCAGACGCCGCGCCCGTTCAATCACTGGCCCGCTGTCGGAAACTGCTGCCTGCACCGCATGCCTCAACCACCATTCCGAAGGATTGCTTGGAATGCCATACGTCAGCTGACCGTGTTTGCGCTCCAATTCGGGAATCATGCCCACCGGAGTTGAAACCACCGGACAGCCCGCAAGCCAGCCTTCCGCCGCCACCAACGGTCCGCCCTCATTGGGGGCTGCTGTCACCACACAATCCAGGGCAGACAGAACCGTTCCCACGTCTTCAACGCGTGGCAGAAACGTGACCCGGTCACCGCACAGCTGTTTCACTTCAGGAATGATCTTTTCACTTTGCCAGCCCTCGCCCACATAAACGGCATGATAGCTTGCCCCCAGTACAGAAACCGCTTTTGCAGTTGCCAGCGGGTTTTTGTCGTAAGCCAGTCGACCAATATAACCAATGGCTTTGACATCCGGCCCGATGCCCCATGCACGCCGTACTTCGTCACGGTCTCGGGCTGGAGCACAACGGGAGAATTCAACGCCGTTATAAATGACCTTCACAGGCTGCTCTATCACGTCCAGGTAACACTTAGCAGCCGCCTCCGATACCGCCACCGGAATATGTGTTGAACCATGCGAGATACTGACGGCAAGGTTTTTGCGAGTCCATTCGCATTGACCGTGTGAAACAACCAGCATGGGTTTGGCATCCCAGTCGGCTGATTCAATTTCTGGGTTACTTTCCACGTATCCCCAGAGATTGACCACGTCAGAAGAATCAAGAACCGCCTGGCAGGCATTCGGCACGATGGTCACCAGTCCCTCAAAAATGGGATTCTCCGTTGTGCAATAAATCGGGCAGTGCTGCAGAACACGTTTGGCAGTTTCGATGTCGAACACATCAGCGTTTCCGATGGCAACACCCGACCATTCAAAACCGTGTTTCACCTGAGCGTTCATCATCGTCAGCAGCAGTCGCGTCACACCCCCCATCGCCAGGTTGGGCATGCAATACCCCAGACGAATTGTTTCACCCAGACCAGCAGCGGGCTTGGGTTCTGGTTTGGGAACGTTTCCCCAGCCCTCACAGGTCGACCGCTGGTTGATCACGCGCCGTACTTCGTCACCGTGTCGGGAGCAAAAATAATTTCGCCGCTGTGGACACCGCTGGCAGAGTTGCTGCTTTTCATTAGTCGTTATCATTCTATGTCCTGGTCTGTTCTTTTGACGTGTTTTACATCGATGTAAGGGGGAGCGAAGTAGTCTTCCAGATCGAAGCTCTCTCCCTCAGTGGTTGCGTCTCTCTCCGGTTTCAGCGGGTAAATTACGCCTGATTTTGGTGTGCCGTAGCCGTCGGGTATTACCGGTTCAACATCTGCTACTCGCAACGGTGGCAGGTCGTAAGGGATGATATTTTCAAAACGGTATGATTCGTTAAAGCCAATCGGACATGTGAAATCGTCAGGAGCCTTGTAGACTCCCGGCCATGTGCCGCTTCCAAGTGATGTATTACTAAGCGTGTTTAACAGGTCGACGATTGGCGGTGGTCCATCGCTGATCACATACGCTGTTTGTCCCAGGCCAGCAGCGTATGCGTCACGCTCTTCAATGGTCTCAAACTGAACGGTTTCGACGTGTACCGTATCGATAAAACTTGCAGTCTGGATAATATCCAGGCTGATTCTCCAGGCACCAGGCGTGGCCACATTACCATCCTCGATGATCGGTGAAAGAAAATGAATCAGTGCGTGGTGTTGTCTTTGGAATAATGTCCACGATGGCAGCAGCGGGGAGAAACCGCCAGGTACGTAAAACGGAATCGGGCCACCGTACGTGCCGACCAGTTCTTCGCGATCAACCTCATAATCGGCTGCCCAGTCGGGCCAGCCCTCAGGAGATGAAGAACTCCTGGGAACCGGGTACTGCAAATCGTTTTCCGCTTCAAAATTACAGTTGAGCAGGGAGCCGTCCGCCTTTTTGGGGATCTTCTGGTAAATCGAATAAAATGTAACTGGTGAAGTTCCAGAAGCATTTACTGCAAAAGGCGTTTCTCCAATTGATACGCCAGTCGTGAGGTAATCGTGATAGAGCCAGCTTTTGAAAGTTGGCACTGTCAATTCCCAGATCGTTTCTGAGTTCTGCAGTTTCGCGGCGCAACGGTGACAGTCAAACTGCCGACGTGGACACCGCTTCTGTATCAGCGACATGGCGCAATTTGAACCCACTATCTCTCCTTATAAATTCGGCGTTCCATCGCCATTGTAGTCTCGGCATTCGTTGAGGTCTGACACGTATCCGACGCCAGGAAACCAGTGCCCCGTGCCAATCGATCCCGCAGCAACTGCATCATTCACAGTGTTGTCGTCACCATCCCACTCTCCAATCAGGGGAATCGGATAATGGATTTTCTCAACGCGACGACTATCTCCCCAGAGAGTTTCACACACATGAACCTCGAAGATAGCTGCGGAAGGAATGTCAACCTCGAAGTTATCGAATGACATGCCAGACAGATCTCCCATGAACTCTATCAACCATCGTCCTGGGTAAACCGTAACAGCTACATTACCACTGCCGATGACAGGCAGCTTTTCAAGTGCAGTTACGATGTTTTCGCTGGTTGCGTTTTGGGCCAGCAGGGAGATCGGGTCTGTTTCGTCACCATTCAGAGCCAGTTTTATGTCTCCAGCTATATTGTCGCCAACAAATGTAACCAGCTGCTTATGGTTACCGTATGGCTCATAGTGAGTGACAGCTACAGGAATTGGTAAGTCACCATCGACTTTGACCGTAAACTCCTGGCCATTTCTTTCATCACCATCAAGGTCATAACTGCCTGTTGCATACTTTTTAATGATGTAGTTTGAATAAGGCTGGAGCGTGACATAACGGATCGGGGGGCGCACTCCTTCCGTTTTCAGATGCTTCTGATCAGGCAGCTTTTCAAAATTGCGTTTATACCAGGCTACCATCGATTCCAAAGTATTTTTGAAATCGGCAGTGACCTGGTAGTTACTGAAACGTTCCGTCATATAGCGAGTGTCCCGTTGATCGAAGTTCGGTCGCTATGGAATTGTCCGCCTGTACGTTCCACATCTTCCAGCCCCACATCCTGACCGATCCAGAGCTGCCCCCCACGTTGTGTGATTGTCTTCAGGTAAGCCGCCTCTTTCGGTCCTTTCGCAACGCCCACATTTCCCGAGAGTACCAGCAGGCTTGCGGTATTTGCTGAGTTTTCACCAATGATCTGAACAGCGTACTCTCCGTCTCTACCGCTGCCCGAATTCAGGACCTCAATGGTAGGGCTGGAATCCATCACATCGATGTTGATCAGCTGGGAATTGCTGTCGATGATGATTTCAGCTGCTGTCACTTTCAGGTGTCGATCACGATATTCGATATTTCCGTTTTCGTCCCGTCGCGGTAGCCCCATCTGGGTTGCCGTCGCTGTGTAGTGCAGCAGTGCCAGCGTCAAATCTGACTGATCAAGACCGTACAGAATGTCGTCACCATCGGGAACAAGAACAGAGTCTGCGTTCACCGGCTTTTCAAGGGTGTCCCAATTCCCGTCTGTGTTCCAGTCGTTAGGCCCGCTGCTCTCGGCAATCACCGTTTTTGTCAGAATCGTTTGCGTCGTCTGCACATCAACAGTGGGATCGCCGCCACCTTTGACGGTCTCTTCAGTGACTCCGAATATCACCACGATCGGGTCGATATCAAGCCCGGCTTTGGAGCCGGCAAATGTAATGACAACATCACTGCCAGGTAGAGCGCCGCCGCTGCAGGATACGTTGCCGGCACCGATGCCTGGCAGAGCTTCTAAAGCGGTTTCGATTTCTTCCGCTGTCGAATCGTAATCGAGCAGGTCCGTATCAACGCCGTCAAAACTCAGTGCGAATGTTCCGGAGCCCGGCCCGCCTGCAATGCTGAGCGTCTGGACTTCGCTGGTACCTCCTGCACCATTTAAGACTTTTGTAGTAAATTTATTTACTACTGTTGCATTACTGTCCATCACGACAGTCATTCCTGTGTCCTGATTAGCAAGGTCTCCGATGAATTCAATTAAAATTGCCTTGCTGTATGATTCATCCGACAGGGTAACCTGCACGTTGCCAGCACCTACTGTTGATAGCCCCTCCAGTGCAGTCACAATCTGTGCTGCGGTTGATGAAAAGTCGAGGTCGTCTGTAGATTCACCACCTACAGTCAGATAAAACGAACTCAACCCAGTTAACCAGTCGGATGACCAGCCAATTGTCCCTGGATTGGTCTTGCTGTATGTACCTCCTGCCAGTCCCGTGCTGTCTACGGTCACGGCCACAGTCCCGCCGTTTATTCCAATGCCCGTACTTAAATTGATTGAAACGTTATCCCCATCAGACAATTGCCCGCTTCCCGTTGTTCCGTTTGCGCTAACTGTACCTCTTACAGCAACACAATTGACATACCGTCCTGAACTGTAGCTGGCAAGCTCTGCTTCTATCAACTCCTGGAGTTCCGCAATAGTGACATCGTATGGGATATCGTCTAAGTCCATGATTGTTGTTGAGTCTACCACGATCAACACGTCAAAGGTTCCGCTGGAAACGCTGCCATTTCCAGTGAGTCTGAAATTTGTAGCAAGTGAGGATGAAGTACTTGAAACTATATCTGTCAACCAACGCTCGTTCACCCCGTTGCCACCTGGTGTCGTCTCGGCGATGGAAGCCGCCAACACACCAGTCAGGTTAGAGCCGTCAACCATAATCTGGTCAACGTCCGTACCTCGTAACGTTCCAACAAACTCAACCACCCAGGGACCTGATCCAGAGACAGAGACGTTGCCGGCACCAATCCCGAGGAGGGCTTCCAATTCTGATTCAATCGTTGCCGCCGATGCGTTGTAAGCTATCGGGTCGGTTGTCTGCCCGTCGAATGTCAGAGCGAATGTCCCACCGCTGCAGCTGGCCAGCGTGATTGTCTGTTGTTCGTTGGTCGCTTCCAGGAGAGTATCATCATAATCCAATAAGGAAACGTCTGTGTCTGCCAGATTGCCCTTGAACTCGATGGTCCACGGTCCGCCATCAACACCAGTCACATCGACGTCGCCAACTTCGATATTAGACAGCGCTTCCAGTTCGGTCTGGACCGTCGCTGCACTGGCATCATAGGCAATTGGGTCTGTGGTCTGTCCGTTGAATGTCAGGGTAAAGGTTCCGCCTGTAATCGTGCCTTGCATAGTCACAAGCTGTTTTTCGTTGGTTCCATCGCCAATCAGAATCGTAACGAAATAAGGCATGCCAGGCGTTTCAGATTCCAGCGTAAAACTACCATCGCCATTATCTGAGATATCAACCTGAGCAAATTCAGGCACTGTATCGGTAGTGGCTGCCCAGAGATTTACGAATGCTGCCGCAACATTCTTTCGAATCGGCCCAGACGGGAATTCATAAGTGATCGATTTACCACCAATCGTAGCCGTCATGATCTGACCACCTTCGATGTCGATGGGCAACGCGTATTTCTCAGACTGTGCCACAGCGGGAGCCCCGCCAACCCATACTTTCAACGTCATGCTCTCACCTATTTAAATGGTAGTTCTGAAAAATCTGTTTGGATGTCATCTGTGAACCGCAGCAGGTGCAGTCGGGATACATCAAACCGGCCTTTTCGGTCTGTCTTGAGTTCGATCAAAGCGCCGTCCTTGTCGAGGAATGCTTTATCTGTGACGTACTCTGCTGGATTCCCAGTGGTGATTCGCCTTTTCACCTTTTCGTAGACTTTGCTGTTCGAAATAGTGACATCAGCTGGGTCAATGCCTGGGGGAATGTAAGTTTGCCCGGTATCAATCGTGGCTATCTCATTGAAGCCCATGCTGTAACGGATATCGTCATGCGTGCGAGGGTCAAAGCGAATCCGAAAAGTCAGAGCGTAAAATTCGTACCCGTTTTCATAATCCAGATCAGGGGAACCAATCCCCTCGATTCTCAATGTTCGTTTATCAAATTCGCGGTCTCGAATTGTGATCGGATACTTATTGACAGTGCCATCATAATCCCACATCCAGTCGGGGTATTGTGCGACATTTTTTTTGACGGTGATGTCGAGAAAAGGAATACGACGATAGCCCACAACCAAGTCACCAGCTGTGTTCAAGCGGGGGTTTCCCTCACCATCAAAAAACGTCGGCACCTGCTCGGGAGAACTGACGATATCAATAACGGCCGCCCTGTTGAGGGGATTCGGTTCCCGGTCTTTATGCTGAATGTTCGTGGAATATTTGACGGTAACATCAAAGTCCGCTGTGTCATCAACCCGCCTAACGGTAACATGATTGCAAAGTGCTGCTGTATCACGCTTATGCTTGTCTCCCAGATCGGGACACTTTGGATAAGAGCGAATTACAGTGGAGTCCACTGCCACTGATGCCAGCGAACAGGCATAGACTTCCGTATAATTTCTGGACGGACCTTCCTTGAATTCATAGCTGTCTTCAAAAGCCAGTTCCCAGCTGATAACACTATTAGCCACTTCAGCTACTCCTCAAAACTTCGACCTGTTGACCGTTTGACAGTGCTGTCAGAATGCGTTTCAGAGTCGTCAATTGATCCTCTTGAACTGTTTTTTCACCGGTCATATTGATCAGCTTGGCCAGCGTGTCGATGCCTTCCTTAGATCGCAGGTCACCTGAACCACCGCTGATTGACTGGCTTGCTTCTTTTAACGATCCCCCAGGGGCATTTGCTGCCTTTGCGGCCTGTTCGGTTTTGGTTTCCCCGTTCTTGGTTTTCTCAGCAGAATCGGATAACTCATTGCTGGCTTCACGCATCGCATCAGCCAGGGCAGTTTGTGCAGCCGCTAATTCATCGTTGGCTTTCTGCTTTGCATCAGCTTCGGACTGCTGTTGATTTGCAATCCGCCCCTGGGCATCCCCGTCAACGGCCTGATTCGCTCCACTGCGTGTATTTTCAATTTCGCGAAGATTCTTTTCAGACCCTTGGTTCCGATTTGCGATACTGGCATTTGTGGCGTTGTCGATCTCTTCAGAAGTTAAATTAGCACCAGTTGCTTCCTTTGCCCGAAATCGAAACTCGCCCGTGCTGGGGAGTACTTTCATTAGTGCTGGGTTGAGAACCTTGAGCATGTTCATCGTATGGCCGATCCCATTGATGATGCTCCCGCCGACCACAGACCAGACTTTCTGGACTCTGTTCATTACGGTGTCCCAGGCATCGCCGAAAAACTGAGTTACTGATTCCCAGTTGCTTCGCAGATTTGCCCATGAATCAATGAAGTACTTGGACGCATCGTCGATGGTGCCATACCAGATATTGAGAAAATAGGCCTTCCATTCACCGACTTTCGCCATCAGCTGGTTGGTTCCGGCCAGGAATGCAACTTTGATCCCCAGCCAGAGGATTTCCGCCGCTTTCTTATAGTCTCCCGCTGCCATCGCATTTTTGATGGCAGCGAACACTTTGCTGACGGTGCCCCCCAGTCCAGAGAACTGGTCTTTGATCCAGGCAATGGCCTTGCCTCCTACGCCTGTGTAATAAAGCAGAGCGCCAGCCCCACCGACCACAGCCGCCGTCAGCAAGCCCACCGGAGACAGAACAGCGCCGATTACAGTACCGGCCAGGGCCATCATGGTAGTGAGACCACCAATGGCAGCACCTGCAAAAATTGCCATTCCTCCCAATGTCAGGAACGCAGCACCTGCAACTAGCAGAACAACTCCCCCCAGGGCAACGTATTTGACCAGCTCTTGATTTTTCTCAATGAATCCACCGAACAGCTCAACCCCTTTATTGACCTGCATCAGTAATGGAGTGACCACCGGCAACAGCACGTTCCCGATTTTGCCGGCAACGTTCTCAATCTGTGCTGCCAGTGCTTTTTTCTGATTAGCCCAACTGTCAGCCGACCGGATTGCATCTCCCTGTGCTGCTGTGGTACCTCGCAGAATGATATTAAACCGGGCTTGTGCCTTTTCGGCTTCCGTTGCTGTTTTTGGATCCAGTTTCATATTCAGCAGCTCTTGATTCACAGCAGCCTGAGAAACAATCACACCATACTTTTTCATGACTTCACCACTGCCGGTTAAAGCAGCTTGAAGATCACGCAAGGTGTCGGTGTCCTGCATGTTGTTGAAGGATGCCAGATCCACCGATAGTTGAGTAATCTGTTTACTCATGTTGGTGGCAGCGTCTTCCTCAAAGCCCATCGGAACCAGCAGGTCCTGATTCGATGCCATAAAGTCAGCGATTTGCCGTTCAGAACGTCCTACCTGTTTTCCATATTCGTCCCCCCATGCTTTCACCGCTTTTGAGTTTTCCCCGAAAACGACGTTAAACTTGTTCATGGTTTCCTGCAGATCAGAGCCTGCTTTGATAGCCAGTCCGAAGGGAGCCAGGACAGCAGAACCGAACGCAGCCATTTTGACGCCAATACCAGCGGTAAATTTACCGAAGGCATTCAGCCGCTGCTTTGCTGCGTCCAGTCCTTTACGCAGCTTGGCATCCTTTGTGAACAATTCCACAAAGGCTTTGCCCGCTCTAATTGCTCCCTGCGTCGCCAAAACTGATTCCCATTGCATTGGCCATCATATGGATAGCCTGTCTCCCCGTTTTCTTGCGGGGGGTTTCATCCTTGAAGTCTTTGACGGTGAACCATTTGTCTTTTGGTCGCCACATGGCAATGTTGTAAATGGCTGCCATCACGCTTTTTAAACTCTGCCCATCTGCCTTTCGTTTCCCTTCATGCATCCACAGCAGCTCACGCAGGGAATAGGGCAGCGGGTCAATACCTAGCTGACCGGCAATGCCGTAGACGATTCGCCACGGATCGAATCCAGAATCAGTTTCTCGAATTCTTCGCCGTCGATGGCTGCGTCCAGTTCCTGCAGATTCATCTCCGTCTCTTTCTGCATCACTGTCAGCACTTTCTGTTTGGCCCTCTTCAGTCTGCCCCTCACCTGGGGCGGGAAAAAATCCGTGATTGCCTCATCTAACGCGTTAAAGGCAGATTCCGCCGCTTCATGGTCCAGGGTCAGAAACAGATCATCTACGCTTAAACCGTCCTCAGGAGGCGTTGCCGTTGCATACAGAACTTGCCCCAGCCGTTCAGGATCGTCAACCAGGCTGACCATCAGATTGTTGGCTGATTCCGGGTTTTTCAGAGCAGCCAGCAAATCAACCTCGGTGTCGCGTTTGACTTTTCGGGCAACACCGAGGGTAATTTCGATAGTCCATACACGTTCTTTGGTATCTGTGAAGCTTGCCAAGAATTATTGCTCCTTCTGTTTTTCAGCAGGCTGCTGAGGTTTCTTTTTAACAACGCCTTTCACCACAGCCGTGATTTCTTTGGGCTTTCCATCCACCATCACGCGCTGTTTCAGTTTTTGACCAGGTTTCAGCATTCAGTAACAAACCTTTCTGTTATGAGGAAATTTCAACCCAGGCTGGATCGTCATCTGCTTCCGATGCAGGTTCAACGACGATATCAATCATTGAGTCTTCTTCCAGCGGTTGATTCATGGGGAAGTCGGTAACGTGGCAGTCGTACTGCATGCCCTCGCTTCCAGCTTCATCAATGGGTCCAGTCATGGCAGCCACACCGATGATTGACTTGTTAAGGTGAGCATCCCGCAGCATTACAAAAACGGGATCTGCTTTCTTGTAAACGAGCGAGAAAGTAACCTGGGTGACAAATTGCCCCATCGTTGTCCGCTCGTATTTGTTTTTCCGAACTTTGCGTTTCGTTTTGTTGGCAGCATGCGGAACGTTAACATCACCGACGTCGCCACACTCGGTCCAGGTACCTTCCCCCATTCCCGCTTCATCAAAATACAAGTTCATTTCTAAACCGGTTGTCATTACGCTCCTTTACCTGGTTACTGAGTCACGCCAAAATTCGTCCAGTTTTGGGGCTGCCTCTTCCAATGAAGGTCCCATGAATGGACGGGGTTCAATTCGTTTTCCGTTCGACGTTCCACCATATTCCAGAACGTCAGCAATTCCTGACTTGGCCTTTGCAGGTCCAATTACAACGTCGTTGTCTTTGCCAACGGCAAAAAACAACAGGTATTTCAAAGGCGACTTCGCATCGCGAAGCCGTGGTGGCTCATACGGGTCTGACGGCTTCAATGGCCGCTTTGGACGGGGCAACCCCAGTCTTTTTGCCCGCTCTACCCGTTCCTGATAAGTCTGTTTCTCTTCGTCGGTCAGTTCAGAAACGCGTTTCTGCCGAGCCTTGCGAAGTTTCCGCTTCGATATCAGCCGAATTAAACCACCGGCTTTGAAGGCGATTTTACGGCCCGCCTTCTTGACCTCTTTAATGACAGCGTCAGAACTGAATTCCAGACCTTTAACGCTGAATCCGACTCTCATTGAATGATCGTGTACCTGTTCTGGATCACAGACACCAACATGCTTTCCGAGTTCAGCATGTCATAGCTGTAAGGTGTTTTGAGTGTTGACTGAACCCAGCTCGCCCCTACTGGTCTCAATCCCCGCAGAAACTTTCTGACTGTCCTGGGAAGTGCTTGCAGAGGTTTCACAACATCGGGCTCTGTCGATGTCACTGGACGAATCACAGCCACGTCAACGACAAACGTGAACAGGTCACGCCCCCGTGTTTTCGGCTCTGAATCCTCATCTCTGGGCAGCACAACCGCTGTTAAAACACGAGTATTTTCAATGCTTTTCTTGAGGACATAAGAAACCTGAGCGTCAAACTCTTCACCAAAATCATGACCGGCAATCTCGCTGGCCAGAACTTCTGCAATATCATCAACTGAAACTGTCAAACTGGCTCCTCTGAAATCAGTTTTGTATGAATTCGCAGCATGGTTCGGCCCGCATCCATGAACCGATATTCCTGCTCGTCATCACCGAACGGCAATACCTGATGAACCCGAGAGACACCACCAATTACCCGAGTAATCAAATCGTTTCGTTTCGGCAAAACCGTTACGCCGTCAATCACCAGCAACTCAGCTTTCACAAGCCAGTCAACGCTGGTTTTTCGGATCGGGAAGCCGTCCCGATCAATCACACGCCAAGTAGTAGAACCCTGCGTCCCCTTCAGGTCCTCAATCGTGTTGCCGCCCTGCGTGTAGGTCAGGCTGGTTGCCGTTAAAGACAAACCAGCCTGAAGCCCCACAGCAAGAACGTTTTCAATGACGCTCATTATTCTTCAGCAGCCAGCAGTGCTTCCGTGTTGATAATTGAGTCAGTACAGATAATCGGAATGCCATCAACCTCCGTTGGCCGTGCAGCGGGAGTTCCAGACGGGTTGGTTGCCGTTCGGGACTCTCGTAGTTGACGCAGGCTGCGTCGATTCATCACGATTAAATTAGGCTGTTTACTGGACGGGAACTTTTCCAGCCCCTTGTAAATCAGGTCATCAGTCAGGCCTTTGCCATCATCTTCGGTGAGATTGACAATCCGGCCCACTGAATGGATTGACCCGATTTGAAGACCCAACCAGGCAAGAATCGCAGTCACATAAGCGTGATAATGCTTACCATCGGCGTCATCAACCTCCTGGGTGCTGGTCTCACCAATAGTGATATTGCCTTCCATACCAGTGATCAGCGTGCAGTCAGTTCCCTCATCATTGGTACGAATCAAGTAAACGCTACTGGCAGTGTCGGCAGTCGTTCCGCCAGCATCGACCACCATTGGATCGTCCAGATCGTCCAGCGTTTCCGCATCAGCCAGACCAACAAAGCCATCTGATTTATTACCCGTCCCGTAGATAATCTGTTTTTCAGCAGTTGCAAAAGCAGATTTCAGGCTGCGTCGATTCTTGCGAGCAACATAGGCAAGAGGTCCGCCTTTTTTCCAGATCGAAGCAGCAGCCACGTCCGTCCGCGTTGATGCGTCAAGAACCTTTAAGTCAATCGTGACGATTTCATCACCGGAAACGCTGTGTTCAATACCAGCATTAATATCACGGAAACCAACAACAGGCGCCCCGGTTTCTTTGGGGTATTTGTGTTTATCGCCATCGCTGGCCGTTTCTGCAGCCAATGCAGCCAGCAACGGTGCATCGTCCAGCAGATCTGTGATCTCAACATCAGCCAGGTTTTCGTCATTAACCTTGCCGATATCCGTTAAAGTTTCATAAGTATCAGCCACTCTACATCACTCCTTTGATTGAATTCGTCTTCAAAAATACAGACCCGAGACGATTTGTTTATTTAAACCGGTGCAACGCCTGAAACGCGTCGTACTTCCCCTTTGCCCCCTTGCCGCTGCTCTTTTTCTCACCAGCCTGGCCCGATTCCAGCGGGGTATCCTCGCCCAGATCGATTGAAGCGATTTTTTCATTCAACTCTTCAATCTGTTTGTCTTTGGCTGCCAGCTTTCCGCCCAGAACATCAACATGGGCTTCCAGTGCTTCAGAGTACGATTTGCCTTCACCGAGCCATTTCACCCCGTGTTCAGCGCCGAACTTGGAAACATACTTATTCAATTCAGCAGTGTACTGAGAACGGATTTCATCGGCGTTGACTTCCGGTTTGGACGGTGCTTCAGTTTCGTTTGCCATTTCTTCAGGCTCTCCTTTTGAAACGATTTTCAAGTTATGGTTGTCGAGATAACGATCCACGTAGGCAGAGAGCCTGTCAGGATCAATTCCAAAATCAAATTGAGAAGGCTTTTCAGAGCCTTCGATTTTGAACGCGTAATTCAGCAGCAGTTCAGCGTTCTGGGGGATTTCCTGGCCCCGGTGAAACAAGCCGTCAGGATTGGCTGCTGGATCGTCAACAATGTCAGCACCATAGAGTTTTGACAGTCGACAATGTTCATAGTTCTTTTCGTTGTCGGAATCAGGGCTTTCAAATTCGCCGGAGTCCTCGTTTTTATGTTCGACGTGAAACAGCTCTTCTGCTTTTCGGTCTTGCATGAACACGATTGAGGAACCAAATTTATCAGGGTCCTCTTCGGCAAAATCCATCACATAATTAGCCAGGTCTCCGTCAGGCGTATTGTGTGCCGACTTTGAAAAGTGCAGATCAGCAAATGTCTGATCGCCTTTCATGTAGGCGTTTTTGATGTTACCGAGAAACTTTCCCAGTCCGTCAGCAGACAATCCGGGATGTGTGAAACGGGCTTTCAACCCAGCTTTCCCAGCTGCGTTGATTGCGTCATGAACCTGCTGGAGAAACTCAGCATCACACCACATCTCGTGTCCGAGTGCTTCCCCACGGGTAATCACGCTGAAATCGCTGATCAGCCCCGCGCCATTATCACCGCCTTCACGGTCAACGCTACCAACGGCACCACGCTGTACCTTGGAACGCAGTCTGTTGACCGGCTTGCTCAGGATTTCAGAAACGTCAGGCATCTTTTTCCACCACTTCTACAGTCTGAGGTACGATTCCAAAATCCAACGGAACGCCCATCTTTTCTGCAAACTTGAAAGCTTTCGCGGTCAGCTTAATGTTGTCTTCAAAACTTTTGTTTCCACGACGTTTGCAGATGTCATACGGATTATCAAAACCGCCTGTTACTGCAGCTTTGTCTCCGTTGATTTCCTTGAGTGGGTCCCACCAAGGCATCCCGTTAGGCACCCACTCCCAGAACTGTTTTTTTAGCCTGATTCCAGACGGAAGCTTGATTTCGTTATGGATCACGCCCCATTGAAGTTGACCAACAATCCACCAATCACGGAGTGACCTGTTGCGTTGCCGCTTCGTTACGCATGACCTGTCGTAGTGCTGCCATGCTGCCTTGCTACCAAAAAAGTTGGTGAAACTTTCGTCATAAAATGAAAACGGGATGTCTAACGACTTTAGAGTGACTGCAATCACCGAGTTCAAAAACCCGGTTGTGTTAACGCCCGGTGCGTCCGACTTTAAAAACTCTGCTCGGTCACCTGGGTCCAAGTCCAACATGACCGGACCTGCCCCGAAGTCTACTTGGTACTTTCGCTCATCAACTTCGGTTTCTTCATCATCATCTTCAGTCTGAGTCGGACCACCGAAGCCTTCTGTTGCTTCGCGAAATATCGCCATTGCAAACAGTTGCTCAACCTTCAGTTTCGCCAGGCCTAAATCAAAACCTTCATCAACGTCTTGCAAATCAGTCAGCCCGGCCAGAATCGGCGAAACCCCTCGTACTTGGTCATACCGATCATAATAGCCGTGCAAATACAGGTTTTTCGCCTTTACTGTGCGGTCAAATTCGTACCCGTTTCCGCCTTTGCCACGGTTAAAGATTGCGAAATCTAAGGCTCTGCCAGCCTTGTTTGTGCGGACACCATGCACCCAGGTATCGTTTTTGTTTGGTTTGGGATGATTGCGAATACGGTCGCCTTCTGCCCCTTGAGAGTGCCCCGTGTTTAATCGCAGGATGCCTACATCGTTGTCTACCAGGGAGCGAATTTCAGCAATTCGCATAAACATATCTAAGTCATGACGGCCTGCAATGTCGCAGTTGGTCTTTTTGGATCGCTCTTTGACAAACTCTTCAACTTCATTATTAAAACCCTCATCCTCAGTTTTGCACTGAAAAGAAAACTGAGTCGTGTAATCCAGGTGTTTGCGAATCATCCACCCAGCAATGGCAAAGTTGCGATGAACTTCGTTTGCTGTGCTGATTACTTTTCGGCGTGCAGACTTGCCCAGAACGGCATCTTCAGACTTGATCGGACCCGACCGAGACTTGCGTTTGTTCTTCGGTTCGGCTGCATCATAGCCGAAGTAAGAACGAACCCGATTGACACCGCTGCTCAATCCTTTAAGCAAAGCTTACGCACCCCCCAGGTTGATCGTAGATACCACAGGTCGCCTCGTGCGTGTGGTCTTATCAGCTTGGTTCAGTTCCCGCAGGCGCTTTCGCAATTCGGACGGGGTAACCATCTGAGTTGTTACCCCGTCCGTTGTCACGCTCTTCACACCAGCATCGAGTATCGCCTTTATGTTTTCTTCACTCATGAAAACCAAACTACCACAGATTGAAAATTATGTAAGACCGTTAAATCGGGTTCCGATTTTCCAAGAGTGGTCACACAACGTGTTCATAGAACTTGTCAATGCGACGCTGGCTGCAGTTGAGGCACTTTGTGTTTTTCCACCGGACAAAGTTAAACGGCTTTCCATCTGGAGCGATGCCGCTATATTCCAGTGTGCGGATGTTTGAATACTCCTCTCTTTCTGTGGATTGGCACTTTGCACAGCGAGAAATTACAACGTCATGAACTGGCGCTGTCTCAGTCTTGCTGCCTTTTGGTCGTCCTCTACCTTTTTTCGTTTTGGTTGCTGTCATAGATAACTCACCCTTTTACGTCGCTTGCGTTTCGATTTTCTTGCTGCTGGCTTTCCGAGGAGTGAAGCCCCCTCGATGCTGGCTGCCACGATTGCCATGTTGGTGGTATCAAGCCAGTGGTTGTCTGGCCGGCCAGGGTTCAGAGCCCATTCATTGACCTTCCGTCCTCTGGCCTCGACTTCAATTGCATACTCTGCTCTTAAATGCTCTGCATATAAATCATGCCCCCCTTTCTTGTTGTGAAGTGTCATTGATCCAGGCGAGCCGTAAGGCACAAGTAGCCGCCTGTGTAAAAACGTTTTCACGCTGTTAGTGTCCCAGATCACATGCCTTTGGCCTCGCTCCTCACTGGGCAGCATGCGCCATGGCACCGTTGTGTCGGTCGGTCTGAATTCCCCCTTTTGCGGTTTAATTGAAAGCAGTGGATAATCGGAAGCCTTCACACCCTTACCGAATGCGGGGTAGAGTTTGCTGGAAAATTCATTTTCCCGACAAACCTTTTTGACAGCTGCAGTGCTTTCGCCCCAGGCAGCGTCGATCAAAGTAGTACCAAGCCGAAACTCTTCTCCTTTTTTGTTGGTATAAATCCGACTGTGAAACAGCAGGACACAGGCGTTGATTGCTTCCTCAAGTTGTTTTTCCAAACCCAGGCCTGGATGCTTCTGCTGAATGGTGGGCTTGATGTCCTTCAGTGAAAAGAACTGCTTGCGTTGATCGGGGTAACAGCCGCTGTCGATGTTGAAAATATCGAACTGGTCAGAAACCGCCAAGATGGTGTAGAACAGCACCTTCTGTTGAATATCAATCCCCATTACCAGCTTGCGGCATTCCGGAGGAACTTCATATCGTTCAAACTCATTACATTTGTCAGCAATTGCCCGCACAGACAACAAGATGAAACTATCAGAACCCGCCCGCTGGGGATTGTTCTGGTATTCGGTTTCAAATACGTCTTCGCCATCATCAATCAGAGCGTTGTAGGCGTGCTGTATCGCGCTGATTTCGTTCTCTGCATCAAAGCAGTAATACCAGGAAACAACGCATCCCTCGTTCATTTCGTCGAAGTTCTGACGGTAAAACTCGGTCGCCTCTTGTTCTGCCCGCTTTTTATCCCCTGGCATCTCAGGGTTATACGAGTTGCGGAGTCTCGCGTATTTGTCCTTCCAAAGATCGTCGTGACGTTTGGCCCAACTCTTGATCATTGCCACCTTCACACCCTGCCATTCTGGGTGTTTGATCGGGTCTAGCAGCTGATCAATTAAGTCTCCCTCTTCGATGACAGTAGCATTCATCACACACGCCAGTGTGGAGTTGTGCCCGCCTAACTTTAAAACCGCCTTCTGTATTAACTTGAGTCTGCTTTTAACCTGAGTCGGTGACGCCGCTGAAACATCGGTCTGTGGATCGTCGATAATTGCCAGGTCGGGACGTTGCTTCACACCGTCAGAACGTTTGTGAGACAGGCCACGAATCCGGCCCGTCAATCCTCTGGCCTGAATAATGGCCCCGCCGCTGTCGCTCAGCTTGTCATTAACAAAAACACTGGGAAGCACCACCTTATCGGCGTTCCACTTAATGTGGGTCAATTCGCCACCAACGGTCTGAGTGCTGCACCGCTGGAATTTGTTGTCTAACTCGACAATCGGAAAACAGGCTTCCGGGAAGTCTTCATACAGTAAATCGTTGGTCAGTAACTCGGTTTTTATCGAGTCGATATTTTCAGCTGCTGCTGTTTCGTCGGCACCAACGATCACAACAAAGCGCCGATGGCCATACAGGGTAGCCCAGAGGGCTGCATTTTCGCTGATTGTTGTTTTCGCGAATCCACGATAAACGGCGTTTAGATATCGACCACCGGACAGAATCGCCGTTTCAATCGCCTCAATCGCTTGTTTGTGGTCCTCACTGAAGGGATTCAGCCCCGTCGAGTGAGGGAAATACGTAACCAGGAACAAAAGCAGGTCAAACCGGCAAGCTTCCTTTCTTGCCGGGTCAACCACCGCAGGGGGAAGCCCGATTTCAGCAGCAGCCTCGGAACGCTCGCGGGAACGCTTGCCCGCTGTTGCCCTATGGCGTTCGCCTGCTGATTTCATGTCCGTAGGCAAACCCAAACTTCCCCTTCATTCACACAGCAGGTTTCGCAGTCTCCGCCGCTTTCAGTCGTTCGATTCGATCCAGTAGCAATCGTCGCTTATCCGGGTCTTTAAACTTTTCTTCCAGCAGCTTTGTGAAGACCTCTTCCAGTTCCGCCTGCCGTTGGTCCGGGTTATTGAATGCCAGCATCAATTGCCTGATCAACTTGTCGACATAGCCCCGATCATTTTTCATCAGAGCATCGGGTAGCTGAGGCAGCAGTTTGAAGCCTGCAGCCGTCATCGAACTCGACAGGGCTGTCAGGTTTTCCAGCGTTTCACCGATGAACCCGCTGTCGCTTCCACCGGAAACCCCGAGATCAGCTTTCTTTTTCTTCAGAAACTGCCCCGCAAAATAGAGCCCCGCTAGAATCAGCACAGCAAATAGCGGGTTCACATCAATCAAATCCATAATCAGTCCTTTGCTTTGTAACCAAGAAAGAAGACAAACAGGCCACCAACCACCAACAGTAAAGTGGGCAGTGATCCATCAAGCAGGCGTTTCGTTGCTGCAGCTTTATTCCCCAGGTCGATTAAATCAGGAATCGGCCCCAGTAGAGACTGCCGTTTTTCATCCAGCTTTCGCTCGTATGGTTGAACCTGATTGTCAGGCTCGCACTGACCACGCCAGCAACGTCGACGGGACGTTCGCTGGATTGAATCTGCTATCGCTGGCCCGGATCGGGGAATATTGGAACCACTGGCCTTATAGACGACAGTTCCATCAGGGCGCTGCACTGCGATGGCTGGTAAATCGGGAATGGCCTCGGAAAACGTTTCCCGATAATGCGGGTCGGATTCGGTATACGTGTTGAAAATCGTCTGATTAGACAGCGTCACCAACCGCTGGTCAGTCTCAAACGCGTTCACCAGCATCGATTCCTGGGGGCTGTTCTGCCATGAATCATGCAAAAAGAGGGACGTAAACCACTTGTTTCCATCCTCAGGCAGATCAATTACACGCTCTTGAACGTCAGCATAAGCAGCCATCCCCAGCGCCAGCACAAACACACCAAAAAACAGCACCTTCAGATTAGATTTCAACGTCATCACTCCAATGTAAAAGAAAGTCACGGTTGCTGAACCAAGCCAGCAGCACGATAGAAGCCGCCCAGGGCAGCACAATGAGAAAGTTAAACGCAAGTTCCAGCATTAAAGCTTTGGTTTTCGCGGAGGAGGATCGAAAACCGGAGTCACCGCCCATTGATGGCCGCTGTTGTGCCATTCATTCAGGAACCCCTGTCGAGTCCAGCGACTGATGTTATGCGGGTCGTTGTTGTCCAGAATCCACGCGTATTGATCATCGAGACCGACCAGGCAGACCATATGAGCCCCGCCCATGATCGTTACACAAGCACCACGTCGGGTTCTGATACACCATTCCAGGAATTCAACATCCCCGTTGCGGGTTTCCGCAAAACTGACACCTGCTGCGTTCAGTTTTTGATTGAATGAGTCGGGATACTCACCACCGTTGAAAGTCTTGCGCCACCAGTCAGCCAGTTCTGGACGGCCCTGCCAACGCAACAGCATCACCATTGAGGCATGAACGCAGGAGCCTTCACCGTAGGGAGCCCAGTTTTGCTGGCGATATCCGTCTGGAATATCAACCACCGGCTGAACATCCTGAAACGGGGGAGTCGGAACGAACCGCAATTCAGCCTGAGCGCCACCGCCGCCCATCATAAGCAGCAGAACAACCGCAGCAGCTGCCAGGAATCCATAGTCATCATCATTCATTTAGCCCCCATGGCGCCACTGATGGCATTTATCAAAAGTGCGAGAAGTGCTGCGAAAACAGCAGCTATCACTGACTTGACTCGGGTGCTGAACCCCTCCAGAATTGCAACACGCGTACCAATACCAGGGTATTCGTGATTCCCGGAGAGGGCCTGTTCATGACGATTAACAACCTCAAAGAGCGTTTTGCTCTGCTCTCTGATCTCAGCCGTTAATGCAGCCAGTTGAACTTCAACAGCTGTAATCCGGTCCGCTTCCTCTTTGGTCATACCACCCGCTTTATGCTCAATCCGTAAAAATGAATACCCGATTTCAAAGCTACCACAGGTTGAAAATTATGTAAGACCGTTAAATCGGATTCCGATTTTCCTGATTGCTAAATTGGTGCTGTTTTGTGAGAATGTCCACAGGCAGTCACATACATTTTTTGAAAGATTGATAAATGAAAACAAAAGTATTTCTTAGTTGGGGTGGCGCTACTAGCCGTGATATTGCCAAAGAAACGAAGCGATGGATGGAGTCAGTTATCCAAGCTGTAGACCCATTCTATTCAGATCGCAACATTGAAAGTGGGAGCTATTTCCCTGCTGAACTTATTAAGCCTCTGGAAGCTACCAATATTGGGGTGCTCTGTCTGACTAAAGAATGCCTGAATAATAAATGGGTACATTTTGAAACAGGAAATTTATTTAAAGGGGATACAAAATCAAGGGTCCATACCTTGTTGTTTGGTCTTGAAAGTTCGCAAGTTGAATCTCCGTTATCTTTCTTTCAGCATAAAAATTTTGAGAAGCAGAAATTCAAAGAATTCATGGAAGTGATTAACGAAGACACCGGTGAATTAAAATTAGACCCCAATAGGTTTAATGAGTACTTTGACCGAGAATGGCCATTATACGAAGAGAACATAAATAATATCCTTAAGCAAGATAGTGGTTCCTGTGATATTAAGCCGCGTCCACAATCAGACATGATTGAAGAAATATTAGAATTGGTTAGGTCTACTCAAAGAAATATATCCGCGGAAAAATATGAACAGAGATATAAGTATCTTGTAGCCCAATTGCTTTTTCTTGTTAATAAGATGGGTAAGCATGTGCCACGAGACATTGGTCCTGACTTTTTGAATGCTTATTATGGTTTGCTTTCCAGGGTGAGAACTGAACAATCATTTATAAATAAAGACAACTATGTTGTTCTTGATAAATTGGTGAAGGATTTCCCATCGTTGGAAATGCAAATATTATTAGAGGAACAACTTGAAAAGGACCTTGAGACAAAAGAACTCGAAAAACTAAACGATGAATCTAGTGCTTAGGTTTACTGATTTTTAAGTTTAATAAAGAAGGAAAGACACACACAAAAACCGACAGTTCCCTAGTTACTCAGCAGTTTGCTATATCTCAAAAAGGACCCGTTGACCAGGCAGGTCATTGCGTCGTCCTTCTGTTGCCCGAGCTTTTGCCTGTTCAAACCGGTCAATGCTTTCCTGTAAGCTTGGACGATTTACTTTCCGTTTGACTTCATCGCTGAACGCGTCCAGGTCTTCAGCACCATACCCCAGATACGCTGCTGCCATTGCTGCTGCCCGTTTGTTGCTCATGTTTTGAACCTCCAATTCAATAGGTCAATCACCTGCTCACAGCATTGCACAGGCTGCTTACGCAGGTCCTGCGTTGTAAAATGCAGCACACGCCATCCGAGCATCGTTGCTGCGTTGCCCTTCTCACAGTCTCGCTGAATCCCCACACCTGACGAATGCCCGGTCTTACCCTTCAGGAACGTCCCGCCTTGTATCTCCACAGCCACCCTTTGTTTCAACCAGGCAAAATCAAGCCGCCACTTTCGCGTTGGGTGAAACTGAACCTCCCGCTCTGGCGGAGGCAAACCGGTTACCTCCCGCCAGATTTTCAGGAAGACTGATTCCAGGTCGGGTTTCTTCTTTGCTTTCTTCAGTCCCACGGCATCTCCTCGTTATCCATTGACGGCTGACGATGAACATCGAAGCCGCTACCATCGTCGGCTGGCTGCTGCTGGTACTGCTGTTGTTGAGGCTGGCCCTGCTGACCGCCACCATTACCAGAGCCCAACATGGTCATGTTTTCCCCGACCACCTTCAGCTTGCTGCGTCTCTGTCCGGACTCTTTATCGTCCCATTGATCCAGCTGCAGACGGCCTTC
Source organism: Gimesia algae (assembly GCF_007746795.1). Taxonomy (NCBI): domain Bacteria; kingdom Pseudomonadati; phylum Planctomycetota; class Planctomycetia; order Planctomycetales; family Planctomycetaceae; genus Gimesia; species Gimesia algae. The sequence goes on from NZ_CP036343.1 coordinate 7,515,227, forward strand.
AATCAGAACGGGACGCCCTTTGGTGAGGTATTCGCTGGCGACTTCTGCCGAACGTCCCCACAGCGTTACATCAACGAACGTGGTCTCCTCTTTGCGGGAATTGGAGTTTTTATCGAACCAGCTACGATTCACGGCCAGCCCGATTTCATTTACGGCTGTACCGCCTGGCGTATACCTCACCTGAGGATCACGAGTCAAATTGCCTACCAGAATCACTTTGTTAAAACTTGCCACAGATCATGCCTTCCTAAAAACAGACTTCAGTTTGTGTAACAACTCTTTTTCATTCCACGGCGGTTGAGCGTTGGTGTCGTTCCAACGATGAAGCACCGCCCAGGCTTCCAGTTCATCCATGCCCGATTCTTTCAAGTAACAGACAACCTTGTACGTTTCGTTGTGACCGTTCTGGCCACTGACTGCATAAATTCGTTTTACATAGGCTTCACCGTCCCGAATCTTTTTATCAAACTCCGTTGAGCAGGTTTCTGACTTCGGTTTCGGAATCCAGGACAGATTGAACAACGGCAGGTTTTCCGGCCTGAACTGTTCAGCCCCGCTGTGAAACCGGTAGTGTTTTCCATTGACCACAGAGGGAGGGGCAACGACATAACCACCGTCGCCTCTGATGTCATAGCCGTCTGATTGGCAGGTCTTGACAGACTGCCCAGGGTGACGATAGAAAAAATGAAAGCCTTTTGGAGTCTCCACAACAACAGGTGTTTTGCATTCATTCCAGAAACGGTTCGCCGCTTCCATTGTGTCACAGTCGATCACAGCAACCCCGCTGATTGCTCCAGTAACAATGCCGATGTTCTCCCAGACTGGGCAGCCCAGTATTTCTTTTACAGTCATTCGTCGATTCTGCAGCGGTTGCCAGGCGAAGTCCCGAGGGGGCTGTTTTGAACTGCTCAACGGCAGTACCGCCAGACCAAAGTGGGCTGAATACTTTACCGCTTGCGAAATAACCTTGTCTCTGTGATTCATTCAATCCGTTGCCTTTATTACTGCGCGTAACCGGAGCTAAGACTTTAATAGTCAAAGTCCTTTTTCAACGTTTTCACTTCGATTCAGACGGGTCTTTGCTCCACATTTCACGCCCACTCAGGGACGCCGTTTCTGTCCAGGTCGCAACACCAGGACTCCACGGTCACCGTCGGATACTACGTTCGCAGTGTGCTGCTAAATCACACACATCGAAGCTATTTCAACTCACTGCCAATTCGGGCTGTATGCCGCTGGTTGAAAACTTACGGCCTGTATTCGCGTCTAATCACACTCGGGACATCGTCCGCTTATTGATCTGATTCGTGATGATGTCGCCAGCCTGGGCCTGTGTGAGCCCGTCTGTGGCATATCCAAACCGAGACAGCACATTGATTTGTTTTTCAGTAGCAGGCGCGTTCATTCCCCCTCGCCTGCTGACTTCTTTCCGGAGGGCTTTCTGCAATGAGCCCCCTTTGCATTTCTCAATTGCCCAGTTCAGGTAGTAATCAGGCAGATCCTTAATTGGCTCGCCTTGGAACTTCCCGAATGGCATCTCTGTGATTTCTTTTTTGACGCCTTTCAGCTCGCGCTTGGCAACGCCGTTACCGTCCGCTACCTGACTGGTTGAATAGCGCACTTCCCCTTTGATCCTGGCCAGCCGGTCTGCCGCTTCTTTTTCTATTCGCTGTTGTTCCAGGTACCGCTGTTTCGCTGCGTCGTTTTCCTCTGAAATCTGCCGTTCCGCTTTGGCCAGTTCCTCGACCATGTCGGTCGGTCCTTTGTTTTTCATGGCGTTCTGATTGGCCCGCTGTATCACTTCATCAGGTTTTCCGCTGGCCAATAGATGAGCCGTTGAGGCAACCGGAGGTAGCCCTGTAACGCCCACCAGGTCAATAATCATGCAATTCGGTTTGAGGCTCGCAGCAATCGCAGCACGGCGTTCCTCGGCTGTCAGCAGCCCGTCCAGAACTCCCCTCAACGGACGGCATCCACGCCCCTTCATCTGTTCTGCAAGTGACCGGCTTTTCGTTGGTCGGAAAACAGCAACAGCCTCGATTCCCGGATCGTTGTAACCTTCACGGCACAAACCGCAGACAGATAAAAACTGAAACTGCCCGGTTTGATGCTGGCTGTATCGCTCTTCTTTCAATTCGTCGCCAGCTGAACCGTCCAGGGCCTGCGCTGCGCCCGGTCGAAATTCGTTGATTGTGTGAGCAACAGCCCGAGCCATTTTCACGGTAGGGCTGAAGATGATTGTGCGACGGTCTTCAACCAGATCCATCATCGGTCTGACCATCGACAGTAACGCTTCACGTTGCCGGAGGGCTTCGTCCAACTCCTCAATATCAAAATCCCCGTTGACCTCTTTTATGTTCTGGAAGTCAACACCCTCGACTGATACGAATCGCTGATCAAAGGGAACGCACCAACCGTCCCGAATGGCGTTTTTCTCTTCGCCAAACATCTTGTAATCCAATGCCACATCGGGAAACAGCCTGCGCAGAGAGATCCCGTCTCCCCGTTCTGGAGTTGCCGACAACCCGAGCCTTTTGCTTTCGGGGTTGTTTTCAAACCAGTCAATAATGTGTTTGCAGGAAGGCAACGAATACGCGTATCGATGGCATTCATCGATAATCACCAACCAGTGTTTTTCATAACTGAATTTATACAGACGCGAACAGCCGCCCTTTTCTGCCAGTGTTGCCCGACTGGCTACGGTAACCCTGGGCGTTCCGTAACCGCCGAAGGCAACACTTCCGTCCGTCCCCATTTCCAGCCCGACAGGGATACGTAGAAAATCTCCCAGTTCAGACCGAAACTGATTCACCAACTGACGTTCATGAGCCAGCACCATTACATAATGATCACTGGAACGACGAAGCCAACGTTCAGCAGCCATCGCTCCCATGAACGTTTTCCCGCCGCCTGTAAAACACCGGGCGATTGCCCCCGGTGAACCATCATCAATCAGGTCGTAGAAATTACCTATCGCCTCGGCTTGATAATCCCGAGGCGTAAATTTCAACGGACCTTTTATCTGAGGTTTTACAGATTGATCATCCTGAAACAGAAACTGCTGCACGTCACACCACCACAGGTTTAATACTACTCACACAGTCCATAGCTACTGCTACACATCCCAGCCGCCGCTTCTACTTCGACAATTGGGAGCATTGGCTGCTTTCCTCCAAAAGCCGTCTTTGACCATCTGACAACGTCATCAATCCAGTTAATTCTCATTCCAGGGACGCAGGGAGCAAAAAAAGTTCTGCGGACACGTTGTTCCCATTCACGTACCTTGTCGATCATTTCAGGGAAACGTGCATTCCACTCCCTGACATCTGCTTTGCTTGCATTGATACAGGGGGCGCATCCGACACGGTTAAACCCCATCCTGTAAAGTGGGTTTACCTCTTCTCCCGCTTTTTTCAGCACCGAAAAACATTCCTGTTTTGTCCAGCAGCGAATGGGGTAATGAATCTGGCACTTAAAATAATCGTCCCATTTCCCTTCAGGGGTATTCTTCCTGGCATCTGATTCATCACAACGAACACCAGTGTATCGCTCAAACTCAATACCTTTGTCCCTCAGATTTTCATTACACCAACGCCGCTGGGGAGCAAGCTTCAGATGCTCAGTGCAGAATTGTGCCTTGCGAGATGGAAACCTTTGTTTGATGTACGCTAGTCGGTCGAATGTCAGAACGTCGTTATCATCAAACTCTTGCCTTCGATCTCGTGTCTTTCCCGGCCTTGTGCCACGTGTTCCGAGATCCTTAATCAATGGAGTGACTTGAACAACTGGAAAAACGGTCTCGCTAAACTGCCTTATAAATTCAGTAGTGACTGGGTGCTCATGGCCACCAACATCAGAATTCATTGCGATAATATCTTCATCACCGAATTTCTGACGCATCCACCAAAGGCACGCCTGGCTATCTACACCTCCTGAAAAGCCAATTACATGCTTCACGCTGTTGCCTCCAATCCCTCTCTCAGTGCCTCTGATTGATCTTTATTCAGAGCCCCGGTCTGATAGCACCGTTCACACTTCTTGCCGCCACAATGCCCGCAGACTGCGACCGGTTTCCGGTATTTGATGGTATTCATCAGGTTTGTGTAGCAGGTCATGATGTCCTGCATTGCGTTAGGGTTGTACCAGGCGCCGCCCGGCCCGTCCGGCAATTCGTGGATTGCTTTCTTGAGAGCCGTAGCGCGTTTCTGAACTTCGTTGAACGCAGCCTGCATTTCCTTCACGTGGTATTCAGTGACCACATCTTCAGGAATAACCGGATCGTCAACCGGCTCCATTCCGCCCCATTCCGCAGGATCAAAGGAGTCACCGCCAGACGGTTTGCCCCGTCCCATTGCCCGGTCATATTCGTCTTTCTGATTGTCAGCTGGCAACTCGGCAATTTCCATCACCTTCTTTTTGGTAATCTCTTTGCCGTTCAGGATTTCCGGTTTCACTTCAGGCCCGATGTTCTCAACCAGCGTGTCAACGGCTTCGGTGAATTTCTCATCTCTTCTAACCTGTTTTGGACTTTTGCCGACTTCTTCAGCGATAACGACTTCGGTTTTCTTCGAGTGGTCACTGTGACCACTCGAGACATTGCCACTGGAACCGCCTGGCTTCAGATTTTTGCTTTTGTCTTTCTTCTCTGCCTGATATCGTTTGCCGATCAGGTAAGACTTCTGCTTTTCATCCAGGTTCCGCCGTCCGAGCTGATTGGAAATAATCCAATTGTGAGCCTCCTCCCGGCTGGCGAATTCCTTCAACAGAACGCGTGGTGGTGCAATCTGCTTGCGCTGCTCGCCGTCCATGTTCCACCACACGTCGTGTCGGTTGTGCCCGTCAATCAGGATCTCTTCTGACTTCCATACAACAACCGGTTCGCGAAACTCACCATCGCTGATGATGTTCGCCTTGAGCCGTCGCAATTCATCGTCGGTCAGCCCAGGACACAGGCACTTGAATTCGTCGTCAATTTTTACGTCGTCTATATGCATTCGATAATTTTCCTATTCAAAACGCGTCCGCAGCATCAGCAGCAGCGCGGGCAATGCCCAGAACCGTTTCAGGTTTGAACAGACCGAAATTCAATTTGTCTTTGATGGATGCCAGCACGAACGAAGCAATTTCAGGATTCTTGACCGTTTCGGTTGTGTGACCAGGTGCCACAAAATCGAGAACCAGGTCAGCATCTTCTTTAGACTGGCAGTTGGCAGCCTTCAGGAATGCGTTGACCTTTTGAGAGTCGGTCTTTTCACCCTGGGTTTGTTGCTGCGCAGGTTGGCGTTGCTGTTGTTGCTGGGTTTGCTGTTGATTCGCAGGCTGCTGTGTCTTCTGATGATGGTTCACAGCAGCTTCGCCATCATCGTCATCACCATCAGGAGCCACGCCCACCATTGCTGCCAGTGCATAGCGCCTGGCGTAAGTGATAGCGGAGCCAATCCCCTGACAGTCCAGCTTTTTCACCGGCATTGTGATTGTTGACTCGATCCACTGCCCGGTCTTATGCAAAAGCGTTGTTGTCACCTTCACAGACTGTCCGTCAAACTCTGGTGACTGAACTACACTCAGACCGTTTTCTGTCAGCGGAATTTTGCATACTGCCCACACGCTTTTGAGTGTGGCATAGTTATGTTTAAAGTGAGGGTTGGCATTGACTCCCTCCTTTGCAGCATTGGCAATGCCCGCTTGAGCCTTTGCCAGTGCTGCTGAAAGTTCGGTTACAGTATCAGACTTGTTCAAAACGTAGCCTTTCAGATTACAAAATGGACGTTATGACCGATCAGTTCGGACAATGGTGGTACTGGCTGCTGTGCAGCCTCTAATCGCTTCTGCACATTCATTCCAGCTTCGCGGAATTTACCAGCCATCTCGTAACAGTAGTCGCGTACTGATTCGAGAACCTCTTCGTCAGTGGTGTTGTGCATGTCCACGCTTAAAACGGGTTTCAGGAAATGCACGTCAAAGAAAACACTTTCCTTGCGAGGCTCTGAACCGCAGTCCTGAAGCACTTTATCCAGGCAGGGCCCAACGGTATTGACCAGGCTAAATTTGTTCGTCAAAGTGTTCATCTTCTTCGTAGAATTCGTCGTCTTGGTCATAGTCATATCTTCCTTCTGTGAGTTCGTGGAAACGGATTAAAAACGAGCGTTTTGCCGTAGCCGGGTCGATTCGTCTGATTGTTGTATCAAGCGGAGTCGGCAGACTTGGCAGATAGTGTGGTGGATTAAACAGGTCGCGAAATTCGGTTGCTTGGACCTGCATGTCTGCTGTGTGAACCGGGTTTGCAGATTCCCGCATTAAATAATGAGAAACGCCGTATTTTTCCAGAATCAAACACAGCAGAACACTTTCGTATTCAGCCAGGTGATTGACTCCGTGCATAAGCAGCAACTTCTTGACCGGCGCTGAAATATCCCCGATGTAAGCTTCAGCAGCATCATGCAGCAGCGCGGGCAGGGCAAACCGTGGATGAACAATGCGGCTGACAATGACACTGTGCTGTGCCACGCTATAAGGCACTTCCATCGCTCCAGCAAACCGATTGATCAGACTTAGATGGTGGGCAATATCGTTGATATCGATTTGCGTTGAGTCGATATTGGTGAGATTGAACTCCACACCTGAATTAGTAATAGTGATACAAGTCACGGTTTTCCCCTTAATGTTGTGCCAAATAAAGCAGGTGTTTTTTGATGCGTGTTAAATTACGAATGGCCTGGCAGATCGTTTCGATTCGATCCTGCATGCCAAAAGACATATCAACACCGAGACTCTGGATTTCTTCTCCGATCACCTCAAGTTGATCTAAATCAGTTTGTAAAATCTGTTCTTCAGCTTGACTCATTTCATTGCGTCCCTTCTCTTTTTGCTTGTCTCTGCGCGTACCTTCCACGCAGTTGAAAATGTGGTGATTAAAAAGCGTCCCTCAAATACCCCTGACGGGATTCGAACCCGCAACCTACAGCTCCGCTAAACTGTCCTCTGCCAATTGAGATACAGGGGTTACCATGGCATCACTCAGGAGAACATTTTATTGCGATGCCATCTTTATTTTTCGCCCGGCCAGGTCTCCGCATGGTCTGGCCTCACTGGGTCGCCTGTCTGCTTTGGTTTTCGATTTTGCTGAATCGTACAGATAGAAAATGTGCTTCCCGTCTCTGGTGTGATATCCGCCGTAACCCAGCGAGGTGCATTCATCCTGCAGCTGCTTAAGTTCGATGAAACAGCCGATACTGCCTGCCGTGAAGATGACAATTAATACCAGAGCAGTGACCACGCCCAATCCTTTAAAGAAATCTTTCAAAGCGTACCTCTTTCATTTCGTTAAAACGTAGTAAGTAATTGCAGCCATCCAGGCAGCTGCAAACGCAAAGGTCAGACTCCACCGTGCCTGGCAATGGCGATTGATCGCCGTTGTGATTCCATACCAGGGATCGGATATAAACCGAGAACCATACAGTTCCTCACGAGTGAGCCAGTAATCCACCCTGGCATCCTTCCGACTGACCTCCTCCAGCCATTCGATAAAGCGGTCAATGTGATTCACGGCAAAACACCTGTTTCTCCGTGCGCTTTCAAAGTGGAAAGCAGATCGCGGGCCTTTTCGACAATTTCCCCAGGAATATCATCAATTGAAGCGGCATGCCTTTTTTCGAACCGGTCAATGATGATTGCCAGAATTTCTGCTTCAGAAAAACCAGTATCAAAATTCAGCATGCAGACAGGCGGATAATCTTGTGGTTCTCCAAGGTCTGCAGCATGCAGTGGATTTCTGATTATGTATGAAGATGGAACCCCTCCCGCTTGGTGGTTGCAGGCAGTGATATGCCCCAGCCAAAAATCATGAGAAGAGTCTCCTGTTTTGTGGTATTCCACAACTCGATCTTGCATTGTTATCACTCCAGAAATATTAAGATTAACAGTCAATCGACAACTCTCTGCCGCTACTTACGACTTCTGAAACTTGAGGTAATCCAGACCGATCACCAGAAGACGCCGTCCGTACTTCCGGGTTGGAAGTCCTTTCTGACGCATGGTGTTGATAGAAGACTTGCTGACACCAGCGGCATCCGCAATCTGGTCAAGAGTGTAAGCCCGGTCCGGTTCGATTTTGCAAACAGCTTTCTGCGGAAGTTCATCCGAGATAACCTGCGTTGTCGGAAGCCGCACAGGGCCAACCTGCGGCATCCCTCGACGAGCCCGGTTCATCGCATCTTGAAGAAACGCCTTACCTGCAAATGGCACCGTCACCCCTATCGATCCCGGCTTTTTTCCCTTCTGATGGACAGCATGAATAATAATCAGACCAGTGTAACTATCAAACGATACCAGGCGATGATTGATCGGTCCTCCCGACAGGTTGAACCGTTTGATAACACTGCTGATGCCAACCGATGCCTGATTTGTGTCGAAAAACTTTATAGCACCTGGAGTACCTGAAGAGACTTTTTTCATCCCCAGTGCGTTCAGTTCTTCTGAGTAATAAAAACAGACATGTGTTTTGGGTCCAAGATCATATTTCAGCTTTGCTGCCTTATTGAAACGCAGGGCACTGCCCTTGGAAATGGCTGCCAGTGGAGAAGAGGACCACACGACTTCCCGACCTTTCCGTTTGTATGTGGCATCTCTCAAATCACTACTGCCGTCTTCTTGCGGCTTATACAATTCAAAAGTAAGCCGGTTTTCATCAGTTAATTCAGTCATTGTTCTTGCTCCTTTGGATAAACTCGATACTGTCGCGCCGGTCCAGATCCAGCCAGACTGGGCCAGCCCCTAAATCAATCTCGATAATTTCAACTTTTGATCTCTCCACCTCCCTTCCATCAAACCCAAACAGCCAGCCGACCAGGCGTTTCAGAAAACCGATCATGCGGGCACCGCCCTCGCGGCTATGGCATTAGACCGGTTGGCTGTGTTCATCAGCCCCAGCTGAGTGTGAAACCGCCCGCTGACGATCTTTGCCCGCAAATGAAAATCCTCTTCAGAGACAACAGCAGAAAACACGTCGTCAAAATCGAATGACAGCGGTTCGCCGTCCACATCGACATTCACATAGAACGCCGTTTTCCCAACCACAGCCCCATCAACGATGGAGCCGTCGAACAGGATGCACCGCACTCGGTCACCGGTTTTTAATGGCGAACCTGGCTTTGCGTCTCTGGCTTGTGTGTGATCAATATTTTGCATTAGTTAATCCTTTGCTCTCTCAATTAAATTCAGGACTGAACGGGCACAGACAACCCGTTTTCCGTTGCCTGTTTCGCCGCCATCGGCAACTGGAAACTTGCCGCCTCTCAATCGACCGTCTTCGCAACATCGCCTCACGGTATTAGCATGAATGCCGAGTATCGATGCTGCTTTCTTGATGCTTAGAAGACCGTCACAGCCGAACTTGTACCCATAGTCTTCATCAGACCCGGCCAGCTGCTCTGTTGTTTTTGTCACCATCGCTTCACTTTCAAATCTGTTGTTTTGCGTTTGAAGTGAGGCCAATGTAATCGATATTTTCCAGGCGCCTACCCTTGTTTGATGCCTGAAATAAAGGGTTTTTTAGTCATCCGACGATACCCGCCGATTTCCGCTCATATCCGCTAAGATCACTTTTAAACCGCCGATTTCCCCTTTAAAACTTTTGTGTTTTTTGAATTTTGTTTTTCGGCAGCTGGTTGATTGGTGGTAAATGATGCGATACTTATAGAATTAGCCACGCTGTTAGCCACCGAAAAGTAATCAATGGTGACCTATGTGATTTTCGACAACGTGTTTTTTGTTTTCAGCTTGTTAGCAGTGGTTTGCTATGGTGAGCTATGTAGAAATCAGCGTGGGCATGCTTTTGGTCCACGAAGTAAAATAATTCTTTCCATTCAACCCTTGAGGTAATTATGGTCGGCACACGAGAATTGCTCGCGTTCGTACTCTGTTTCAGCTTCGTATCGCAGCAGGCTTTCTGTGACGACTGGCCTCAATGGGGAGGACCGCAGCACGATCTGGTCTGGCGGGAAACAGGAATTGTGAAAACTCTGCCCACGTCCGGCGTGCTGCCCCGTGTCTGGTCGACGCCCATCGGAGAGGGTTACGCGGGACCTGCTGTCGCAGAAGTGAATTCGCGCTGGTGCGTATTTGTAACGGATCGCATTTTCAAACAACGGGTCAGCTTTGAACGAGTTTTATGTCTCGACGCAGAGTCCGGTAAAATCATCTGGAAATATGAGTACCCCGTCGAGTACTCGGTCAGCTATCCTGCCGGGCCCCGTTCGACGCCTGTCATCAACGATGGTCGTGTTTATACCGTCGGTGCGCAGGGACACCTGCTCTGCCTGGATGCAAAGAACGGGAAGGTACTCTGGGGCAAGAATTTTGTATCCGAGTATGGAACGCAACTCCCCACCTGGGGCATGGTCGCTGCACCGCTGGTGGAAGGCGACCAGTTGATTACACTGGTCGGAGGACAGAAGAATTCACTCGTAGTCAGTTTTGACAAGAAAACCGGGAAAGAGCTGTGGCGTTCGCTGGAAGATGCAGCCGTGGGATATGCGCCCCCTGTCATCTTTGAATTTGGCGGTCAGCGGGAACTGATCGTCTGGCATCCGACGGCGGTTTCGGCGATCAACCCCGAGAATGGAAAACTGATCTGGGAGGTCCCGTATGGCGTGCGCTACGGTTTGAGTATCGCCACGCCTCGCAAGGTGGGAAATCGGTTATTTGTCGCCAGCTTTTATAATGGCCCGCGGATGATTGAAGTCTCGCCGGATGGCAATCAGGCAAAAATTGTCTGGTCGGGCAAGAGTGACAATGAAATCAATACCGATGGGCTACACCCGATTATGATGACCCCCGTCTTCAACGGGAAGAATATTTATGGTGTCGGCAGTTACGGACAGTTGAGAGGCCTGGATGCAAGTAACGGAAAACGACTGTGGGAAACGGAACAGGCCACAGGCAAAGGCCGCTGGTGGAATGCGTTTATCATCCCCCATGAAGACCGCTATTTTCTGCACAATGAACAAGGCGATCTGATTATCGCGAATCTGACTCCCGCGGGTTACGAAGAACTGAGCCGGGCGAAACTGATCGAACCAACGCGGCGGGTCCAGCGGCGGATGACGATCTGGTCGCATCCTGCGTTCGCCATGAAAAGCGTTTTCGCCCGTAACGACAAAGAAATCATCCGCGTCGATTTGTCTGCGAAATAAAAAACACCTTTGTATACTTTATCGCGGTTTTTTGCTGGTCTTCTCTCTGATCTGTCATCTGGAAATCCCACTGATGTCACGCTGAATTCCCTGGATTCATCGGCATGTATCTCATTTACACGATTGAATTTAGCGATTATTTCTTTTGAATAAATTCCCAAAAAACGGTTCGGCTGCTCTGAATTGTTGTTGCGTGAACATAAGCAAGGGCTTATATTCTTAGCATTACTTATTAAGAATAGTTACCTACCTTCCCCCCCAGATTCATCACAGGGCTCCAGGCTCCCCGCTAGAGCGCATCACATTTAACCATAGCGTCTCACAATCTATGATACTCGGTCCAAATGGCCCTGGAGACGCGACAGTAAAACGGGACACAGTCTAGACACCTTCCAGATACACCAGTCATGACAGGGAAATGCACTGAATGTCCCTGCACGCTACGTGAGCTATTGCTTTTATTTCCTTCCCCATAATCACTCCTTTTAACGAAGAGGCATCCTAATGAACCCGCCAATCCAAACAAAACGAGGATTTACTTTAATTGAACTGCTGGTCGTCATCGCCATTATTGCAATTCTAATCGCTCTGTTACTTCCTGCAGTTCAACAGGCCCGGGAAGCGGCAAGACGGAGCACCTGTAAAAATAATATGAAGCAGATCGGCCTCGCATTACATAACTACCATGAAACCTATAGTACGTTTCCCGTTGGTGCCCTGCCCGGAAATCGTCCCAACTGGCGCTACGGTTTACTCCCCAGCATCGACCAGGCGCCCCTTTTCAATCAATTGAATGTTTCTGGGCACTGGGCTTCCGGCTGTAATTCGTCGAGCTCATACGGTCAACAGGCAACTAACACAAATTTGATTATCGTGGGAATCAAGATCCCTGTCTTTCAGTGTCCTTCCAGTCCGCTGGATCCTAACAATCCTTCAGGCAGCATGTGCAATTACGATCGACTGCAATGCCATGATTATGTCGGCATCAGCGGTGCGACTCCTGACCCCGCCGGTCGCTCCAACGTCTGCTCTACGGCGGCTAACTATGGCGTGTATTGCAATAACGGATTACTGGTCCCCGGCAAGAACTACCGTTTCCGCGATGTGACAGACGGAACATCGAACACAATTATCGTTGCGGAACAATCTGGAAGTGTTTCCGGAAATGACTGGCGTACTAACTATCACGGCGGTTGGCGCGGCTGGTCCTCCACGGGTGATGTTGTGAGTCGAACCGGCGCGCATCACGTCGCAGGTGTGACCACGGTTGCCTTTTCCATCAACGCGAAATCAGGTCAGGCCGGCGGCAACACCGTTCCCCGCTCAAGTAGTGCCTACTCCGGGAATACCATTATCAATTCTTATCACACCGGTGGAATCCATACGTTGCTGGCAGATGGGGGCGTCCGCTTTGTTTCCGAGAATCTTGATTTTCTGACGTTGAAACAACTTTGTGTACGTGATGATGGACAGGTCATCGGAGAATTCTAGAACACATCGCATTTACCTGTAGCAGCTCTCTGGCTGACGGGAATCCATCCTGCAACCCAGGGACGCTGTTGTCAGGAGGCGTCAGTTTAAAACACACCATTGATCAGCACAGGCATTTTCCCTCTATTCCAGCACGAATCAGAGAACGATGATTACTGTCTAATAACACCGGGTACAGTTGACTAAAGGTTTCATCATGAAGTCGAGTTTAAAATATTGTGGCGTTCTCTCTGGATTCATCTTTTTGATTGCAGGTTGCGGGGGGGAGCCAGAAATCCCCACGGGTCAGGTCAAAGGCAAAGTGAGCTATGAAGGTGCGCCAGTCTCTGAGGGAGTGATTTCCTTTTATTCCTCCGAACTGGGTGTCGGCGCTTCGGCTGATCTGTCAGAAGAAGGGCTTTACACGATTACAGATCCATTAAAAACGGGAAAATATGCAGTCACAATCCTGCCCCCGCCTGAAGCACCGCCCCAGGATGCCATCCCGGTCTCGACCAAAAAAGAATACAAAAATATCCCCTTGAAATACCGCGATCCGAATAAAAGCGAATTAACCTTCGAAATCAGTGAAGGGGATAATTCGTTTGACGTAAATATGACGAATTAGACCCACCAGGACAGTGAATCGAGGGAGTTGCCGACAGGTCGGGGCTCCTGGGCAGGATCTGTGCGTTCATTTCAGTGGTTGAATATTCTTGAAGGCAAGCAGGACCGAAGTCGAATCAGGCTGGAATTGGCGAGTGGTTATTATATGATGAAGGCATAAGTTTCCTCCCGCATTCATGATGATGCACGCGGGTACTGCCTCCTAATTAAAGAGCCATTAATATGTCGTCGGATCATTTTGCACCGCCTCAGGATCGATCCCAGGAAGTTCAGATTCCTCTGGAACCACTGAAGGAACTGCTGGTCAAACTGTTTGTTCGGATGGGTATGTTTGAGGTCGAAGCAGAAATTGCTGCCGACCGTTTGATTGAAGCCGATCTGCGCGGCATTCACTCTCATGGCAGTCGCACGGCTGAACGCTATCTCGATTCGATGGACATGGGTGACATCGACCCCCGGGCTCAGATTCTGACACTCAAAGAAACGCCGGCCATCGCGGTGCTGGACGGCAGCAAATCGATGGGACACGTCGCAGCAACCCGGGCCATGGAACTGGCGATTAAAAAAGCGGGAGAAGTCGGAACCGGAACCGTCGTAGTTAAGAACAGCCATCATTTTGGCGCTGCTGCCGTGTATGTCCTGATGGCTGTGAGAGCAGGTATGATTGGTTACTGCACCACCAACACGGGGAGAGCGACGGTGGCCGCCCATGGGAGTACGCAGGGTGCTACCGCCAATAATGCGATTGCCTGGGGTGTGCCGACACGCGAAGGTGCCCCGTTTGTACTGGATATGGCGTGCGCGAAAACATCCTGGGGGAAACTGGATACACAGACCATGTATGGTCTGCCGGTTCCACCCGGATATGCTCTCGACAGTGAAGGCAAAGAAACAACGGATTCATCTGCAGTAAAAACCTTGCTGCCCGCAGCAGGTCCGCGTGGCTATGGACTGGCAATGGTCAGTTCGATTCTGACAGGTGCCCTGGCAGGCGGTAAGCTGCCGATCAATAAAACTAAACCACCGGAAATCGAAGGTTCGGAACATTTCTTTTATGTGATCGATCTGAAACAGTTTGTCGAAGAAGACCAGTTTCATAATGAACTTGATTCCGCGATCAAATGCATTCACCAGTTAAGTACAGTCAACGAAAACGAACCGGTCCGCTTACCGGGAGAGAGTGAGTGGGAGCAGACCCAGCGTTCATTAGGTGAAGGGCTGCTGGTACACCGTGATCATGCGAACCAGTTAAAAGAGCTGGCTGAGCGAATTCGTTTTGATGTCCCCTGGTAAAATAACGACTGATTTTTTCCCGGCTATTTTTGAGGTTGATAATGATGTCTGCTTCACGACAGATATTTTTTCTGCTGGCTGTCTTTGCCTGCTGTTTGTTCTTAAATGAGTCCCCACTTTGCGCCGGTAAATATAATCCCGTGCTGACCGTGGGAGACAAAGCACCGACGTGGGAGAAGCTGCCGGCGACGGATGGCAAGTCGTACTCGAGTGCATCGTTTCAGGATAAAGACGTACTGGTAATCGCCTTCACCTGTAACAGCTGCCCTTATGCGGTTGATTATGAAGGCCGCTTGAACCAACTGGCGCAAAAGTATTCTGCCAAAGATTCCCCCGTGGCTGTGATCGCCGTAAATGTGAATCTGGTGCCCGCAGACAGTCTGGAAAAAATGAAAGAACAGTCGACGGAAAAGAAATTTGTGTTTCCGTATCTGTTTGATCAGAGCCAGAAGATAGGGCAGGAGTTTGGCGCAACGCGAACCCCGGAATTTTTTGTCTTAAATAAAGAACGAAAGATTGTGTATATGGGCGCCATGGACGATGCGACCGACGCCAGTAAAGTCAAACAGGACTACGTTTCGGAGGCGATCGCAGCGGCATTAAACGGGAAACAGCCAGAAACGACAGAAACCATTGCGATCGGCTGTAATGTTCGTTACAAACGCATTCGCAGAAAAAAATAATTCACCCGCCCTTCCTCCGTCGCGACTGTTTCTCCAATGACGAAAATGAACCAGATATATATTCAGGATTGCATCTCAGGCATGCAGGAACTGGAAGCGGAGTCGATTGATCTGGCATTTGCAGATCCGCCATTCAATATCGGTTACGAATACGATCAGTATGAAGACCGGCTCGAGAGTGAGCAGTATCTGGACTGGTGTAAGCTCTGGCTGTCGGAAGTGGTGCGGCTGTTGAAACCGGATGGCACTTTCTGGCTGGCGATTGGAGATGAATATGCAGCTGAGTTGAAAGTCATGATGCAGCGTGAACTGGGCCTGACGTGTCGCAGCTGGGTCATCTGGTATTATACGTTTGGTGTGAACTGCAAAAATAAATTCAGTCGCTCTCACGCGCACCTGTTTTATATGGTAAAAGATTCGAAGCAGTTTACCTTCAATGCCGACGACCCGGCGATTCGCATTCCTTCTGCACGTCAGCTGGTGTATGGCGATAAACGCGCGAATCCCAAAGGCCGCCTGCCCGATGATACCTGGATTTTAAGGCCGCAGGACATTCCCGAAAGTTTCCAGGGGGAGGAAGATACTTGGTACTTCCCGCGGATCAATGGCACGTTCAAAGAGCGTCAGGGCTGGCATGGCTGTCAGATGCCCGAACAACTGCTGGGTCGCATCATTCGTGCCTGCTCTCATCCGGACGAAGTCGTACTGGATCCTTTTTCAGGGAGCGGCACAACGCTGGCGGTTGCGAAGAAACTGCAGCGGCAGTTTGTGGGCTTCGAACTTTCGGAGGAATACGGAGCGCGCGCCCGACAACGACTGGCTGAGATCGAACCCGGACAGCCTCTGGATGGCGCGGAGAATCCCCTGGTCAGTGCGCCTGCGACTAAAAACGGAAAGCGTCTGGAAGATCGCCAGGGGAAAACAGCCACATCCAAACGCGCAACACCCCGTAAAAACACTCAGACCTGAACTGGCCCTGAGGCAAAAACCTCACCGCTCATCCCAGCGACTCTTCACGCTGGTGCGCGGATCCACGGGAACCAGCAGATTCCCCACTCTGATACCCGTCGCGATCCTGATCCCCGCTGTCCAGCGGCATGAAAGATGCGTTTTTCTTTATTTACTTCGAGATGAACTGATTCCGTGCTCCAGATTCCTAAATTGTTGCCTGAACGCCACATTGGTGTGATGGAACAGTTTCAAAAAAGCCACATCTAAGCGGTTTTAGAGACTTACTTTCGCCAGTGGGATAAAAAGGATCGAATCAGTACTGCAATTCAGTTAAAATAAACAGGTCCAATCTCTCTTTTCTATTGTCAGGATTGTAACAGCTATCGTGGCCAATTTTCTCACCTCACTGACAAATCGAATTCGTGGTTTTTTGCTGACAGGCGAAAATGAAATTCCGTCTCTCTGGTGGGATATGATTGACCAGATCCAGAGCCTGCGGGACGGATACCATTCCGCGAGCGAATCCCAGCTGTTTGATGAATGGCATTCACTGCGTTATCGGGTTCAGAGTGGAGAATCGCTGACGAATCTTCTACCAGAAGCTTTTGCGCTCGTCAGCGAGCAGATGCAGCGGCATCTGGGAATCACCCCTTATCCGGTACAGTATCTGGGTGCCTTCGCCATGCATGAAGGTGCCATTGCCGAGATGCAGACAGGGGAAGGTAAAACCCTGACGGCGGCACTGGTACTCTGCCTGAATGCATTGCCCGAAGCCGGCATCCATATCGCAACCGCCAATGATTATCTGGCAGAACGCGATGCGGCATGGTTGAGCCCCGTGTATCACTCGCTGGGGATGACCGTCGGAGTGATCACTTCAGATTCTTCAAAGTCCGAGCGAAGGGATGCTTATGATTGTGATATCACTTATAGCACCGCGCGGGAATTCGGGTTTGATTACCTGCGGGACCTGTTGAGTATCCCCAACCATAAAATGTCGATCAACACACGCCGTCAGCAGTTATTCGGTCGGCAGCCTGACAAAACAGCAAAGTTGCTGGTCAATCCCCGCGCCCCCTATATGGTCATCATTGACGAAGCCGACAGTATTCTGATTGATGAAGCACGTACGCCCCTGATAATCGGTCAGCAGGACAGTGGGGATGAATCCCAGTTGAAAAGCGTGTGTCAATGGGGTGCTTCACACACAACCAGACTGACTGCAGACGAGCACTACATTGATCATGGCCCGCAACGCGGTATGGAACTGACAGAAGCAGGCCGACGCATTGTACGTGAGATGCTACTGGAGCAGGGGGCCCCCGCTTCCCTGGATACGGGAACCGCCTACCTCGCTTCCGAGCGGGCTTTACGTGTGCAAAACTACTTCCACAACGGACGCGAATATGTGGTCCACGAGGGAAAGGTGGCGATTGTTGATGAATTCACCGGTCGCATCGCAGAAGGGCGCATGTGGCAGAACGGGATCCATCAGGCGATTGAAGCCAAAGAGGGCCTGGAAATCACGACTCCCACCAAAATCGGCGCACAAACTACCGTGCAGGAACTGTTTGCCCGCTATCCCCGGATGGCAGGTATGACGGGTACCGCTGAATCCGCGACCAGCGAACTGAAAAAAGTCTTCTCGACTCCCGTCATCAGCATTCCCACCAATCGCCCCTCCCGACGTGAGCTGCACCCGGAGCAGATTTTTATGACAGCGGAAGAGAAATGGAAGGCCGTCGTACAGGAGACCGCAGAGATGCATCGCCTGGGCAGACCTGTTCTGATTGGTACACGATCGGTGAACCTGTCGAATGAGCTCTCCGCTCTGCTGCTGCAGAAGGGACTGGAGCATGAAGTCCTGCATGCTTTAAATCATGAAAATGAAGCAGCCATCATCAAAGAGGCAGGTCAGCCAGGCCGAATCACCGTCGCGACCAATATGGCGGGTCGCGGGACTGATATTCTGCTGGGTGAAGAAGTCTCGGAGCGCGGCGGGCTGCATGTGATCTGCTCTGAACTCCATGAATCGGCGCGGATTGACCGGCAGCTTACAGGCCGGGCCGCACGCCAGGGAGATCCTGGCAGCGCACGGATCTTTGTTTCACTGGAGGATGACATTCTGAGAGCCGGCCTGGACTCCGAAGCAGTTGAAGAACTCACCGCAAAGTTTCAAGGCGGCATTCATGATCGGAAAACCGTACTGCGTGCCTTTTATCTGGCACAGCAGCGGATCGAAAAACGTCATGAGCTACAGCGAATTGAACTGGTCAAGCGAATCCAGGAACGCCGCGAGATGCTGCATAAGATGGGACAGCACGCGAACCTGGATGCACTTTAAGAATGAACTCCGAGTTCACTCTGTGGAATAAGTGGTTGCTCTGATTTCCATGCCTTTGGGAAATCGTTCTCTGGCAAACTGCAGATGTTTTACGAATGGCTGAACCAGCATTGCCGGCAGGAAGAGTAAATCTCCAATCAGGGCAGTTGTCAGCAGAGCCAGCATCATCCAGGCAAAGCGTTGTGTCGGAATGAAATCACTGAAGGCAAAGACCAGTAGACCCAGTCCACAGATAAAGGTGGTGTGAATCATCGCACGACCGCAGTGTTTCATAGCAGATCGAACCGCCTGTTCGCTGCTCTGGTTCAATCCCTTTTCACGACGAAACCATGAGAGAAAATGCAAGGTGTCGTCGATGGCAATTCCCAGCGCAACACTGGCCGTCATGACGGCACCGATATCGAGGGGAATATCCAGCCAGCCCATAATCCCGAACACAACCACAATCGGAAAAATGTTAGGCAGCATGCTGAGCAGGCCGGTCACTATACTGCGCTGGACGATGATAATCATCAGCGCTACCAGTATAAATGCAGTCAGAAAGCTCCAGGTGAGATCCTGCAAAATCAACTGTTGTACGGTATGAATCAGCGGCATGATTCCGGTGTAGTACGCAGTCAGATGCACGCCTTGAGCTTCATATTCCTGCAAGGCAGGCTGCAAGGTTGACTTGAGAGTAGCCAGGGCGGCACCGTAATCCACTTTTCCCAATGCAGGGACGCGGGCACTGATCCGCCATGATTCTCTGCCGCCGTTATCAGACAGATAGACAGAGCTGATCACCGCATCGCGATTCTCCTGTAATTTTTTATTCGTCACCACTTTTCGGAAGATCGATTCGAAGCCTTTATGCTCAACCGGATTGGGTCCAAATGTCGCTGCCGACATGGTACCGGTATAGCCGTCGATATTATCGATGGTCTGTTCAATTTCGTCGATGATTCGCAAACGCTGCAGAAACGTTTTTTTGCAGTCTTTATCGAATTCGATAATCACCTCGACCGGAATCAGCGGTCCCATGCGATCTTCGTTAAACTGATAATCGCTGAGCACCTGACTTCCGGGTGGAAACAGAGAGGGTACATCGACGGAGGAACGGATTGAGAGCAATCCATACGCCGAGACTGCCATCAGCAGAACCAGAGAGAGGAAGACAGGGGCGGAATATTGTTCTAACAAGCGAGGAATGTTTTCCAGCCATGCCGAGATGCGTGTGAAATAGCGGGGAGTGTGGCTGGTTTGTCCTTCGCGGTTCATTTTTAAGATCTGTTGAGGCGGCCAGAGTTGCATGGCTCCGGGCAGCAACAGCAACAGCACACCCAGGGTAATCAGTAAGCCGACGGAGGCGATCAGACCAAACAGCGCGATCGGACTGATCTGGCTGACCATCAGTGAACCCAGACCCACTGCGGTCGTTACTGCTGCCAGCAGGCAGGGATACCAGCCTTTGGCAAATCCATTGCGAACGGCGGCTTCTGCTTCTGCTTTAGATTTTGCGTTGGTGGAGAATAATTCGTCGTAGTAGTAATTCACCAAATGCACACCGGCAGAAATCGTAAGCACAAAAACCAGTGAAGGTGTAATGATCAGCACGGCATCCAGCGAATACCCCATGTAATAGACCATCGCCAGTACCAGTCCCTGACCGAAGAGTCCGGCCAGTAGAATCGTACCAGTCAGCATCCAGGAGCGAATGCAGAACCAGCACAATACTGTTGCCAGTACGGCTGACAGGGCGCCAAACAGGTTGACACTATGGATGCTTGCCTGATCGATGGCGACCCCGTCCACGGGAGGTCCGGTAATATGAAATTCTTCACGGGGGAGCTGGCAGACTTCTTCCGCCACATCCAGAACATGATTAATGGACTGCGTCCGTAATTCATTACCCCGATAAGTTAAAATAATGACGGCACAGCTGTCTTCGAGATTTTTCCCGACCAGTACACCCTGCAGCCGCTCCAGAGCTTCTTCACGCGGCAGTTTGAGGGGAGGCGCTGTCAGAGAATTAAGAGTGCCAGCGCCACTGACAATGCGGTCGAACAGCGTTTCGTGCGTTTCGCCAAAATCGGTGGCGCGCGCTGCGTTGATCTGCTTTTCAAATTCGATTAATCGCGGATCATCGACGGTGCAACCCGGCCAGCTGATGAGAATCAGATCGTTACTCTCAAAATCTTTGGAGAACTGATCGTAATTCTGTCTGGATTGCATGAAGTCAGGTGCCCACTTCTCCGGGGCAATCGACATGCTTTCCACGCTTTTGTGGGCACCATAAATCAGAAATGGTGTGATCAGAACGAGTAAGACAACCGTGATGAGGTAACGGCGAATATAATGCGGTTTTGAAACTGTCATGGCGACGATCTTTGTGTAAGGGGCAAAACACAATCACAGGTACTACAGGGCGATCCCAGCCCATCCGTACACGGCAAGTCTAGCTCACGACTTGGCACTCGTCATAAAAAATGACAACCTTTTTGCAGACTTCTTCGCCTACTTAATCACTACAATCCACACAAAGAAATGATTCTCTAATCAAACCGCCTGTCGATTGCGTCGCACATCGATATAGACGGCAATGAGAATCACTGCCCCTTTTACTATGTATTGCAGTGAGTAATGAATGCCAGCCTGATTAAGACCTTTATCAAGTATACCGATGATAATAGCACCGATCAAGGTTCCAAATATAGTGCCCCGCCCACCGGTAAAGCTGGTGCCCCCCACAACGACTGCCGCGATCGCAGTCAACTCAAACATTTCGCCTGAAGCGGGTTCTGCAGAGTACAGTTGGGAAGTGTGAATCAGGCCCGCAACTCCTGCCAGTACAGAGCAAATCAGGTAGACCATCACTTCCACACGGACGACCGGTATACCTGTATAGAGGGCGGCTTCACGATTGCCGCCCAGCGCATAAATATGCTGGCCGAAGCGGGTACGATGCAGAAGCAGAGCCATCAGCACAAACAGTGTTAGCATGATGACCACGGGGAAAGGCACTACGCCAAAAAGTCGCCCATTGCCGATCTCCAGCAAGATAGTTTGCTGATCTCCAATCGAGATGGGCAGGCCACTGTTAAAACGGAGCGCACAACCGCGGGCAATCAGCATGGAAGCCAGGGTGATAATAAATGGTGGCATTGCCGTTTTCGCAGCAGCGATGCCATGAAAGATTCCAAAGAGCGCAGCCACTCCCAGTCCGGCCAATATTGAAATCAGTAGATAGAATCCATTTTGCGTATCTCCGGAAATGGCCGAGAGACAGTACACGGTTGTGGTTCCGACCAGAGCCACCATCGCACCGACGGACAGATCGATCCCGCCGATCAGAATAACCAGCGTCATGCCCAGCGCGAGAATCGTATTGACGGAAATCTGTTGTGTCAGATCCAGCATATTTTCCGGCGCTAAAAATGTAGGAACCCAGATGCGAAACAGCAGCAGCAAAATAATAATCGCCGCCAGCAGGGGCACCATTTGTCTGACTACCTTCACGCTTCCCCTCCTGTCAGCTTCTGCATCATCTGTGTTGCGGTGATTTTCTCAGCCGGATAAACGCCCGTCAGTCGCCCCGCCTGAAACGTACCGACCTGATGTGAAATATTCAGGACCTCATCCAGGTCCGATGAAATCAGAATCAACGCCATGCCCTGCCTGACCAGTTCGCCAATCAGGCGATACAGGTCTTCGCGAGCGCCGACGTCGATGCCCCGCGTGGGCTCATCGAGGATTAAGATCTTCGGCGGCTCTTCCATCCAGCGACCGACGAGTACTTTCTGTTGATTGCCACCCGAGAGATCACGGACAGGCTGTTCGGGATCGGACAGACGCACGCCAAAGCCTTTTACAGTGCGGTCCACGATTTCATTTCGGCTCTGTTCATCAAAGCGCAAACCGTGGATCCATTTCTTCAGCCAGGGCAGTGTGATATTAAACGCGACAGACTGCTCAGTGATCAGTCCCTGGTGTTTCCGGTCTTCGGGAACCAGAACCAGCCCCTGCCTTAAAGCATCGCGGGGACTGTTGATCTGCACTGCTTTTCCATCGATGAAAATGGTTCCTTCAAGAATCCGATCCACGCCGAACAGGGCGCGGGCCAGTTCAGTCCGGCCGGCTCCCACCAGGCCGGAGAGCCCCAGCACCTCGCCATAGCGTAATTCGAACGAAACATCGTGCACACAGGCTGAGCTGAGACCGGTAACTTTCAATGCGAATTCACCCGGTTCATATGGCGGGCGCGGGAAATGCTCTTTGATGTCGCGTCCCACCATCCATTCAATCAGGGTCGCCGGTGCGATCTCTCCGGTTTTCGCAGTCCCCACAGTCTTGCCATCCCGCAAGACTGTGATCCGATCGGAGAGTCGCGTGATCTCTTCCATGCGATGCGAAATATAGATGATGCCGACCCCCTGTGCTTTTAACTGGCGCAGGGTGGTAAAAAGAGCTTCGACTTCCGTTTCGGACAGAGAGGACGTCGGCTCGTCCAGAATTAAAACCCGCGCCTCCTGTGAAAGCGCCCGGGCGATTTCCACCAGTTGCTGATGTGCCGTACTGAGTTGAGATACGACTGCTGTGACATCCCTGATTTCCGTGAGTCCCAGTCTCGACAGCAAAGCTCCCGCCTGTCGATTCATTTCCCGCCGCTGCAGTAATCCATACCGGACCGGTTCCCGACCAAGAAATATATTTTCTGCCACAGTGAGATTAGGGGCCAACGAGAGTTCCTGGTGAATCAGGCGAATTTTGAGTTGATCGGCGTCTGAAACATGGCGGAGTTCCACCCGTTTCTCGCCGCACCAGATTTCGCCGGCATCGGGCTGGTAGATGCCCCCCAGAATTTTGATCAGCGTACTTTTGCCGGCTCCGTTTTCTCCCAGCAGGGTATGAATCTCTCCGGGTTCTACGGCAAAGCTGACATCGTCCAGAGCCGTTACGCTTCCAAAGCGTCTGGTAATTCCCTGAAGTCGAAGAAGTGGGGCGGCACGGACGACAGACATGATTTAATGAGACTCCAGATACTGCTCCGCATTTTCTGCTGTGATCAGTTCCACGCGCACCTTTACTTCTTTGTCTACCGATTCACCTTTGAGGTGTGCCAGCATTTTTTCTGCTGCGATCTTACCAATCTCCTGCGGAAACTGTGCAGACGTCGAATGCAGTTTCCCTGCCTGGATGGCCTTGATCCCGGCCTGAGATCCATCGACGGTCACGATGGTCACCCGATCCAGTTTATTGGCTGAGTCGAGCGCAGAAATCACGCCGAGCGCATTGGGATCATTGATGGCAAACACGGCATCCAGATCGGGGTAGCGGCCGATCAGATCGCGCATCACAGGGCGTGCGCCTTCCGTCGTTCCCTGGGCTTCCTGGACATCCAGAATTTTCATCTCTGGATGTTGTTCCAGTTCCGTTTTAAACCCTTCGACCCGATCAATGCAGGCTTTGTTGACCGACAGATGCAATACGACCAGTCTGGCTTTGGGGTTCACTTTTGCCAGTGCCTGGGCCGCCAGTTCGCCGGCGCGAACATTATCGGAAGCCACCGTGCAGACAATCAGCTCTTCATCCGCTTTTTTCACCGGCGCATCGACAATGATGATAGGTACTTTTTTTCGACTGGCTTCGAGCAAGGATCCTTTGAGGCCTTCCCAGTTGACCGGATTCACAAAAATGCCGGCTGCTCCCTGGAGAATCAGATCCGAAAGATCGTTCTTCTGTTTGAGGGAATTGAACTGCGCATCCAGGATGACCAGGCGATCGCCGTTGGCTTCAAGTTCATTTTTCAGGCCTTTGCCCAGATCAACAAAAAACGGATTGTTCATGGTCTGAAAAGAGGCGCCGAACAGCCTGCCTGTGGTTGCCGCCGATTCCGCCTGGGATGAATCGGAATCGGAGCCATCGTTGCAACCAGTAATGCAAATCGTCAGCAGAATAAGCGGGATCAGAAACCGTAGCGCGCTGTTCATAACCAACCTTCGTTTCCGTGGAAGCCTGAAATTTCCCCATAAAACGATCACTTCTCATCATCTTATAACTAACAAATTCCCTCGGCGATGAAAAGCGCAGGCAGCAAAACAGGTCATACGCTGCATTCGAACAAGACGCGGCAGGTAATTACGCAGCGCGTTTGAACGTATCCGAAGCAGGTTTGTTGGAAGAAGGATGAAATTCCGGCAGGATGCGTTGTATCTCAGCGAGGATCAGCGGTGTAGGCTGTTCTGTAAGGCGGGAGAGTCTCTCATAGGCGTCATGAATAAAATTTTCGCTGAAGCTGACTTTTTCGGCGACCATAATTTTGGGATGGCATGTGGGCAGATGTTTTTCGCCGTCGACATGCAGTTCTTCGTAAAGCTTTTCACCTGGTCGGAGCCCGGTGAATTCGATCTCAATATCTTCGCCCAGTTTGAGCCCGGAGAGGTGGACCAGGTCGGCTGCCAGGTCGGTAATACGGACCGGTTCACCCATATCGAGGACAAAGATTTCACCGCCACGCCCCATGGCGCCTGCCTGAATCACCAGTTGAGAGGCTTCCGGGATGGTCATGAAGAACCGCTGCATACGTTCGTCGGTGACCGTAATCGGGCCTCCATTCTGAATCTGCTGCGTGAAGATCGGCACCACACTGCCGGCAGAGCCCAGCACGTTTCCAAAGCGGACCGTAACGAAGTGACATTTTGAACGGGCGGCCAGCGATTGCACATAAAGTTCGGCAATCCGTTTGTTCGCGCCCATGACATTGGTAGGATTCACGGCTTTGTCAGAAGAGATCATCACAAAAGAGCCGACTGCGAATTCCTCTGCCAGGTCTGCCAGATGCTTGGTTGCCAGGGCAATATTTTTGACGGCTTCGCCTGGATTGCTTTCCATGAGCGGAACATGTTTGTAAGCGGCAGCATGGAACAGAATATCGGGCTTAAATTCCTGCATGACGGCCCGAATTCGTTTGGCATCATTGATATCGGCGATCACCACATCAAAACGGCCGGCATATCCCAGTTTGTTTAATTCGCGTTCCAGATAAAACTGACTGTTCTCGGAACGGTCGACGAGGATCAGTCTTCGAGGTGAAAACTGCAGGAGTTGACGACAGATTTCTGAGCCGATACTGCCTGCGCTGCCTGTGACCATCAACACGCGATCATCCATCCAGTTACGGATGTTAGGCATATCGAGTTCCACCGCTTCTCTGCCCAGCAGGTCTTCGATACAGACGGGCCGCGGCTTCATTTCGACTTTGCCCGAGAGCAGTTGCTGATAGCTGGGGAGAACCTGTACGCGAATCTCAGCAGAGTTTCCTGCCTCGACCAGTTGTCGAATCGTTTTGCCCGGAAATTCATCCGCCGGCAACAGGATATCGGAAACTTCATATCTTTCTGCAAGGTCACACATTTCCTGGAGTGACCCGAGGACAGGAATATTATTGATCCGTGTACCGATGCGACTGGCGTGATCATCCAGAAAACCCACGACCCGCAAGCAGGAATTTTTATTACGCTCAATGATGCGAAGCAGCGCAGCACCGGATTCGTTGGCCCCGATGATAAAGGTTGGCTTGCAGTTTTCCTGCTGTCTCAGAATACGACCACTATCCTGCACCATGCGAATGGCGGCACAGAATCCACAAACGACAAGGATGGTGGAACCCCAGTCGATCAGAAATACGGAACGGGGCAACATAAACTGAGGAAAGGCAAGATAGTCAACCATTACCAGCGCCGCGGAACTGATACTCGCCGCCCTGGCCAGATTGAAGACATCCCGCGTCGTGATATAACGACTGCGGATTTTATACACGCCCGTGCCCCAGAAGGTGATTGTTTTCAATCCAACCGCCCAGAAGACCGTGGAACGAAACATGCGAAATCCATGATCGCCCAGAACGCCATCGGTATTCAGTGAGCCTTCAAAACGCAGCCAGAAAGCCACGTAGTAAATCGCACAAAAGATCGGCAAAAACACCACCATCCAAAAGAGCTGGCGACGCGTGACGGAATGATTCCGCAGCCATTTCGATTTCGGTATGGAGTTCAACATAAATCCTCAGAGGAGCCCTTTCTGACAGCAAATGAGTACGGCCAGAAACTATAAAACTAGTAACCGGGTCATAAATGAATTGACCACTTAAGGCACGGGGTCATAACAATTTTTGCCATTTTTCGTCAACATCAAAATTCTTAAGAACAAAGCAGTTCAAAACTTGTCTTCTTTTTCAGAAGAGGAACCGGAACTGCGGGCTGAAATGAAACCTCTGCCTCAAGTCGCTTTTCCTCAAACAGTTGATTATGATAGGCCCCAGTCAAGCCGTTTACCTGCCTCAACCTGGACCGTAGCCATTTTTTTCTGAAGCGGCTCCAGAGACTTTTGGACCGAGTAGCATAGTACGAGAGACGCTATGGTAAAATGTGATGTGTTCTCGTGTCTGTCTCCTCTCTCAGACTGAAAATCAGTTCCCTGAACGGATCGGGATACGACGGCCGTGAAACTGTAAATACTTTACTGATAAGGTGTAACGTGATATTCGTCCTCGATAACTACGATTCATTTACCTATAATCTGGTACAACGGTTCGGTGAAATCGATCCCCGCCTGAAGATGGAGGTCGCCCGGAACGATCAGACCACGATCGCAGAAATTGAAGCGGCTGCGCCGGAAAAAATCATCATTTCCCCTGGTCCCTGTACACCGGGTGAAGCCGGGCTTTCCAAGGAAATCATCGGGTATTTCGCCGGTAAGATACCGATCCTGGGTGTTTGCCTGGGTCATCAGTGTATTGCGGAAGTCTTCGGAGCCCAGGTCGTTCGCGCACAACGCCTGATGCATGGAAAAGTCTCACTGGTCCATCATAACGGGACGGGCGTTTTTCAGAATCTTCCCTCTCCGTTCCAGGCGACACGCTACCACAGCCTGATTGTTCCGGAAGAATCCTGTCCGGAAGAACTGGAGATCTGTGCCTGGGTTGAAGAAGAGGGTCATCCCAAAGAAGTCATGGGGTTGAAGCATCGAGATTTTTCGGTACACGGCGTCCAGTTTCACCCCGAAAGTTTCCTGACAATGGAAGGCCTGACGTTACTGAAAAACTTCCTGCAGCTTCCGGCAGAACAACTCAGCAATACTTAAGGAGCACACGCGCATGCTATCAGCTCAAGATGCATTTCAACTGATTCTGGAGACCGTGAAACCGGCACCTTCCGAGCAGCGTTCGCTTTTCGACGCCTGGCATTGTGTCCTGGCAGAGGGCACGGTCAGCGATCTGAATATCCCCCCGTTTGACAAAGCACTGATGGACGGGTTTGCTGTAAATAGTGCCGATTTTCAGAACGGAAAAACCACGCTGCAGATCCAGGAAACCATTTTTGCCGGTTCGGTTCCCACGATTTCGTTGCAGGCAGGTCAGACATCACAGATCATGACAGGCGCTCCTCTGCCTGAGGGAGCGGATGCCGTCGTGCAGATTGAGCATTGCCAGATTGATGAAGCAGCCCGCTCTGTTAAGATCGATACAGGCCCGGTTTCGCCGGGTAAGAACATGCTTCCCCAATCGTCAGTGCTCAAAGAGGGTTCACCTGTGCTCGCGGCCGGCACTGTGCTGCGTCCACAGGAGATAGGCGCTCTTGCAGAAACCGGCAGCCCCTCCGTCAGGGTAAGACGTGCGCCCACGGTAGCGATACTGGCGACGGGAGATGAACTTGTCGCGCCGGAGGAAAGCCCGCAGCCGGGACAGATCCGCAACTCCAATGAGGTCATGTTGCACGCGCAGATTCTGCAGGCTGATGCGATACCACAACCGCTGGGCATTGCCCGTGATGAACGGAACCAGTTGCGGTCCAAAATTCAGGAAGGCTTGAAAAGTGATTTTCTGCTGCTGTCAGGAGGGGTTTCCGCGGGAGAACGGGACCTGGTTCCCTCCGAACTGGAGCAGGCAGGAGTGAAACAGGTATTTCATAAAGTCAATTTGAAACCGGGAAAACCCCTCTGGTTTGGGGTCCTGGAACGGGCTGACGGGGACCCCTGCTACATTTTTGGATTACCTGGAAACCCTGTCAGCAGCATGGTTTGCTTCGAATTATTTGTAAAAACGGCAATCCGCCAGTTCATGGGCTTTCCTGCCCCACGACCTCGTGCCTTGCAGGCGCGGCTCAGTGATGACTTCCATTCCAGCGGGAATCGGCCCACGTATCAGCCGGCCCAACTGGAATGGGAAGCTGGTGAAGCAGTTGTTTCTCCTTTGAAGACAATGGGTTCTGCCGATCTGCATTCCACCGTTCAAGCCAATTCGGTGGCTTTGTTCTCAACAGGGAATCAACATTATCAGGCAGGATTGAACATTGACGTTTTTTTGTGGTAGCTGCGACAGTTTCCTCCCTGATTGATCTACTCTTAAATCGCTAATTTCATTAAAAATCACGCCAATCAGACCAAAAAGGTGGCGATCCCTGCCATTGCCCCCATTCAGGATTAAGAAAACAACGTATTACAAAATAAAAAAACCGGACCGGTTTCGAGGAAACAGGATGTATCCCTGGCTGAAAGGATTGTTGAATCCACTTTTGGCTGTGACCGAATTCCAAGGATGGAAATCATGAGCTTAACGACATCGACATTCGATAAATCTTCCTCTGATGAATCTGTGCTGGAACCCCATCCTGTGTCTGAGCAATTCCCCTCACCACCGAAAGAGCCTGCCAACCAGCCTCTGGGTAAGGACGTTCAAAACATCATTAACACGGCACGGACTTCTCCGGCGGCGGCGCGGGGCGCATTTTTTGTTTCGCTGCTGACAGCCGTTCTGATGTGGGCCAGTTTTACACCGGTGGATTTTGGTCCGCTGGGCTGGGTCTGTCTGATCCCGCTGTTACTGCTGGTGCGCATTCCCCGCAAAACACGACTGATGTATACGGCCATTTATACGGGCGGTCTGCTGTTTACCGTTACAGCGTTTCAGTGGATGCGACTGGGTGACCCGACGATGTATGTCGCCTGGATCGCGCTGGCGATTTATGTGGCCTGCTACTTCCCCTTGTTTGTTTTACTGTCACGCATCGCCGTGCATAAATTTCAGATTCCCCTGCCTGTGGCAGCGCCGGTTGTCTGGGTGGGTCTGGAATACATCCGGGCCTATCTGCTGACCGGGTTCTCCTGGTACTACATCGGCCATACTCAGTATCGCTGGATCGAACTGATTCAGATCAGTGACCTCACCGGCGCTTATGGTGTCAGTTTTATCGTCGTGATGATGGCAGCCTGTTTTGCCAGCCTGTTACCCAACTCTCTGTTGATTCGATTGAAACTGTTTCCGATGAAGCTGACGGAAGAAGATCAGAAACTGGAAGAGATCGGCGGGAAACAGATCCTCCAGACAGCCGTTTGCCTGAGTCTGTTCTTTGCGGTGCTCGGTTATGGTTATGTCCGTCGCTCGCAGGCAGAATTTCAGGATGGCCCGCGCACTGCTTTGATTCAGGCGAATTTTCCCTCCTCGGTCAAACATAATCCGAATGAATGGCAAGCGATCTTCCTGAAACACCTGGAGCTGATGGGAGCAGCCGTACGTGATCAACCAGACCTGATTGTCTGGCCGGAAACGATGTTCCGCTGGCCTTTACTGGAAAGCAATGGCAAAACGGTTGAAGAACTGGATAAGGTAGCACCGCAAATTCCGCTTGAGAAATGGAAAGATCCGTCTGTTCGCAAGGTCCTGACAAATATGAGTCAGGAAGCCAACGCGGCGCTGGTGATTGGAGCGGATGTCATTGCCGCCGGTGATTCGAAGGTAGAGCAATACAATTCTGCTGTTTTTGTACGCCCTGATTATGGCGTGCACGGTCGTTATGATAAAATTCACCGTGTGCCTTTCGGGGAATACATGCCTCTGAAAGATGCACTGCCTTTTCTGCAGGTTTTCTCGCCTTATGGTGCCTCGTTTGGAATTGAACCGGGCAAACATGCTGCCAACTTTCAATATAAAGACTGGAACTTCGCACCGCTGATCTGTTTTGAAGATACCGTGCCGCACCTGGTTCGCTCCATGCTCAAACCAGCGGCAACTCCGAATACAGCAAGCAAACCCGTAGACTGCCTGGTCAATCTGACCAACGATGGCTGGTTTCATGGTTCGAGTGAACTGGATCAGCATCTGATTACTTCGGCATTCCGTTGTGTTGAAAACCGGACCCCCATGGTCCGAGCCGTTAACACAGGGGTCTCCGCGATCATCGATGGTGACGGTATGATCGTCGAGCCGGATTTATTCCTGGACTGGGATAACCAGAGACGGAGCACACTGGTGAATCCGAAAACAGGACGCTGGAACAAGTCATTGAATGCGGTGATCGTCGATTCGGTTCCACTGGATAACCGCAGCAGTCTTTACACCAGGTGCGGCGACTGGTTCGCGGGTGCCTGTTGTTTCTGTGTCCTGTTTCTGTTCTTCATGACCGTGCTCACCTGGAAACGAACCTCTGCTGAAGTGTCGTGATCAGCCAGGCGTTGTGTTCATCCCAGCCGGCAGTATGTGATCGTCCGTCTCCTGTGACTTCGACATTTGTCTCGAATTTGCACTCTGATGCAGGTGAACCCGGCTGCTGCCTGG
Source organism: Gimesia algae (assembly GCF_007746795.1). Lineage (NCBI taxonomy): Bacteria > Pseudomonadati > Planctomycetota > Planctomycetia > Planctomycetales > Planctomycetaceae > Gimesia > Gimesia algae. The sequence continues at coordinate 7,546,373 of NZ_CP036343.1, forward strand.
CCTGAATGAACCGATCTGCATGGTTCTGCTTTGTTTTTGCGTGTTTTTAAAAAAATAGCGTGGAAATCAATAGATATGCGCCCTACCCTGGCGACTAAAATAAGAGGCAGGGCGCGCTGGTGAGTGTGTCTCTATCCGAATTTTAAAACACCCTCTCAATTCAAGCGGACGAAGATAGTTAAATCAAAATGGCACGGGACAGCTGGTACTTTAAGCGTACAACCGAAACCGAAGGTCCAATTTCATTTGAAGAATTATTTGCCATGGCACAACAGGGCGAATTGACTCCTCAAATGGAAATCCGCAGTGGTGAAACCGGTAACTGGTTTCCTGCTGAGGATATGGGGGGCCTGTTCGATTCCTCATCCAGTGGCGAACTGCCTTCGCTGGATGATTTTTCCATCGTGGACTCCACGTTTGGAGTCGAAGCAGAATCAGAGATGCCGAACCTGGATGGTTTTTCGATTGTCGAAGAAGAAGACAAGCTCTCGAGCGAACTGGAATCTCAGCTGCCCCGATATGCCACGCTGGAAGCAGTGCGGAGTAAGCATCAGAAGATTCAATGGTATTGTCGCGTACTGAATCATGAACTGGGACCGATGTCGGCCGACGACCTGATGCAGATGTTGTTCGATGGTGAGCTGGCCCCGAATGATGATGTCAAATCTTCTGCAGAACCGGAGTGGGTGCCCGCGCGAACGGTGGTATTCCTGAGTTCATCGGGCAGTGACCTGGATGTCATCGATTCAGAAGAGGATTCAATCGAAGAGCTTGTCCCGGCATCAGGTGAGGCCGTTTCAGAGCAACTGGCGGCAACCGAAGAAGTCGTTGAACCAGAGAAACCGGCAGAGCCTCCCCCGCCACCAATTCTGAAAGTCCGTTCCAAACAAAAGTGGTACTGCAAGCTGGGAGGGATGGGTTACGGACCGATTGAAGCGCACAAGATCAAGATGTGGGCCGAGCAGGACCGCGTCGAACCGACCGACCTGCTGAAGCTGGGCCGCAGAGGGGAATGGTTTGAAGCCTGGCAGATCGAAGCCTTACAGCTGAAGAAACCGGTCCCGAAAAAAACCGAAGCGGAAGTCGCTTCAGACAGTACGCCTGCAGAGACAGAATCGACGTCGACTCCCGCTAATGCTGTCGCTCCCGGAGCTGCAGCGTCTCTATCAATGCCACCAGGTTCCGCAGCTCCGATGGCAGCAATTCCTCCAGCGGCACGACCTAAACCAAAAATTCAAGTGCAGCGATCGAATCCCCTGGAGGCATTGGGGCCTTTGATGGATCCCAAAATATTGGGTGGTGTGGGCGGTGTCATTGCCATTGTCGCGATTTTCTTTTTTGTTCCTCTGGGCGATTTATTTGCTCCCAGCGGGAAGGACGAGTTTGCCAGGTTCCAGACTTTCTATCAGGAATATCAGGCGTTGCAGACAAAGCAGGCGGGCCCCGCCGAATACACCAGCCTGAAAAACAAAACCAATACCGAACTGGGGCCGATCATTAAAGATCTGGAAAGCACTGCCAGTTCAGACTACCCTGCCTTGCAGCAACTGCTCTGGGCGGGTCGGGATTATCTCCCCAAGATGCTGGAGAATCCGGGACCCGAATCTGCTCGAGATCAGGAAAAATTTGAAAAGTGCCTGAAGGAAGCGGAACGACTGATTAATCAGAAGTAAGAACAAAGGATACTGAGCATTTCCAGCATCTTATTCGTTCCCGCTCTGTCAGTTGGATTTGATTGAAAGAAGAGATGACAAAAAGAATTGAAAATCAACATGAACCCCAGTAGCACTCACATTCAAAAACGGTTTCCATTCTTAGCATCACTTTGCCTGCTGATATTGGTGGTACTCAATTGCGGCATAATTATTGACGATCAAAATCCGGAGTATGTCAAAATTAATGCGGTCTATAAGGAATTTCTGAAGCTGCAAAAGCAGAAAGCCAGCGAACAGGAGTGGGAAGAATTTAAATCCAAAGTGCGTCAAAAGCTGAGTCCTGTCATTAAAAAACTGGAAAAAACTGCAGATTCTAAACACCTTGCGTTACAAAACATGCTATGGGCTACCAGAGACTACTTACCGCTTATGCTGGACGATGCCCGTCTCAAGAAAAGTATCAACCAATTCAAATTTGAAACTTGTATGGCGGAGGCTAAAAGGTTGTTAAATCAGAAGTGATCGCAAAAGCCTTTTCTGCTTGAGACTGCGCGGACGAATTGATTTATTAAATCATATCCTTTTGACACTTTCCCCGGTTAAGAAAAAAATGGATACTGACTCTCCCCTCCCTGCCCGTAAAAAACGATTTCCTTTCATGATCGTACTGGCAGTGCTGGCGATGGTTGTCGGTTATACACTACTGGTGATCGAGGGACGCAATCTGGAATACAAAAAGATCAAAGCCGTTCATCTGGAATTTCTGGAACTCCAGAAACAGAATGCCAGTAATGCCGAATGGCAGGCATTTAAACAAAGTGTCCACAACAGAATCGATCCCGTCATCAAAGAACTGGAGCAGGCTGCGACATCTGGCCACCCTGATCTTAAATTGCTGTTCTGGGCAAGCGTAGACCACATGTACCCAATGCTGGATAACGCGCGTGTCAGTAAAAGCAGAGATCAGGAACTGTTTGAAAAGCGTCTGAGTCAAGCGGAAGCATACGTTTTTAAATAACCCTAATTATTATATTTCTCCTTTTCTTGAGAATTGCTAGAATCTTATCCTCAGTCGAATCAGTAATTTCCGAAATTGACTGCTGTTCTCGAGTCTTAGTGGATGCTAAGATGAACTGTTGAGCGACAGTGGAACTGATACCTTCCTGAATCCCCCCTGAAATTATATTTAACTTTCCTACCGGGTATAAGCCGCTCACAAAGCCCGCCTCAATCCTGCAAAAAATTCCTGCAAACTGGAGAGCCTGTCATGAATGCTCAGCGTACGTTTCGTCACCATCGTGGTTTCACCCTGATTGAACTACTGGTTGTGATCGCCATTATCGCAATTTTAATCGCCTTGTTACTGCCTGCGGTTCAACAGGCCCGTGAAGCAGCCCGCCGCAGTGCGTGCAAAAACAACCTGAAGCAACTCGGGCTGGCGATGCACAACTATTTCGAATCCCACTCTGTCTTTCCACGTGCGAACTTCGAAAAACAGCATGACTCCACCTATGGATATGGAAACTATTCGTACTTCTCATTCTCAGCCCAGACCATGCTGCTGCCGTTCATGGACCAGGCTAACCTTTACAACCAGTTCAACTTTTCATTAGCACCGAATCAGGCCCCCAATGATACAGTCAAGCGCGCCGTCATTCCGGCTTTTCTGTGCCCTTCTGATACACGTGGTATCCAGAATGGTGGCGGATATGGATCTGGTCCGGGAAACAGCTACGCTGTCTGTGCCGGTCCCTCGGTTTTCTGGTTTGGTTTTGGTCCCTCAACCAACACCACCCCACAAAACATGCAGCATCAGGTCGGGATGTTCAACTATCGTAAAGCGATCCGCATCCGTGATCTGACAGACGGCAGTTCCAACGTCATTGCAGCCGGCGAGCAGCTGATGGGCGATGGTAATAACGATGCCTCTCTGATCGGAGAGGGCGATACGATCCGTGCTGGTACAAGAGGAAGTACTGCCAGTTCTTTCCCTAACTACAACGATGTCAAAAACTGGGGCGCCTCCTGCCTGGCGAAAAAGAATTCGCTTCCGGCATCTCCTGCCCCCCGTGGTGATACTGGTTCAAACTGGGTTTACGGCAATGGTGGACTGACCGTGTTCAATACGCTGCTTAACCCGAACTCCAAGTATCCCAACTGTGTCACCTGTTCCGGCTGTGGTACGAATGATGCCCCGGGCCTGTTTCCTGCCCGCAGTCGTCATGTGGGTGGTGTGCATGTTTTGATGGGCGACGGTGCCACCCGGTTTATCAGTGCCAACATTGATAATGCCACCTGGCAGAACCTGGGCGGCATTCAGGACGGAAATGTTCTGGGAGAATTCTAAACATTCCCGTCTTTTCCTACTCAAGAGTTTGATTCAATAGCAGCATGGGAGTTTTGACTCTCATGCTGTTTTTCCGCACAAGGCTGATCCCTTACCTGATATTTGAAAGCAAGATACATGAAATCACTTTTCGCGCTCCTGGCGGGTCTGGCGCTGATGTTACCTGTGATGACAGGCTGTTCCGGCGAGGCAGAACCAGAGGTTCCGACTTCCGCAGCCATCATTGGCTCCATGAAATCGAATCTGCAAGTCGTCGTTGATACCGGCGAGGGGGGTAGCGGACTGGATGTGCTGCGTTCCGACTTTGAAGAGCTGCAGAAACAGGCGCCTGAAAAAGCTGCTGCTGTCGAAAAGGATTATGAATCACTGATGAAAGCCGCCAAGCCAGAAGATCGGAAAACGCTGGCTGCCAAAATTATTGCCGGATTAGAGTAACCAATCCGCGTCGCGTCAGCCCTCCCGCGGGGATGCTGCTGGTTTGTTCTTCCACCAGATCAGCAATCGTGGGGATTGTTGATCGCTGTTGAGGATCCCTTCGACCTGGATAAACCGGTCATCTTTGATGCGATAAACAAAAGACTGCGGTGCTGGCGATTTCCTGCCTTTATTCGGGCCTTCCACAACTTCCAGATCGTAATAGATAAAGAGCCGGGCATCGCTCATGCGCTGCAGGCGGTATTTTGCCTGGTGTTGATGGACGCGTCGTCCCAGTCTGTCATAGACGGTGACTTTTGAAAGCTGGCGGGTGAGCTCCTGCTCGACACGCAGCGGGGAGCCTTTTGCATCCTGATCATTGCGGACCCAGATACCGGCGATGGCCGCATAGTCTTCCTCCGGTGCCGGTTCTGCCGCCGTACTCACCGCTGTCCACAGCAAAATAACTGCCAACCCTGCAACAGACTTCATCAGAAACCTCCCTGTCTTGCGCTGAGAGCCTGGTGACTGGCTTTCAGCTGAGTCGTTCGAAATGCAGAGGATGATCGGATTCCGGATCAGCCACCCGCATTGAGATTTTACCATCGAGAACATCGGTCAACAAATCGCCACAGACCTCTGCACGCCAGCCTGCCATCAGCCGCGGACGTTCTTCAGAGATTTCTTTGTAAACGTGGTAGCGCACCAGGTGTCTCAAGTCGGCTGAAGTTCCCACAAGGGTCTGTGAAACATTCATTTCGGCACAGCGATTTGCCAGCGCGATTCCCAGCAGTTTGCCGATGACTTGTTCATCCTGGTTCTGTTGTGTATTGGGGTTTTCCATGAGTTGAGGCAGCTGATCGTTGGGTGTCTGTTGTGCTTTCGCAATCCGCTGCACTACTTCCGGCGCCAGTTTGAACATATTCTTGCGGTTCAGATCCCGTGTCGCTGTCAGATCCTGAGGCGTCGTTGGTTTGCGGCGTGCGAGTTCAATTAACAGGTCATCGCGGAGAATCCTGCGTGCCGGCTGATTCTTTTCCTGAGCCACTTCATCACGCCAGTCAAACAGTTCCCGCACAATCGCCAGTTCACGCGGTTTCAATTTGTGTAAACCCGAGACGCGTCGCCAGTTTTCCCGATGGAATTCGGAATCCACTTCGTCGATCATCCGTTGAAACTCGGCTTCGGCCCAGTCGAGCCGTCCCAGTTCGATTAATTCTTTTTCCTGTATTTTCCAGATCTTGAGTACGAACTTGACGTCATCCAGTGCATATTTGATCTGCTGTTGAGTGAGCGGACGCCGTCGCCAGTCGGTTCGAGTCTCTTTACTGCCCGCTTTTTCATTCAGCACACGCGCCACCAGTGCAGTGTACGCGATCGGAAAGCTCCGTGAACGCAGGCCTTCCGCGACCTGGAGATCAATCAGCTTTTGAGGCTTCTTCCCGGAAAAGTGCCGACAGAAACGAACTTCTTCACGACCGCCATGCACGACAACGGTTGTGGTATCATTCGTCATGATATCCCACCAGGGGGATAAATCATCCATTTCATAAGGGTCGACGGCGACAGCCTGACCGTTGACGGCAAACTGTAATAGTGACAGTTCCGGCCGATAGGTGAACTCCGAAACAAATTCGGTATCGAATGCAACGATGCCCGCGTCCAGGATTTGATCACATAACGCGATAAACTCGGACTGCTGCACGATGAGGGGGCTCGACATCCTTTGACCACTTCCTATTCTTTGACCCGAAGCTCAGAACTTCGTCTGACATGATTGCGCTGACTTGCTCGTTCCTGCTTAAACCCTAATGTTGTAGATATTTATTGTATTCGTCAATGAACTCAGGCACTTTTTGTGCGTGTGTCAATTATTGTCAGAAACCCGTCATTGGCGTTCACCCGGGTTAAAAAACCTGTTGAAGTCAGCTGGTTTGGAAAAAACCGGGTAAGTTTCGTCGGCTTCTCTGTCGATTCTGTTAACAGGAGGCCCTGCCGCTCAACTCCGAGCGGCAGAATCTGCCGATTGTTAGCCTACTTTAGAAAAACCGCTCCAGGAGCAGATTGTCATGGAAGACGATGCCCCACCAGGAGTCCCGGAGTGGGTGGTGACCTACGGCGATATGATGTCACTGCTGCTTACCTTCTTCATCATGCTGGTTTCGTTGAGCGAAATCGTGAATGATGAAAAATACCGGGCGATCCTGGAATCCATTCAGACATACACGGGGTATCGGACCGGTCCGATCTCGCCGCCGGGAAAATATTTCCCGATGAATTCGCTGGTCGAACAGATGAGCATGCTGGGTGCCTACACAGACAGCCCCGAACGTGGTCGCGGGGGGATCAAAACCCGCTCCCTGGAAGGTGATGATGTGCGCGTCTACCGGACTCGCGAAGGGGTGCCCGTACCAGTGGGGAGAACCCTGTATTACAACCAGATCGATATCGATCTGGATCCCAAACGCCGGGAAAAACTGGATCAGATGATTCCGGAACTGGCCGGGAAACCAAACAAAATCGAACTCCGCTCGCACACATCTGTCAAACCACTGCCAGCCGACGCACCCATTCACGACAAGCTGGTTCTGACTTATCAGCGGGGACGGAATGTGATGCTGTATCTGATTCAGAAAGGGATCGAGCCGAAACGGATTCGTATCACAGCCGCGGCTGACTATGAGCCCCCTTTGCAGACCGGTGATGAAAAGTCGGAGCAGATGGATCGCCTGGATGTGTTACTTCTGGATGCCTTCGTGAACGACTATGTCGGCCCCAGAAAGTAACAGATCATAACAGGCTTGGTTTGCTGAGTTTTATTCTACTACTCTGCCATTACTCTGCCATCAGATCTTCGACCAGATGTTCACGACGCCGGGCAGCCACATCCTGCATTTTGAGGATATGCGGTGCGGAAACTTCGACGTGGGCTTCATCCAGGCGTCTGTTGACAGCGGGAGCCAGTGGTACAAACATCGATGAAACACGGACGTTCATACTGTTCTCTTCTGATTCAGACATTTCCTGATCCTTTATTTTCATTTCTTCTAATACGACAGGGTTCCAAGTTTCTTTCCGCTGGTCCGCTGAGACATAGTGGGTTCGTGCCCAGCTTCTCAATCTCAACTCTTTAGCCAGAGAGATCGTACTATCCAACTCCTTGCTCATACCGCGATATCCTCTTTGATGAATCTTCTTAGGCACGTCTCATTTCACAGGCGCGTCTCGTTTCGAACAGCCTCGATCCCGAGGAACCTGAACACAGGCTTCAATGTGACTATTAGTCAGATCGTCTGGAAGCTTACATCAGCCAAAATAATTTTGTTTTCGTCCACAGGCATTGAGTGAGATTCTCTGCTGCAGGCAGCTATTGCAGACACAACCCGAAGAACAAGGTTGTTGGGAAGAATAGTCAGGATCACAATTAAGAGACCATGCGACAAAACCGGACAAAACACTACAGCCAGTCTCGACGCTTACAACCAGCACAATCAGCACTCTTCTTCCGGGTTTTCATCGCTGATCCGATATCGTGAATGCAGTACCGAAAACAGATTTCGTGTCGTTCTGGTCACGGTCTCCAACTGTGGCGTCTGGGATTCGTGCAGAAACGTGAACGCTAACACGATGATCACCGCCGCTGTCAACAGGATGGAAGACCGCACTTTCTGATTTTCACTCAGCACTCCCAGCATGGGAATATACCACGCGCGACTCGTGACAGATGCTTTCTGGTTTGGATTCCACTGGGGAACATCCAAAGCATGATCCGGCTCAACGGCAATGCGCTCTTCTCCCGGACTGGTGGCATCAAAGTCGACTCGGGCGACTTCAGAACGGAATTCCGGATCGTTCTCCAGCGAATGGGCAATCTCTTTCAGGTATTCCACCTGATTTTCCAGCGAAACCAGCTGCACCTGGTTGGTCAGATACTCATTACGCAAATTCAGATAGGACAGATAACGGGGCGCCAGAACCACCGCCGCAAACAGGCTGGCTGCGATGAATAGCAGGATCCAGAATGTGAGTGAGATCATCCAGCCGATACTGGATTCGTCATTCTGATTCTGATTGACTGACACAATAAACACGCCCGATTTGAACAGGGGAAAACAGCAGATAAAAAACAACGGCATTCTCTTTAATCAAAATCGACCACGACAGGCAGGCTTCTTCATCCACTGTGAAACTGTAAGGGTTATCCGCTTTGCTTCAAACCTGACGATTGACGAACAGGGCTTGAGTAAACGGGCGTAAAAAAACTCCCCTCTGAACTGAATCAGAGAGGAGTCTTACATGATCTGAACCTGGCAGCGATCAGGAAATTGTGCCACCAAAGGTTGCTTCTGTTCCGAGAATTTCTTCAATTCTCAGCAACTGATTGTACTTGCAGATCCGGTCTGTCCGGCTGGCAGAACCGGTCTTGATCTGACCGGTGCAGAGTGCAACTGCGAGGTCGGCGATGGTCGTATCTTCTGTTTCGCCGGAACGATGGCTCATGACGGCGGTGTAACCATTGCGGCCGGCCAGTTGAACGGCTTCGATGGTTTCAGAGAGCGTACCAATCTGGTTGACTTTCACGAGGATGCTGTTGGCAATGCCTTCATCAATCCCACGCTGCAGACGTTTGGGGTTGGTGACAAACAGGTCGTCACCCACCAGCTGCACTTTATCACCGACGCGGTCGGTCAGCAGTTTCCAGCCATCCCAGTCATCTTCTGCCAGACCGTCTTCGATTGAGCAGATGGGGTACTTGTCGACCCATGAGGCCAGGAAGTCGACCATGCCGGCGGAATCAAACTCGCGGCCTTCCACGGTGTAGACGCCGGTCTCTGAGTTGTAGAATTCGGTCGAAGCAGCATCCAGCGCGATCTTAACCTGATCGCCGGCTTTGTAACCTGCTTTTTCAATCGCTGTCAGAATGACATCGATGGCGTCTTCACTGTTGGGCAGATCGGGAGCAAATCCCCCTTCGTCACCGACGGCAGTGCTCAAACCTTTGGAAGAAAGTACTTTCTTCAGCGAATGGAAAATTTCCGTTCCGCAACGCAGAGAATCACTGAAGTTGTCGAAGCCCAGAGGCATGACCATGAATTCCTGCAGGTCGATGCCGTTGCTGGCGTGCTCACCACCGTTGATGATGTTCATCATCGGAGCGGGCAGACGGTTGGCACCCACGCCCCCCAGGTAACGGAACAGAGGCAGATCAGAAGCGTGAGCTGCTGCATGGGCAGCTGCCAGCGAGCAGGCCAGGATCGCATTGGCACCCAGGCGCGATTTGTTTTCGGTTCCATCCAGATCCAGCATGACCCGGTCAATCAGTAATTGATCACAGACATCCAGGTCGACGAGTACATCCGCGATTTCTGTGTTTACGTTATGGACAGCCTGCTGTACCCCTTTGCCCAGAAAGCGATCTTTTTTATCTGTATCACGCAGTTCACAGGCTTCATGCATGCCTGTGCTGGCACCACTGGGTACAGCGGCGCGTCCGACAGTTCCGTCTTCCAGTTCGATATCCACTTCCACAGTGGGGTTCCCGCGGCTGTCTAGAATTTCACGGGCATGAACGGAACTAATGGCAATACTCATCGTTAGTGTTTCCTCAAATACTTGTATGAAATGAACTCGAGCAGTTGATTGTGCAATACATCAACATTGTTCGATACAAAGGCTCTCAGAGAAGCATCTTTTTAGCAGAAACAGGGTTTAAGCTCAAATGACTGGGTTTAGATTGTATGAATCTTTCAGGGAGCCAATATGTACCTCTAACAAAGAGTCCGAGCAGGCCGCAACCAAGCTAAGGAGCCTGCTTAAACGACGAAACCCCTTAAATTGAAAAGCTTTCCGATCAATGTGTGTCTCTGAAAAAAGCTGTCAGACTGGACTGTTTTTTTCGATTCGGGGATTTGTAATCGAGTAATACGGATTATTCGCGGCGGGTGGGAATCCCGAATCTCGTCAGGCACTCTGATACTTGTTAGACTGTTCTATTCTGGTCTCAAGCTGAAATACAGCCTGCCGCCTTCATTCAAAACAACATTAAATTCTGACCCGTTCGAAACCGTTTTCCGATGAGTTCTACTTCACAACACAATCACCCACCCACATCTGAACCGTCCTATCCCCCCTTGAAGGTGGAAGACATGGACCCTCAGTTGACTACAATCCAGCCGGGTGGCGGGATCATTATCAATCTGGAGATGCTCTGGGGACGCTGGCGACGATTCTGGCTGAAGACATTTCGGCGGGGCTACGTGCAGCAGATGCAGAGCAAGCGTAAAGGCGATTTCAATCCCTGTCCGCATGATGTACTCGACCCGCGTGATCTGAAGTATCATGAAAATCAGGGCGGATATTACTGGGAAACAGCAGACGATCCTTTTGCTTATCGCAGTCGACTCCCTTTCGCGCGGGAAGGACTGGCGGAACTGATCGTGCTCTCCACCCTGTTCTTCGGCGGTGCGGCTTTGGCTGCAGGACTGCTGCTGTCCTTCCAGGCATCGGGCCTGGTCGCGATCTTCGGCTGGCTGCTGGCGTTTGTGCTGTTCCTGCTCGGCCTGGAAATCGTCTGGTTCTTCCGCAATCCGAATCGGAAGATTCCCGCTGGTGAAGGAGTGATTGTCTCACCCGCTGACGGAACCTTTGATACGATCGAAGAAATCGAACATCATGAATACATAGGCGGCCCGGCAATTGAAATCGGCATTTTCCTGTCGATCTTCAATGTGCACATCAACCGCATCCCGGTCGCGGGTAAGATTATCAAACTCGCTTACAAGCCGGGTAAATGTCTGAACGCGCTGCGACCGGAATCCACGCGTGAAAACGAACGTCTGGAAGTCTACCTGCAAATGCCGGCACCAACGAACCGGCCGATGCTGGTGCAGCAGATCACCGGTGCGATTGCCCGTCGCATTGTCTGCCGCATCAAGCCGGGCGATGAATTAGATAAGGGTCAGCAGTTTGGGATGATTAAACTGGGTTCACGGACGGTGATTGTATTTCCTAAGGAACCGGGCCTGGAAATCCTGACAAAACCGGGTGACAAGCTACAGGCAGGATCAACGATTCTGGCAAAATACACGGATGCTGCAGCGCAAGTGACAACAACGGGGGAGGCATCCAATGATGACAAAGAAGCGTAAACTGATCGCCGTGCTGCCGACACTGCTGACACTGGGAAATGCGGCCTGCGGATTTGGGGCGATCACCTACGCGGCAAAAGTCGGTCCGGAATATCTGGGACAGGCTGCCAATGGCGGTGGCCTGACCCGCATGCTGGGTTCTTCGCCTGGCCTGTATAATTCGTTTGAAAATCAGCATCTGTTTATCGCCGCGCTGTTGATCTTTATCGCGATGCTGTTCGATGCGCTGGACGGGAGCGCCGCCCGCTGGGCCAATCAGACCAGTGAATTTGGTGCCCAGCTCGACAGCCTGTGTGACGCGATCAGCTTTGGAGTCGCGCCCGCATTTCTGATGCTGCAAATGGTGCAGTTTCGCACGAATTATCATCCCCGTTTATTATGGGTCATTGCGCTGCTGTTTGCCGTCTGTACGATCCTGAGACTGGCCCGCTTTAATGTGGAAACAGAAGAAGAAGACACGCACGAGGGATTCAGCGGACTCCCCTCTCCCGCGGCTGCAGGGGTTGTGGCTTCTTTTCTCATCGCCATGCGGGGAGTCTATAAACTGGCAGAGACGGAACACGATACACTGGCAAAGTCGATGGCTGACTGGCTGATTCCCGCGGTCGCCTGGTCGCTGCCCTGGATCACCCTGGCCGTCGCGGCGTTAATGGTCTCGCGAATTCGTTATGCGCATGTTTTTAATCAACTGTTCAGAGGTCAGCGCAGCCGACGGCATGTCCTGCAACTGGTATTTTCGATCGCGTTGGTCTTTCTGGTTCAGGAGTTAGCCATCCCCGTCCTGTTCTGTTATTTCGCGTTTTCGTCTCCAATTCGTGCTTTTTGGGAAGAAGTTGTCTCTGGACGACTATACAAATCGAAACAAATTTGAGAAACTGGAACGTTTAACTCCCCCTTTAGTCGAACCTTGAAGGTACTGTCGCCGATGTTTACGGGACTGGTCGAGGGTCGAGGTACCGTTCATCTACTGGAGAAGAACGGCTCCGCCATCGATTTAACGCTTGCGATTCCGGAATGGATTACGAATGATGCCCACCTGGGAGACAGTGTGGCTATCAACGGATGCTGCCTGACGGTCGTTGAAATCGAAGTCGGCTTCCTGAAATTTCAGGCAGGTGCGGAAACCCTTGCCAAAACCAATCTGGGCCTGTTGTCTCCAGACGATCAGGTCAATCTGGAACGCCCCCTGGCAGCCAACGGTCGTCTGGGTGGGCATTTTGTCCAGGGTCACGTAGATGGTGTGGGTACGATCAAATCGATCGACAGGGATGGGGAGTGGATCACCATGTGGTTCGATGTACCGGAAGCATTAGCTCTGCAGATGGTCGCGAAAGGATCGGTCACGATTGACGGGATCAGCCTGACGATTGTGGAAAGCCAGCCGGCGTCATTCAGTATCGCTTTGATACCGCATACGCTGGGAGTGACCACCCTGGGCCAGAAACAGGTGGGCAGCGTTGTGAATATCGAAACGGACATCCTCGGGAAGTATGTACAGAAACTGATTCCCATAACATCAGATGGTTTCAATGAAAGAAGATGAAAGGCAGACTCGATCTTATTTAATGCAGCTCTTCGAGCGGCATGGCTTTAACCCGCGCTCTGATCTGGGCCAGAACTTTCTGATCGATCTGAATATCATCGAATACGTCGTTGAACATGGTCATATCCAGCCCAACGATATTGTCCTTGAAGTCGGCACCGGCACGGGAGGCATGACCACCTTCATGGCGCAACAGGCAGCGCATGTGATCACGGTGGAATACGACCGCAACATGCACACCCTGGCGCAGGAAGCGACTCAGAAATACGACAATATCACGCTGCTGAACTGTGATGCGTTAAAAAATAAAAACCATATGTCCCCGATCGTACTCGATGAAATTGCCGCTCAGTTGGAAGCGCATCCGGGCAGTCAGCTCAAGCTGGTGGCGAACCTGCCTTACAATGTGGCAACGCCGATCATCTCGAATATCGTGGCCTCCGATCTGCCCTGGAATCGCATGGTCGTGACGATTCAGTACGAACTCGGGTTGAAGATGGCCTGTAAGCCATCGTCGTCCAATTACGGTGCCCTGTCGGTCTGGTTACAGTCACAGTGTTTTGTGAAGCTGTTGAAGAAACTGGGGCCGACGGTCTTCTGGCCGCGTCCCGGAGTCGATTCGGCCATCGTCCAGCTCACACCCAACCCGCCCCTCAAACAGAAGATTGGCGACCGGGTCTTCTTTCAGGACTTTCTCCGCAGAGTTTTTCAACATCGCCGTAAACTGATGCGAAGTACCCTGGTCGGGATGTACAGCAAACAGCTACCCAAAGCGGACGTCGATTCGATACTACTGACGCATGGGATTGATAAAGAAAAAGTACGGGCCGAAGAGCTGAATATTCTTGAATTGATCGAACTGGCCAACTCGTTTCAGGAACAGATCGCACAGCAGGCAAACGGGTAAAAAAATTGCCTGCCTGTCAGGCAGTGTCTAAAATGCGTTCATCAAAATCACTTTGAAATAAATCACACATCAACAGCAAAAACATTCAAGCGTCGTGTTAAGGAGAGGAACAATGGAAGATCGCATTATCTGTCAGGGAATTACGTTTGATGACGTCTTACTGCAACCCGCATTCAGTGAAGTAATGCCATCGGAAGTCAGTGTAGCCACACAGCTTACCAGAAATATTCCTCTGAATCTTCCGATCATCAGCAGTCCCATGGACACAGTCACCGAAAGTGACATGGCGATTGGTATGGCCCAGGAGGGGGGCATCGGCATTATTCACAAAAACATGACGGCCGATCAGCAGGCAATGCTCGTCGATGTTGTGAAGCGAAGTGAACATGGGGTCATTGTCGATCCTGTCACCCTGCCACCGGAAGCCACGGTCGCCGAAGCTGCCGAAATCATGAAACGCAGGAACATCGGCGGTGTCCCAGTCACGAAAAATGGGAAACTTGTAGGAATTTTAACGAGTCGGGACCTGAGATTTTTAGACACGCCTGACAAGTCTATTTCCGAGGTTATGACGAAAGATAAGCTTGTAACGGCTAAAGAAGATACAACGCTTGAAGCGGCTCAGCGGATATTATTGGAAAATAAGGTCGAGAAACTTCTGCTGGTTGACGAAAATTATCAACTGAAGGGGCTTATTACAATTAAGGACATCGACAAGACGATGCAGTTCCCTCTGGCCTCCAAAGATTCACGAGGTCGGCTGCGAGTGGGAGCTGCCGTTGGTGTACACGATTATGAACGAGCTGCTTTACTGATTGAAAAAGGGGTTGATCTCCTGGTTGTTGACAGTGCACATGGCCATTCGGGCAATGTGATCCAGACCGTGAGAGAAATCAAAAATCGATGGGACATCGATGTGGTTGCCGGTAATGTGGCGACAGAACAGGGTGCCCGTGACCTGGCAGATGCTGGCGCAGACGCCGTCAAGGTCGGCATTGGTCCTGGTTCAATCTGTACGACACGAATTATTTCCGGCGTCGGTGTGCCTCAATTAACGGCCATTTCCAATGCTGCCAAGGCATTGAAAGGGTCGGGAGTTCCGGTCATCGCGGATGGAGGCATTCGTTACAGTGGAGATATTGCCAAGGCACTGGCAGCGGGTGCTCATACGGTGATGTTGGGAGGTTTGCTCGCAGGTCTGGATGAGAGTCCAGGCGAATTGATTCTATATCAGGGACGCAGTTTCAAGCGTTATCGTGGCATGGGATCAATGGGAGCGATGGTTAAAGGTAGTAGCGAACGCTACCGACAAAGTTCAGTTAATCAAGATGGAAAGGACACTGCTAAAAAACTCGTTCCGGAAGGAGTGGAAGGTCGCGTGCCTTATAAAGGCCCGCTGCAGAATCTGCTCTATCAGCTTGTAGGAGGACTACGGGCCGGCATGGGTTATCTGGGTGTCCAGTCTATCGCGGAAATGCGTACCGAAGCCAGATTCATTCAGGTCTCAGCAGCAACGGTCAGGGAGAACCATCCGCATGATATTGCAGTTACTCAAGAAGCACCAAATTACACAGCCGAACATTCGCCCATGGAATAGTCGCCGCCTGCGGTGGCTGTTGACCGTGGCGATCGCGCTGGGATCAAGCCCCTACTCATTTGCTGGTGAGCCTGCGACATCCATCGATCCGTTTCTTTCTCAGTCCCATTCGACAGCACAAACCTGGGAAGAACTCAAAAGCCGCTCTCCCGAACAACGCTGGGAATCGCTGGCGAAAGAGACCAAACGCGATCTGAAAAAACAGGAACGCAAAGAACGGCGCGAACAACGCAAGATAGGCAGAAGCAATGAAGAACTGGAACTGGTTCCAGTGTTCCGCCAGATTCCCGACGACATGCCGGAAACACCGGCTGCCACAGATACATTCAACACCGCTCCAGCTGTGTCCAGTGGAACCGGTTTAAGCACACCGGTGAGTCCACCAGTCATACCCGGAGTGGAACCTTATAAAACGATAGGCCTGGAACAGAATCCGACTCTACCAGCCACAACGGCAAAAAATCTGGAATTCAAAGGGCCGGCGCCCGTCAGTCAGCCCCAGCAGATTGTACCGGTCTTCCCGGATACGGTGACCGCTGGTTCGGCTTACATCAATTCTCAAAATACGTACGAACCCGCTGATCCCGTGCCGGGACTGGATCCCAATTCTCCGGATTTCCTGGAAGATGAAACACCACATATGTTAAAGAAGATTGCCGGTATCAATCCGTTCTTCAACTATGAACCCGATCCGGAAATTGCCAAAAACGAACCCTGTCGCAACCTGTGCCCGCGACCGGATGGCAAACCCTGTAAAACTTCCGATGAACAGGGGGAACACATCCTGGCCTGTCCCCGTGAATTTCAGTTGAGCCACGAACCGTATTCGGGTCGAAATTTCAAGGAAAGTATCTATACCTGGGAAGCTTCTGATCTGAACTACAACCCACTCTACTTCGAAGATCCGAATCTGGAACGCTATGGTTACTCACGCCGTGATCTGGTACAGCCATTTGTCTCCATCGGTCGGTTCACCGGTCAGTTGCTCGCGTTGCCTTACCAGATGAGCATCGACCCCGTGAAGAAAAAAGTGTATCCACTGGGATTCTATCGTCCGGGTGAACCCAACATTCCCAAACGCATCAACGGGGTCCCCTGGAACACCAAAGCAGCTCTTACAGAAGGACTTACAGCGACCGGCCTGATCTTCCTGCTACCTTGATGATTCTGACCGGAATCATTCTGCAGCAGTGGTTGCTGAACGACGATCAATTCGATACTCTCTAAACACACCTTGGTCAATCAGATCAGGGTGTGTTTTTGTTATTTCCCACTGATCCTGAGCTTTTGAGAGTGAACTTCAGCACCATGTCTCGCGATTCTGTCAACAATGTTTCTTCTGCTTCCCGCGATCTAGCCAACGATATTATCCAGCGTGTGGCCAAGTTAGTCAGCGAAGCAGAAGCGGAAACCAAACCGCTGGAACTGGATCCTTATCGTGGGCAGTTATTTGAATTATTTGTGATGGCGGATGCCGCCGGCTTTGTTTCGGAAGAAGCTGAGATTGATCTGACCGCTGATAATCTCTGTCGAGAGCTGGCCAGTCACTGGGGTCTGGCGTCCGCAACCCAGAGTGCAGTGGAATCCCAGGCCAAACTGCCCCCCGAACAACTCAGCAAAATGCGAATCCTCTGGTCAGTATTACGACTATGGATGGAATGGGATTACGCCTGGAAGCGCTGGGAGGAATTCCATCCCAATGACCGCTCCTGAAATCGGTCTTTCAATCTCAGCCGATCAATTCCTGCCAGAAGGCTGTCAAACGCTCTCCCGCCTGCGCGCTGGTGAACTGTTCCCATGCCCGCAGCCGCGCTGCCTGCGCCAGATTCAGACTGAGACCGGGTTCATTTACCATCCGAGACATTGCTTCAGCTAACGCATCTGCATTACCGGGGGGCACCAGCAATGCAGAGATTTCGTGTGTCACGATTTCTTCCGTCCCCCCCACGTCTGTCGCGACGATCGGCAATCCGCTGGCAATCGCTTCCAGCAGCACTCGCCCGAGGGGTTCCTGTTTCGCGGGATGCACGAGCAGATCAGCTTCATTCATGAGGTACTTGATATCCTCGCGGTACCCGAGTCGATGCAGCCGACCTTTCAAACCAGGCCGCCCAAAAGCAACGTTGAGTGCCAGATCAAAGTCGATGCTTTCCTGCTTCTGTGAATGACGCTCACCCACCAGCAGAAAATGCGTCCGTTGATCACCCCGTTCTGCCAGCAGTCGGGCCGCTTCCGCCAGCACATCCTGTCCTTTTCGCAAACCAATTTGACCGATTGTCAGACAGAGTTTTGTCTCTGGTTGCAGCCCCAGTTCCTGTTTCAAAGCCCCCGTTGCCGGTCGTGGCTGAAAGCGTTCGACATCGACGCCGTTATAGCAGACGGTGACCCGTTCCGAATCAAGTCCCCGACTGATGTGAAAATCACGCGTTGCCACTGAGACTGCCGCCAGTCTCTGGTTCTGGTTCAAGTCGTGAATCGCGGCGCGACTGAGTTTGATGATATCCCGCAGGTGCCCCGAACAGGGAACCGGAATCTGATCGACGAGTGCCCCTGTCAGCCGCGACATTGAGAGACTGTTGGCATGCAGCAGATCAAAATCACGAGATGTCATGACCGGAATGATCTGTTCCGCGATGGCATCCCGCGACAGTCGCTGGCCCAGATCATCGTGAAACAAAACGGGATGACATTCGATACCCGTCTGTTCCAGCGCAGACTGCAGCAGACTTTCGGGAGGACAGAAAGCGGTGAAGGTGAAGGATTTCCCATGCAGACGTGAGAGTACCGCCAGCATTGAGTGTTCGCCTCCATTCAACGAGCCGAACTCAAACAGAAGGGCAATATGTTTCACGAATCAGTCCGCTTTGCCCGGTTGATCGAGTCTGGCCTCGAGCACGGCTGCTTTAGTTTTTTGCAGTCCGGTCTTCGCGACTTCCAGTGGATCCTGCTGCCAGTAATCGCGGTTGAACAGTTCCAGCGATAACGTTCCGCGGAAACCGGCCCGATGAATCATCCGAAAAATGTCAGTCAGTGGTGCGACGCCATCGCCGGGATAAACGCGATGGGAATCGTTAATGGTCTCACGCGGTGGATCGGCGGGATAGTCATTCACATGAAAGACCTGGATGGCAGAACCACTGAGCAGACCGAGGCCCGCGAAGTCGGAGCCCCCTTTATAGATATGATAGACATCGGGCAGCAGACACGCTTGGGGATGTCCGCTCTCGATGGCGACGAACATCGACTCTCCCAGTCGCGAAAGAGAACTGGAGAAGCCCCAGACTTCGACCTGCGGAATGACATCCATCTGGTCTCCCAGTTCCAGTAACGCGCGATACCGTTTTGCGGCTGCGAACAGATTTAAATCGGTCTGTTTGGTGGCGCCGGTGGGAGGGGCTGCCATGCGGATGCCGCCAATCTGGCGGAGGGTGTCCATATCCCGCTTCGCGACTTCCAGTCCCTCATTTCGTGTGGCTTCATCGTCGACGATCCACTGGGCAAAGCCGATTGCGCTTTCGACGGTCAGACCTGCATCGTCAATGCGTTTCTTGAGGTCTGACAGCGAACCACCGGTTTTCACATATTCGTCGATGTCGCGCAGCCAGGGTTCAATCGAATCGTAGCCTGCTTTGGAAGTCAGGTCGACCTGTTCGACAATTCCCAGCTTCTGACCACGAATGGTGCTGGTGTTGAAGCAGTAGCCGAAGGGTTCCGCAGCAGTGCGCGTGCGGTTCGTACCCGCTGTTGCTGTGGAGGGTACAGCGATCCCAGCTGCCAGGAGACCGCCGGCGGCCGCCAGCATTTCGCGTCGGTTGAGGTTGGTTTGCATTCGGGTGGTTCCGGTGGGCTGTTTAAGCGGGTTGGTTATTCTTTAAAGCTACCGGATGCGCAGACCATTTTCAACCTGTTCCCATGCCCCGATCAAACGCTTCCAGGTCCCGCTGGAACAGGCTGAGCACTTTCTGCTGCGTTTCCCGGTTGATTTTCCAATTGGGATTATCCACGGTATAGCGATTACAGTGATCCACAATCAGCCGATACAGAAATTTGAATAAATGTCGGGGCACGCGCAACTGGGCAAACTGTCCAATCAGTTCCTGTTCGGAGATTGAATCATCGAACAGATCTTTAATAGACAGATTGGAGCCGGGTTCGATGGCACAGGCCCGCACGCGATCGCAGGCAACGTCGTACAGCGACTCACCGGTCCAGTCCAGTGATGTGACCAAATTCTGCTTATCCAGTCGCGAACGTTCGTAGAATTCTTTTTCTTCGCGCTGCAGATAGTACACCACATCAGAAGGGAGCAACAGCTTGAAAGCGATGCCGGGATGTTTGAGCAGTTTGTTATCGAACATTGGCCAGAGCAGATCCCGCATGCGTTCCGCCGAGCCGTTGACCAGATGAGGTTCATCGACCCGGTCGACCAGAATCACAATATTTGTGAATCCCATTTTTTTGAGGATGGTTTGAAATTTGGTGAGCAGTTCGTACCGGTCATCGCTGCGGTCCCGATAGGGGATCGGCTGACCGGCGAGTTCCCGCCGTTCGATGCGCGAAAGAATTTTTCGCAGTGCGTTAGGCAGATGATCGAAGACGCGCACTTCGCGCGTCACGCGCCAGGCCTTCCAGAGCAGTGTGGTCTGTCGCCACAACCAGGGTGCCCAGCCGACAAACATGATCAGCCAGATCCACCACTTGCTGAAATCTTTCCAGTTCCCCAGATAGAACACCAGGCCGACTGTCACGGCGGTGACCAGAAAACCCAGGGCTCGTTCCCATTCGGTTTTCCAGGAGGAGAATTTCAATTTTTTCCGCAGTCGATTCCAGCGTTGAACGGCTGGCATGTCGAGGCTGTTATCATAGAATGCCGCCAGCAGCAGCAGGTCCCGTTTTTCCAGGTGCGTCAGATTCGCCACCTGTGCTTTGGAAACGGATTTGATGTTGTTATCAGCAGATTCGTCTGGCTCAATCATCTCACCGATTAATTGGGTCACGCCGAGCGACAGAATCGCATCCATATGATCCCATAACCGCCAGTGTGAAAGCAGACGCTCGGGACGGCGATTGCGTCCTGAATAGCGTTCGCGGAAGCAGTCCAGGAAGGGATTGAAATCGTCATATTCAATCACCAGCACGCGATTCTCGGGATGGTTGGCATTATGCTTCTGCAGTTGCTCAATCATCTGCATGCGGATGGCGGTCTTACCCGCCCCTTTTTCGCCAAATACGACCGACGTGGACGGGTTGGTCGGATTGGAAAATATTTTGTCCCAGACCGGATGATGCGTTCCGTTGAGACAGAATTCCTTGAAGACATGATCGCTTTGCGCGTCTTCCTGCCCGAAAGGATTCTCTTTAATTCCGTGATGCTCCAGAAACTGCTGAACTTTCATAGATTTCTACTTATTTAAACAGAACCAGATTAACTCTTTATAATGTAGCCACTTAAGGCAGTTTCACGACTGCCACCTGACTTCAAAATCCTTCCAGAATCGGAGCGGCAGGCGTTCTGGCTGAATTTATGTCAAAATGAGAAGTCTAGGTAATCGTGTTGTTACTAAAACATAGGTCATCATTTGCAAAAATGGTAGTCACTGCATTCTGAGAGCGGGAAAATAGTATCTGATTTTCAGGACGGTTCCTTAGAGCACCTCTTGCAAGTTGCGTCTGGTTTCAAGAGAATTCATGCCGGTCGGAGAGTGCCTCCGTCGTCAAAGCGTTCCTGTTTCAATTTCTACTGAAGGTTGTACTCTACGTTGAACTGGCTTCCTCTTCTTGGTGCAGTGGCTTTGTTTGCCATTGGCTTGCGTCTGTCGGCTTTGTTCAGTGGATCAGAAACCGGCTTTTATCGTGTTAGTTTTCTGCGGTTGAACATCGACGCGAACGACGGGGATCCCATCGCCAAGCGTCTCTGCTGGTATGCACAAAACCCGAGCTATTTCGTCGCGACGACTTTGATCGGGAATAATCTGGCCAATGATCTGACGACGATTGCCATTTCGATTGGAATCGCAGAGGTCTTTCAGCAGTCGGGTGGCTCAGCCGAGATCGTCACTACGATCCTCTTCACGCCGATCATCTTTATCTTTGGTGAAATGGTTCCCAAAAATCTATACTACCGTTCGCCTTCGATGTTACTGAAACGCTACAGTCACTGGTTCGATTTCTTTTATCGCGCGTTCTGGCTGATCAGCACCCCGCTGGTCGTGATCACACGGTACCTGGAACGCTTTTCGCCTGATCGCAGTAAGCCGGCACAACTGGTTCTGGGGCGACAACGCCTGGTGAAGGTGCTGGAAGAAGGTCACCTGGAAGGCCTGTTGAGTAATTCACAGAAACACCTGGTACGCGGCATGTTCAATACCGCCGCCCAGTCCGTGAAGAAACTACTGATCCCACAGAATGAAATAACCGGAGTGACTCGTACGACAGACGCAGCGGAAATCATTGAATTAGCGCAGCGGAACCAGCTCTCGTTCATTCCGATTCGCGCCCGGGGCAACTCCAGTGAGTGGACTTCGTACCTTAAACTGGTCGATTTGATCACCTCACCTGCACCGATTATTCCAGCCGTATATAACATGCCACGCCTGCAGTCTGATTTCAGTATGCTGGAATCTCTCTATATATTGAGAAACTCCTCTTCGGCCTATGGAGCGATCTTCGAAAACGACAAGCAGCTGGGGATCGTCAGTCAGCTGGATCTGGTGAAAGCCCTGTGTTCTTCAAATGGCCCGCTGATGATGACCCGCACGGCCCTCTAATCGGCTGATTTTCACTGTTTTTGGCTGGATTGCGAGATCAGGCCGTGGGACGTACAATCAACGCCCGTTGAGATACCTAAGCTCAAACGGTCACGAAATTTGTATCCGCGGACGTTCACAGGCAAGCGATGTGAGAGAACCCTGCCGCATTTTCCGTGTCTGAATAGAAGTATATTTATTAATCTGCCTGACCAGAATTTACCTTTTTCGGAATTATTATGACCCAACGTCGCATCTTAGTCACCGCGGCCCTGCCTTATGCCAACGGTGACATTCACATCGGCCATCTCGTGGAATACATCCAGACTGATATCTGGGTGCGATTCCAGAAACTGCGCGGCCACGCCTGCCGCTTCTTCTGTGCTGACGATACGCATGGAACAGCGATTATGATCCGCGCCCGCCAGGAAGGCCGATCGGAAGAAGCGCTGATCGCTGATGTCCAGCAAAAACACATTACTGACTTCGCCGGTTTCAATATTGAATTCGATAATTACGGCAGCACCAACAGCGAACAGAATCGCAAACTGTGTTATGAAATCTGGGAAGCGTTACGGGCCGCCGGACTGGTCGTTGAGAAAGAAGTGACTCAGCTGTTCGACGTGCAGGAAAATACGTTTCTGGCCGATCGCTTTGTAAAAGGGACCTGTCCCAAATGTAAAGCCCCCGATCAGTACGGCGACAACTGCGATAAATGCGGGAGCACCTACACGCCCGCCGACCTGACTGATCCGATCAGTACGCTGTCGAATACCACGCCTGAATTGCGTACCGCCAGCCATCTGTTTGTCCGCATTGAAGATCTGCACGGCTTCCTCGATGAATGGACACAGTCGGGCGAACATCTGCAGTCCGAAGTCGCCAACTATCTGAAAGGGCACTTCCTGGGTGACCCGCTGCGCGACTGGGATATCTCCCGCCCCGCGCCTTACTTCGGATTTGAAATTCCGGACAGTCCCGGTAACTACTGGTATGTCTGGTTTGACGCCCCCATCGGTTATATCGCTTCGACTTTGGAATGGTGTGAAAAGCACGGCGAAGACTTCGACCAGTGGTGGAAGAACCCCGAAACCGAAGTGCATCACTTCATCGGCAAAGACATCACCTATTTTCATACGTTGTTCTGGCCCGCGATGCTGAAGACAGCGGGTTTCAACCTGCCCGAGAAGGTCCATATTCACGGCTTCCTGACCGTGGATGGCGAAAAAATGTCCAAATCCAAAGGGACATTCGTCAAAGCGGCGACCTATCTGAACCACCTCGACCCGGCCTGCCTGCGTTACTATTACGCGTCCAAACTGGGATCGAGACTGGACGACCTGGACCTGAACCTGGATGAATTCATTCAGAAAGTGAATTCCGACCTGGTCGGCAAGGTGGTCAATCTGGCCAGCCGCTCGGCGAAGTTCGTCGCGAATACGGGTCTGTCTGCTGCTTATCCGGAGGACGGCGGTCTGTTCGCGCACGCCGCCAGCCGCAGCGATGCGATTGCCGCCGCTTACGAAGTCTGCGATTACAACGGCGCGATGCGAGAAATTCTCGCGCTGGCGGATCGGGCCAATAAGTATGTCGAAGATCAGAAGCCGTGGGAACTCCGCAAGGAGGAAAGCCGCCAGGCAGAGCTACAGAATATCTGTACGATCTCGTTAAATCTGTTTCGGCAGATTGTAATCTACCTGACCCCGGTGCTGCCGCAGCTCTCGCAGCAAACCGGAGAACTGTTGAACGATCCGATTGTGAACTGGGATCAGGCACAGACGCCCCTCGCGGGAACGGCCGTCAATAAATTCCAGCATATGTTTAAACGAATAGAAGAAAAACAGGTACAAGCCATGACTGAAGAAGCAAGAGAAGATGTTGCCGCTGCTGAAAGTGAAGCAGCAGCCTCACAGTGGAACGACAGCGGAACAGCCCTTGAGCAGGAGCCGATGTCGGAAGAATGCACGATTGATGACTTCGTCAAAGTCGATCTGCGTGTTGCCCGGATTGTGGATGCGAACTCGGTTCCCGAAGCGGATAAGCTGCTGCAGCTGACACTGAGTCTGGGAGGCGATGAACGCCGCAATGTGTTTGCCGGCATCAAGAGCGCGTATAACCCGGAAGATCTGGTCGGCCGACTGGTGATCTGCTGTGCGAATCTCAAGCCCCGCAAAATGCGGTTTGGCACGAGTGAAGGCATGGTGCTGGCCTCCGGACCGGGCGGGAAGGACGTCTTTCTGCTCTCCCCGGACGAAGGAGCGGTGCCCGGTCAACGCGTGCATTAACAGTGAAAACTTCCTCTATCTAACGATCAAAAAGCCACCAGGGTTCATTCTGGTGGCTTTTTGCATTGATTCAATCACTTTCTGGAGGGAACCTGACCCCCGCATAACCGACCCACCCCTTAAGATTGATCTTACCAGTCTAATCGATGATCATAACGCGTCGACGTAATTGATTGAAATGATCCACTCTTGATCAGTGATTTCACCGCATTTTGGACAAGGTTTTGCCCGCAAATCAACACAACCATTGCAACCCTCACAAAGCACGTCGTCAGGCGTTTATTCTTCTGAAATTCAATTGACTCGCTTGATAAAAAACATAAGTTTTGGGTGGCCACTCAGTCGGTGTCCCCTCTGATCGGGCCAATGACAGAGGATCTGATACGATAGTTAGTTTTTATTCCAGCACAAATCTGATCCTGTAACAAACTGAGGTTACCTGTTCCAGCGCGAACTCAATGAGGAACACCTCGAATCATTTAAATCAACACGAAGTGAATCGCACATTCGTAAATCTCGGAGAAGGACAATGACTAAAGCAACACTACAGCAGAATCGACGGGCTGGTTTTACGCTCGTTGAAGTTATGATCGTGGTCGTAATTCTTGGAATTCTGGCTGCAACCGTTTTACCACAGTTTATTTCAACTAACGATGATGCCAAAGAATCAGTACTCGTTCAGGACCTGCAGACTCTGCGAAGCCAGATTCAGGTTTATAAATTCCAGCATGATGGAAAATATCCTGCAGACGGTTCGACCGATACGGATGATTTCCGTGATTCATTGTTGCTTTCCAGCGATAAAGATGGAACCACCGGTGCCGTTGGAACGAAACCACTGGGTCCCTACCTGATTGGTAGTGTGCCTCCCAACCCATTCACTGGTGGTCGTGGCATCATGATTGTCACCGATGTTGCTGCTACAACTCCAGATGAATCCGCCAAAGATGGAACAGAAACTGTTGGCTGGATCTACAATCCTGCAACAGGTCTGATCAAAGGTAACAACTCAGGCAACGCCGCTGACGGCAGAGCCCTCGACACTCTATAATCTTCCGCCTCAGCCTGGCCTCAAAATCTGGCTGAGGGCTTGAATTTAAAATTGTAAACCTGATTCAGCCCCTTGCATGAGCTTTGTGCAAGGGGCTGTTTTTATGTAATTGAAGGCGTAGTGTTGCTTTTCTGATGACTTTGCTTTTAAGTATTCAATAAGAGCAAATCTCAACCGCTGTCGTTCTGCTACACAAAAAAAGTGGCAGATGATAGATTCAGAAAGGCAAACGACCATGCGAAGCTTCCCTCTTGCGCTGGCTTTACTGACCAGTCTCTTTCTTACGAACGGGTTCACAGCAGCGGCTCAGACGGCTGCATCAACGTCTCTCGCGCGACCCAACATCATCGTGGTGCTCTGCGATGACCTGGGCTACGGCGACCTGGCCTGCTACGGTCATACAGTCATTCAAAGCCCGAATATCGATCGCTTTGCGAAAGATGGACTGAAACTGACCAGCTGTTATGCCGCACATCCCAACTGTTCCCCATCGCGAACCGGACTGATGACCGGCCGCACTCCGTTCCGCGTGGGCGTTTATAACTGGATTCCCATGCTCTCGCCCATGCATGTCCGCAAACGGGAAATTACCATCGCGACTTTACTGCGCCAGGCCGGTTACGCGACCTGCCACGTCGGCAAATGGCATCTCAATGGGATGTTCAACATGGTGGGACAG
The DNA here is from genome assembly GCF_007746795.1 of Gimesia algae. Classification (NCBI taxonomy): domain Bacteria; kingdom Pseudomonadati; phylum Planctomycetota; class Planctomycetia; order Planctomycetales; family Planctomycetaceae; genus Gimesia; species Gimesia algae. The sequence continues at coordinate 7,572,745 of NZ_CP036343.1, forward strand.
CCACAGCCTTCCGATCACGGATTCGATCACTGGTTCTCCACACAGAACAACGCCCTGCCCACACACGAGAACCCGTTTAACTTCGTGCGCAACGCCAAACCAGTTGGCCCGCTGCAAGGTTACGCGTCGCAACTGGTGGCTGACGAAGCAGAGCAGTGGCTGACAAAACTGCGTGATAAAGAAAAGCCATTCTTCATGTTTGTCTGTTTTCATGAGCCCCACGAACCAATCGCCAGTGCTGAGCGTTTTCGTAAGCTGTATACCGCGCCCGAAGGTTCCACCCTGCCCGCGCATCACGGCAATGTCACGCAGATGGACGATGCCTTTGGTCGCATTCTGAAAACACTGGAGGACCAGAGGTTGCGGGAAAACACACTGATCATCTTCACCAGCGACAACGGACCGGCCATCACCAGACGGCATCCCCATGGTTCTGCAGGCCCACTGCGGGATAAAAAAGGGGCAACGTACGAAGGGGGAATTCGTGTGCCCGGCATCATTCAGTGGCCCGATCATGTCCAACCGGGAACGACCAGTGATGTTCCCGTATGCGGTGTCGATATCCTGCCGACCCTGTGTGCAGTAGCGGACATCCCGGCACCGGCTGATCGCGTGCTGGATGGAACCAACATTCTTCCACTGCTGGAAGGCAAACCGATCCAGCGGGAAAAGCCGCTCTACTGGCAGTTCAACCGTGCCAAAAACGATGCCAAAGTCGCGATCCGTGATGGTGAATGGAAACTGCTGGCGAAGCTAAATGTCCCCAGCCCCAAACCATCCGGCGGAATCACAGCGGAAGAAATCGACGCCGTCAAAAATGCGAAGCTGGAAGGGTTCGAACTGTATCACATCCAGAGTGATATCGCTGAGACCACCGACCGTGCCGAAAGCGAACCGGAAATCCTGGAAAAAATGAAACAGCAGATGCAGGAGATTTTTGCAGAAGTCCAGGCGGAAGCGCCCCGCTGGCCTGAGTGGGAATTTGCCCGCTACGAAGGGAAAATCCTCTCCGAATATTACCGCAAACAGGAAGCAGCAGAGAAACAGAAAAAGAAGAAGCAGCCTTAATCACAATTGAGACTGTTCTGTTACCGGATAAAAAAACAGCCCGTTTCCAGTTTATAGAAACGGGCTGTGTCTGTTTCAGAAACCTGTATTAATGGTTGAACAGGAATTCGCGGCTGTTGCTGATAGCCCACATCACATCCTGGTAACCTTCGCGTTTATCTTTGGAGGTCTTCACGATCTGATCACAGTGGGCCAGTTCCTGTTTCGTCGGATAACGGCTGAAGGCGGCCAGATACATTTCGGTGAAGACTTCATGATCGGGGGCCTTGGCTTTTAACAGTGATTCGATCCGTCCATTCTTCGTCGCCAGCTTGGTGTTAATCAATTGGCCGTTAGCCACCTGCAGCACCTGCGCCAGGTTCGGTTGACTGGCGCGTTCGCATTCACAGGTAATCACACGCTTGGGACGTCCCAGCGTATCCAGGAAGTAAGAACTGTAATTCGGGTCCGGCAATTCGATCGCCCGGGTTCCCTGCGGAACACCACGAAAGCGTTCCTGGGCACCGGTCAGATCATCCAGCGCATCCAGCATGACTTCCGCCGGCAGTCGCTTGACGTTGTAATGCGTATAAAAGCGGGTGTTCGCCACATTTTGCGGTAACGGTTCTGATGAGAGTTGATACGCGCGGGAATTCATAATCACCCGCATCAGTTCTCTGAGGTTATAGCCTGAATCGACAAAATGGTCGGCTAAAGCATTCAGGAGTTCCGGGTTTGAAGCCGGGTTGGTCTCCCGCATGTCATCAATGGGTTCAATAAATCCGGTTCCCATATAGTAGGACCAGAAGCGGTTGACCATGTTCTTGGAGAACAGGCGATTTTCGGGGGAAGTAATCCAGCGTGCCAGAGGACGTCGGAAATCGCGATACGAAGTACTATCGATGGGCTCACCCATCAGCGGAGTCGGCTCCATCGTCTTCCTGGTGCGCGGATGCCGAATCGATCCGCTGCTTTTCACTTTGACAACCGTATCCGCTCCCAGGGCCCCGAAATCGACGCTCCCTTTATTACCGACCCGCGTGAAGAAAGCAGCCAGGCTGTAATAGTCTTTCTGGCTGTAGACCTCGAAGGGGTGGTGATGGCACTTGGCACACTGCAGGCGAACCCCCAGGAAAATCTGAGACGTGGCTTCTGCCAGGTCTTCCGGTTTGGATGCGATTTTAAAATAGTTGGCCGGACCGTTCTCGTAGATCGATCCCTGTGCTGTGATAATCTCGTTGACGAATTCGTTGACCGGTTTGTTTTCCCGCAGTGACTGGCGAATCCAGTTGGAGAAAGCCCACATCCCGCCATCGCCCACTTTATTTCGGTTATTTCGCAGCAGGTCGCCCCACTTCATGCCCCAGTAGGCACTCCAGGGCTCCACATAGACATCCCGGGCCGGTTCGCCTGTCAGGCCGAGCAATTCATCAATCAGCTGACTGCGCTTATCGGGGGCTTTCGAAGCCAGAAACGTTTTGACTTTTTCCGGTTCGGGCAGCGTTCCAATGGTATCGATGAAGGCGCGGCGGATGAAAACTTCGTCGCTGCACAGCGGCGATGGCTCCAGCCCCAGTTCGTTGAATCGTTGTTTCACATGCTCGTCGATGAAGTTATTCGGCTTGAATTCTGCCAGATCAACTTCGTTTTTATACGGCGAAATGACAGTCGAGATCTTTGCCTGGCCCATATAACGCACCATGACAGCGGTCTGGCCGGCGCCGACAATTTCCACTTTTCCCCGCGGCGTCACCGTCGCGATATTTTCAATCAGGCTGTCATACTGCGCCCGTGCGGTGACATCCTGTTTCGTGCCATCACTGTATTCGGCAATGACGCGGAGCTGCTGGATATCTCCCTGCTGGTAACGGCGCGACATGGGGGTTAACTGCATGCCAACCACTTTTGGTTCTTTATCATCAATTTCAGTGACTGCTTCAGAAATCCAGGTTTCCATGATGCGGTATTCATAGGAGTCTTTAGCGAAACGACGCCCTCCGCCATGCGCGATTGCCATGGAGGCCTTCTGCAGAATCAGACTGTTTTCAGGCTGTAAGATGGAGACACGACGCTGTCGGTCATCACGGGCCATTTCCGGATAATCCTGTTCGGGAGCATAACCAAACAGGGAAAGCTTGAAGCCCCCTTTACCGAACTGGCTGGCATGACAGCCGCCCAGGCTGCAGCCTCCCTTATTCAACACAGGAACCACATCCCTGACGAAGCTGGCATTTTTGCCATTCGCGCGGGGTTTGATCTCTACATTAATTTCTGACTTCTGACCGGCGTGAGCAACTTGAATTTTTCCCTTACCAAATGCCAGCGGACGCACGAGTCCTTCCGCGTTGACTTCCAGCAGAGCGGGAGTGAGGCTGGTAAAGTCTGACTGATGCGTCAGATCGCCGACGATCTTGCCGTTCTCTTCTACGGGAACCTGGATCTGAAAAAAATCCAGCAATCCGTCGAGCACGATCTGTTGCGGCGCGACCTGCAGACTGTTCTCTGCGGCACGCGCTCCATTCTGCATCAGAACCGTGGCGACAAAGAATGTGAGAATCAGGATTCGATGTGACATCAGGTTTCTTTTCTTCATTGGTTTGCAGTCGAACATGAGATCAACTTTCTTAAGCGGGTCGCATTTCATCAGAGCTGATTCTTTGACAGTGAATCATACTCACAGCACAAAATACGTCGTCGCAGAAAAACCTTTAACAGGCAGGGTGGCAGGTTGAGTGTGGTATCAGGTGGGAAGCGAATGGCTTAACATAAAACGCCATTTATACTTAAATATACTAATAAAATGACGCGAAAGCAAAAAAAACTCGGTGTTTTCATCATTTTTTTCAGGCAGGCGCAGACACAAACAATAACTGTCATGTTTACACTACTGTACTGGAAAGTCGTCCGCTTACTTCATTTTATCGTTCTATTTTGAAGCGATCAAGGAGTGATTTTTTTGAATGGCAAATTCGATCTCATTAATTTCCGACCGGAAAGCCGATTTAATGTTTGCCTACCTTACATAAACGGTTACAATTATGATAGTTACTTAAGAAACCAACAACCCAGATAAAACATCCCTCCCTCATTAATTCCTGCAATATCAGGACCCTGCCACACTAAAGGAGTTTCCGATGCTGAAACTATTCCCGCAAAAAGTTTCGAACTGCGAAACTGGAAGCCGACGTCAATTTCTCCTGGAAGTTGGTGCGCTCAGTGCATTTGGAATCACCCTCGATTCCCTGCTGCGTGGTCAGGCTCATGCTTCCGAAAGCGAGTCTGCAGCGCTGAAAGATCCTTCCAACGACACCAACTGTATTCTGATCTGGACACGTGGCGGTACGAGCCACCACGATACCTTCGATCCCAAGCCGAACGCCTCGGCTGATGTGCGTGGCGATTTTTCCGCCATCAGCACTGCCCTGCCCGGTTATCAATTTACCGATCAGCTGCCGCTGTTCGCCAAACATGCCAATGAATTCTCCATCATGCGGAACCTGAATCCGCAGAACGGCTCGCACTCGACGGCTGACGCCTTCATGCTTTCAGGACATAAATTTAATCCTTCGGTGACCTACCCCTGCTATGGTGCGGTTGTCGCCAAGACCAAAGGCTTCAAAACCAACATTCCACCGCACATTCAGATTGGAAACCATGTCGACCGTCGCTTTAACGGCGGCCTGGGTGGTTATCTGGGTCTGCAGTACAATCCGTTTGAAATTCCCGGCGATCCCAACGCGAAAAACTTTACCGTGCGTGATATCTCTCCGCCATCCGGGATTACCATTGATCGCATGAAGCGTCGTCAACAGGCTCTGCAGGCGATTGATACGCTGCAGCGTCAGGCAGAGCATAATCAGAATTCGTTTGAAGCATCTGACGCGCATTATAAAAATGCATTCAGCATGATTACTTCGGCTGATACACAGAAAGCGTTTGACCTGAGCCAGGAATCAGACAAGACACGCGATGATTACGGGCGTCACTACCTGGGACAAAGCTGTCTTCTGGCCCGGCGTCTGATTGAATCGGGTTCACGTTTTGTGACCGTCAGCAGTGGTGGCTGGGATACCCACACCAATAACTTCAAATCGCTGCGTGGTTCTCTGCCTCCCTTTGACCGGGCTTTGACCTCACTGGTTCTGGACCTCAAACAACGGGGCATGCTGAACAACACCCTGGTCGTCTGGCTGACCGACTTTGGTCGTACTCCGGTGATCAACTCGGCCGCTGGTCGTGACCACTGGTCGACCGCTTCGACCATGATGATGATCGGTGCGGGCACTCCTGCAGGTCAGATCATTGGCGCGACCGATGAAACCGGTTCGCGTCCGGTGGGTAAAGAATATTACCCCGCCGACGTCGCCGCTTCGATTTACACCAAACTGGGTGTCAACCTGGATCATTACTTTGTTTCACCCGAAGATGGTCGCCCCCTGATCGTCTGCGACGGACAACCGATTCCTGAGCTGATGGGTTAATTCCCTGCGGCTTCACTCACCCGAAAACCAACAGTGGCGGCCCCTGGGAACGTATGAGTCCAAGGGGCGTCTCTGCTGATCAGGCACTCTTATTGATCTAATCAGGACTGTTCGATGCGTTGCATACTTTACTCACTACTGACCATAAGCCTGTTCGTCATCACCCCCGCCAGGCTCAAAGCCGCCGATGACAAGCAGACACCGCCCCCTGCAAAAATTGGTTTCCGACAGCTGGTGACGTTCAAACCCGCAGCCGTCCAGCAGGGTGACAAACGCAAGATTCAGTTGCACGCCAGCTATACTCTGGATAATACCCACTCGGTCTTTTTTGATCAGCCTGGTATCAAGATGACCTTTGCCGAGCCGAAGCCCAAAGCGGCCCCAAGGCGTGGTCGTGGATCAGCGGGAACTCCTTTTGCATTTGATATCGAAGTCCCGAAAGATCAAGCCGCACGCGTCTATGAATGCCGCGTGGCAACCGATCAGGCGGTCTCCAGTGTCACGCATTTGCTGGTCACACCCTACCCTGTCATCGAAGAAGAGGAAAAGAAAGACAACAACACGTTTGACACCGCGCAGGAAATCACGGTTCCCTCAACCGTCTGTGGTATCGTTGAGAAGTCTGAAGACATGGACTGCTTTAAATTCAAAGGGAAAAAGGGGCAGCAGATTACGCTGGAAGTTTATGCCCAGCGCGTCACGGAAGCCATTCACACCATGCAGACTTCCAATGTGTACCTGATGGATTCGATCCTGACATTATATGGCCCTCAGAAACAGATTATTGCTCAGAACGATAACTTCATCAAATCGGATTCGCTGATTTCTTTCAAATTGCCAGCCGATGGTGAGTATGTCTTCGAAATCCGTGATACCCGCTATGTGGGTTCCGGCAAATATGCCTACTGCATTGAAGTCAGCGATGGTCCTTACGCGACTCATACCATGCCCCTGGCAGTTCAGAAGGGAAAAGAGACGGAAGTTGCTCTCGAAGGTTATGCATTACAGGGACATACCAAAGCCAGCTTCTCTGCGAAAGAGACCAAAGAAACGGGCTGGGCCAAACGGACATTTAACACACCGGCCGGCAAGACCAATGCCGTCTGGACGCTGATCAGTGAGCATCCTCAGGCGGTTGCCGCTGACACGAATACCTCGATGAAAACCGCCTTTCCGCTGACGTTCCCGATGGGAGTCAGTGGCCAGATCACGGAAGCCGAGCAGACACAGTTCTTCTCCTTCAAAGCAAAAAAAGGGCAATACTATTCTTTCCAGCTGATGTCGAACCGCATCGACCTGCCGCTGGATTGCGTGATGGAAGTTCTCGACTCCAAAGGTAAAGCGAATCGGGTCTTTGTGAACGGCGGTGCGAATGTCGAAGCCGACGATGGTCTGCAGATGAAAGACGTTGACTTCCACTTTCTGGCTCCTGCAGACGGCGAGTATTACGTAACACTCCGTGATCTGCACGACCGGGGCGGCGATCGTTTTGCCTATCATCTGACGGCTGAATTGAGTGGCCCTGATTTTCAAGTCGGTGGCGAATACTATTATGCCCAGATTGCACCGGGGACGAACATGATGTGGTTCGCACGCGTCAAACGCCTGAATGGTTTTGATGGTCCGATTGAATTGAATATCGAAGGGCTACCCAAGGGGGTCACCTTTGAACCGGTTACACTGCCGTCTGGAGTGAATGACTGTGGCCTGATTCTGAAAGCAGGGAAAGATGCTCCCATCAACGCTTCGCTGGTCAAGATCTCTGGCAAAGCCAAAGTAAAAGGCCCTGATGGCAAAGAGCAGGAAATCGTCCGCGCAGGTCGCATCACCTGTGAAATTCAGTCGCGTGGTGGCGGACAGGCACGCTGGCCGATCAACACCTCGATTGTAGGTGTGACGAAGCCACTGGACATCCTTGAAGTGACCGCGACTCCCAGCGAAATCGTGTTGAAACCGGGTGAATCTGCTGAGATCAAAGTGAAGGTTAAACGCAGCGAAGCTTATAAAGATCCCATAGTACTGGCGACCGCCTTCGAGTATTTCCGTTCCAAATTCGGTCAGCAGCTGCCGCCCGGCGTTACACTTTCCAAGAAAAGCAAAACCCGTCTGGCCGGCGAGACACTGGAAGGGACTTTGATTATTGAAGCCTCCAAAAAGGCAACGCCTGTCAAACGTTTTCCGTTCGCCGCGATGGCACGGGTGGGAATCACTTTTTCGATTACTACAAATTATGCATCGAATGTGATTTATCTGACGATCACCGATGAGGATGCCAAAGACAAGCTGGCGAAAAAATAGGGATCGACTTCAACCCTGCTCTCCTCTATTCTGGAAGTATCAAACTGTGTCCAGTTTGACTGTAGCGTCTGCAAGACCAGTTGGGACGAGTAACTTAGAGTGAGAGACGCTATGGTTACATGTGATGCGCTCTCGATTCCTTTCTGCGCAGAAAGACCAATATGGCCCGGAGAGATTTGAACATTCCACTTTCGCTGCTGAGCGTAAGTTCTCTCCTGCGCACGATAATCTACTGTCTGAGTCTGTGCTGTCTTTCTGATGGCGGCCTGGTTTCTGCTCAGAGTCCCACCAAAACGGAGAAGACCGCCCCCCCTCTGTTTGAATTCACGTTTACGGATGACATGAAACGGGAACAGACCCTCGAAGCCGCCCAGATTCTGCAGGCCCAGGATGGAGGTGTCGTGATGCTGACCCGCGACGGCCGACTGTTGACGGCGACGCCTGAGCAACTCAAAAGCAAACGGCCTCTGGATCGCGAGTTCACCCCCCTGGATGCGAGTGAACTCGAAAAGCAGTTAAAAGCCGAATTCGGCGATGATTTCACCGTCACTCAGACCAAACATTTCACCATCTGCAGCCAGGCGGGCAAACGCTATTCGCAGTGGTGCGGTTATCTGTTCGAACGCCTCTATATGGTCCTGCATAACTACTGGGATGACAAGGCGCATCCACTGCATGAGCCGGAAGTCCCATTGATCGCGGTCATCTTCAAGGATCGCGCGAACTTCGAACAGTACGCGAGCCAGCTGCTGGGCGACGGTGCCGCCGCCACGCACGGCTTCTATTCGATTCAATCGAACCGGATGGTGCTCTACGACCTGACAGCAGCTCCGAATGAACGCCCGGCTTACACAGACGCCGACATTCTGTTCAAACTGCGCAAGTCGCCGTTCAATGTCGCCACCGTCATCCATGAATGCACGCATCAGATCGCATTTAATGTGGGACTGCATACTCGTTTCGCCGATAACCCGCTCTGGCTCACCGAAGGCATGGCGACGTATTTTGAAACCCCCGACCTGAAAAGCAAAACCGGCTGGCGAACCGTGGGCAAACCGAATCCCTGGCGATTAAGACAGTTTCAGGATTACGCGCGTTCCCGCAGACCAGCCGACTCGCTGCAGACACTGATCTCCTCTGACCAGCGGTTCCAGGAAGCCGAGTCCCTGCTCGACACCTATGCGGAAGCCTGGGCCTTCACTTACTTCCTGATCAAAACCAAACGTCGGCTCTATGAAGAGTATCTGCACCTGATCGCGGCCCGCCAGCCGCTAATCTGGTCTACTCCCGCAGCACGACTCAAAGACTTTCAGTCTGTCTTTGGCGAGGATCTGAACCAGCTCGATCAGCAATTTCTCAGATACATGCGACAAATCAGCCGTTAACGGCATTTTTCTCTTTGCAGTTTCTCTGTTTCCCAGTATCGTGCGCATACGCCGTTTGAAGTCAGCGACGTTTTCCGGCGCGCCGACCCAACGTCACGAACAGAAAAAGTACCAATCCGCAAAGGGCATCTTTCATGTCAACTCCCCTGCAACCATCGGATGAGCAAGCCAAGGTCATCACAGGCTGTCTGTTGCTGCTGTCCATCATCGCGCTGGCAGGTGTATTTTACATTACCCAGGCAGTTCTGATCCCGTTTGTGATTGCGATTTTCATCGCAACGATCGTCACTCCCATGGTCGACCTGCTGGTTTTGAAATGGAAACTGCCTCAGATCATCGCGATTTCTCTGACGCTGCTGCTGGTATTATCTTTCGGCTTTTTAATCTGCATGACCCTGATTTATTCCACACAGCAGGTGATCTACAAAGCAGAAACTCAATACAGCGAAAAGTTCGGCATCTTTATCAACTCTGCCTTTGAGGCCGCCAAAGAAGCCGATGATCTCCCCGAGACACAACCAGTAGAGGAAAAAGCGGAACCACAGTTTCAAGACATTGACCAGAAAGAGCCCAGTCCGGAAGTACCTCCTGTCATTAAAGCTGACGCCTCTGAACCGCTGGTTGCCGAAAAACCGGAGACCGGCTGGTTCCAGAAAATGGGCATTGATCTGGATACGCTCAAAAAAGCAACCATTGACTATATGCGAGACTCATTAAAATCGATCGCCGTCAGCACCATGCAGTCAGCGCTGAACTTTACCACGACCTCCTTTTTTGTGGCAATTTTCGTAATCTTTCTACTGGCGGGACGCAACCCGAATGCGGTCGTGAAAAATGTGATCTACTTTGAGATTGAACAGAAAATTCGCAGCTATATTTCGACGAAACTCGTGCTGTCAATGATTACAGCCATCCTCGTCGGATTCACTTTGAAACTGTTTGGGCTGGAACTCGCGCTGGTATTTGCGATCCTGACCTTTCTGCTGAACTTCATTCCGTCTGTCGGTTCGGTAATCGCGACGCTGTTGCCGCTGCCGGTTGCGTTTGCACAGTTCTCTGACAGTCCCTGGACGATTGCCGGCGTAATTCTGATTCCAGGCGCGATTCAAATGACCATCGGCAACGGGATCGAACCTAAACTGATGGGGGAAGGCCTGCAACTGCATCCGGTAACCGTCCTGCTGGCCCTTTCCTTCTGGACCCTGCTCTGGGGGCCCATCGGTGCGATTCTGGCGGTCCCGATCACCGCTGCGATCCGCATTGTCCTGATGCGATTCGAATCCGGACGGACCGCCGGCAACCTGCTGGCCGGCATCCTGCCCGGGGAATCGACGACGGTGGCGTGAGCACGAGAAAACCTGCTCTCTTATATTTTCTACCACGAAAAACACGAAACCTCACGAAAGAAATGGCTAAGCCGCGATGCAATCCGGGGTTGGCGCAGCGAGCAGGAGGCCGCTTAATACACGGTCATGGTATTTGAGACTTCCGTACCCGGGCCGACATCGATACTGCCCGAAACCAGGTTATCGGTGATCTGAATCTCCTGGCCACCGGTAACGCGGATCGCGAAATTTTTCTCGCCTTCGGTAATCAGGCAGTCGGAAATGCGGGACTGCTTGACGTTTGACAGCAGGATGCCACCGTTCTGACATTGTCGGATTGAACAGTTCGTGATGTTCATTCTCGCGCAGTTTTCCAGGATCAGACCGGCGGGAACGCCCCGGGTCGCCAGAATATTCAGCGCGTTGAGCGTGCAATCGGTGCAGTCTTTGAAAACGTTCGCATCTTTGGTTTTTGCCCGGTAATCAGGGTTGCGGTCCAGCAGATTGGATCCGAGCACAATATGAGACGAATCTTCCACCAGCAGATTGTGTTCGTACGCCTGCCAGAGTGTATTGCCGGTAATCGTGATGCCGCGGGCATGCTTGAGGTGAATATTGACGGCGACATCACTCATGGAATTGTCGGCGATCGCGAAGTTACCCACCTTGCGGGGATCTTCGGGACCGTTGCCGATAAAGCGGACGTTGGCAGAATCGGGTGCGTCGTTGGTATGCTGAATCGTACAGCCGAAGATGGCGCCTTCGCGCAGTGAGCCTTTAGAAATGTCGAACAGGATATTGGCCGTCGGCTCTGTTTCCTGTCCCATGTTACCTTCAATGTCGCAGTTGCCGATTTGAATATTGCGGATCTCACTCTCGCGAACCACAATTCCGCCCTGTTTGTTGTAGCTGATATGCGAATCGGAAATGTTGATCTGATGCAGGTTCAGCTTTTCCAGATAAATGCCGACCCCTTCATTTTCATACAGATGACAATTATCAATAGAGACATTGCGGTTCCGTTCATACAAATGAATTCCGTGCAGCGCCTTGCGTACTACCAGGCGAGTGATGTTGATCTGCATGGTTTTCGACGCCGCCACTCCGATTGCTTCCGGATGTTTGCCGACGATTTCGATGCCGTCGATCATCGGCGTCCGTTCCTTTTCCCAGACAACCGGCTGGACGGTTTTCGGACTCGCGGTTCCGTTATGTGTGCCAATAAAATGAAACGCAGGGCCCGCGCCTTCCATTAGAATCGTCGCCGTGCCATCACCGGAAATGGATGTCGGTCCGACCTTCGTCAAATCGATGACGACCGGTTTGGTGAAGCGATACTGGCCCGAGGGAAATCGCAGCGAGCCGACCGAAGCGTCAACTAACTTCTGAATGGCGGCGGAGTCATCGGTGATGCCATCTCCTTTGACACCTAATTCCAATACGGTTTTGCTGGCATTGACGCGGGAAGACTCGGGCTGCGAAGTCGTCTGGGACTGGGATGCAGCAGGAGGAATCAGGTACAGACCCATTAGTACCACGGCCACCACACACACGGGAACGAGAGTTTTCGATTTCATCGGAACGGCTTTCCATCGGGAGAAGTTCAGGCAGGAATTCGCGGACGCTGCAAGCAGCGCGATACTTAACGTTACTTAAAAAGCAGCTCTGAGTCTAAGCCAGACGGGAAGGAGGATCAACGGCTGAGCGAAGAATTTTGCGATTGAACGCTGTGCGCTGGCGTCACTCACAAGGCCTGACATCACTTCTTACTGATGATAAACGGGGCGTGGCTCGTCGCCGGCGATAATTTTGAGATAACTCTGATAACGCTGACGGGAAATGAAATCATGGGCGACGGCGCGTTTCACGCCACAATCGGTTTCATGCGTGTGCGAGCAATCCGGAAAGCGGCACTGGGTCACAAACGGGATGAAGTCGCGGAAGAAGCCTTCGACTTCTGCGGGGATCACATCCCACAGCTCCAGCTGACGAATCCCCGGAGTGTCGACCACCCAGCCGCCGGTGGAAATTTCGAGCAGGACGGCGAAACGGGTGGTGTGCCGCCCCTTACGATTTTCCTGGCTGATTTCAGCCGTCTCCAGCAGCAGCCGCTCATCGATCTGGTTGAGCAACGATGACTTCCCCACGCCACTCTGGCCAGAAAATACACTCTGTTTGCCTTTGAGCAGCGATCGCAGCCGCGGGATGCCAGTTCCCTCTGTCACGCTGGTTAACACGATGTCGTACCCCATCTGTGCATACACGCCGATCAACGGCTGGAAGTCGACTGGATCAACCAGGTCGATTTTATTGATGCAGATGATGGAGTGGATGTTACCTTTTTCGGAACTGATCAGGAAGCGGTCAATCAGTGAGGGTTTGAGCGGCGGATCGTCGGCGGAGACCACGATCACCGCCTGGTCAATATTGCTGACAAGGATATGTTCGCGACGTTTACTGCCCCGCGAGAGGTAGGAGCGTCGCGGCTCAACGCGTTCGATGACCGCCTGGTGTTCATCGCCTTCGGGTCGGATCAGCACATGGTCGCCGGCGACGACAGCATTGCGGTCATCGCGGGACATGGTGCGCACCAGCCGCCTGATGGTACATTCATAGCGCGTGCCATCTTCCACCTGCACAACCGAGTTCAAGCCCTGTGAGCGGATTACGCGGCCCGGGATGCAGTTCTGTTCGTCAATGTCGATGACGATCTCGGTGCCATCCTCGGTTTCATGCTCGACCCCCATTACGGTGCGATGGCGGGTGAGATCACCTTTGCCCGTCAGTCGCTCGCTGGCATCCCGGTACTGCGAATCGACCTGCTCGTCGATCTGATGGCTGGCGAGTTTATTCTTCCGAACCTTTTTCTGACGGTTCTTTTTGAACGCAACCCGGATTTTTTTTCCTTTTTTCTTAGCCACTACAGTACTGGTTCCATCGCCTGCTGATCAAAATTCATGCTGAACTGTCCTGCTCATCATCCTGATCGATGAGAAATTTCAATCCGAGTTCATCGTCGGTCATCTGAGATTCATCTTCCGGCAGCTCAATCTTGGCAGGTTTGTTTGCCGGTGGTGCCATCGGACGCTCCGGACGTTTTTCCCGCTTGACAAGACCCGCTTTTTCCATCAGGCTCATTTCGAACGGGTTATCTTCTTCCGGTGGCGGTTCATCGGACTGGGGTGTGTAATTGATATCAAAATCGTGTTTGGCAATCGAGAGTCGATCTCCCGGCAGCAGCCACTTGATATCGCAACGGTCACCATTGACTTTGATCCCGTTGCGGCTGTTCATATCACGGACGCGCCAGTAACCGTTGAGGAATTCCAGCTGGCAATGATGTGAAGATATATTGGGAAACTGCAGTGTGATGTCACATTTACTGCGGCGGCCAATCAATAAGACTTCAGACAGCAGCGGAATCGGGTCGCCGCCTCCACACGGGTTTAGTTCACCTAACATTCTGACTTCCTGGTGCCTCTGCTACATATTGTTTACCAAAAGATCATGAAGTGCCCGCATGGCTTTAATCTATACTGCTGGCCACACATTATAAAGCCCTTCTCTTGAGAAAAGTCAGATTTTGGGGATAGTTCAAGGGGACGACTTACTCTATACTGGATGATTCAATAGCGGGAGTCGGCTGAGTGGTCGCTGCGGATTCTTCGGAATTCGTGGAGGAAAGTCCGGGCTCCACAGGGCACGGTGGTGGGTAACGCCCACCGTCCGCGAGGACAGGGAAAGTGCAACAGAAAGCAAACCGCCGGGCCAGTTCGCTGGCCAGGTAAGGGTGAAACGGTGCGGTAAGAGCGCACCAGCAGGCCGGGTGACCGGTCTGGCTAGGTAAACCCCACCGGGTGCAAGACCAAGCAGGGAGCAGTTCTGGTTCGCCAGAACACGGATCGGCCCGATCCGTTATGACTTCCGGGTCGGTCGCGCGAGGCAGCAGGCAACTGCTGTCCCAGATAAATGGCCACTCTCGACATAACCCGGCTTACAGGCTTACTCCCGCTTATTGATTTTCCTCCCACACCCCACCCAAAACATCACTTCGACAACACGTCCGACGACAACATGTAGTCATATTGATTGTAATAAATTCTACAATATTGCATTTTTGACAACACGTCGAATCAATAGCACGACACGTCAATATTTTTTATCTCCTAATATAACATAGACTTAGAGACATTCCGCATTTTTATGGCACGGTAGCTGCATTAGTACTCTTTCATCAACAACAAGTGAATCACTTGAAAACAAAAAAGCCACTTTTAAAAACTTAAAACCATTAAGGGAGATAATGATGAAAAATTTCACACTCGCAATCGCAGCTATGGCAGCCGTTACTTTGGTCAGCAGCACTTCATTTGCTGCCACTCCGTTCTGCGGCACCAGCAGCTACTACAATTCAAAGTACAACACACCGACAACTTACAATTCACGGTATGATTCACGGTACAATTCCACAGCGAGCCGGAACTGGAATAACAATTCCTATTCAAGCTACAACAGCAGCTACCTGAATACCCGACCGTTGTTCACTCCGTACAATCCTGCTGTGAATCGTTACAACAGCTCTTACACCGGGCTGTTCAATACATACCGTCCTGTGACGAACTACACTTCGTCTTACTACAACAACAAGTACAGTAACTACAAAAACGACTACAAGTACAACAATGATCGTCACGATCGCTTTGACCATGATCGATACGACCACGGCCGGAATGATCGCAACCACAACGGACGTCACAATCGCTAAGTCGATTTGAAAAGGTAAACCATCCCTCTCTGGTCGGGTTTTACCCGGCCAGGGGTTTTTAATAAATCATGCATGCAAAACGGACCCGCGCCACCCTGGTTGCGGGTCTGTTTCTGTTTCCCAACTGTGGATCCGACATCGAGCCGGCAGCGCGAGACGGGTGCCACACATCCCCAGTCAATCCCATCAGTATGGGAGAGTGGAGATCGACAGTGTTTCGCGCGGGTAATAGTGGATCGTTCCATTTTCGGTTCCCACGAATAAATCGATCACGCCACGACCAAAGTCAACCGGCGCGGGAGAGCAGGAATGAATGCCCAACCCGATTCGTTTTCCATGAAAATCGAGCTGTTTGACATAATCAAAGACCGGTTCAGCGTTACTGCCGATGTTACGTAAAAACAGTACCGAAGCCTGTCGCGTCAGTAAATAACCACTGGGCAGATAGGATATCTTCGAAGCAGGGAACGACAGGCCACGGGATGCGCCGATCAAGAGATCAATTTTCCCATCCTGATCCCAATCATGGGCCACCAGCTTGGCGCGTCCGGTCTGGCCGGCGGCTTCATCCACATTGGCGGTAATCGGCGAACCATCTTTTAACTTCAATAATTCGCCACGCTCAACATTCTGATTGTCGATCCGCCAGAACTGTCGTAACAGGTTCTGCTCGTCCAGGGCAATCAGACAGAGACGATCCTGGATGCCCCAGTCTGTGATGGCTGGCTGACTTCGCCAGGCGAGATGCATCTGCAGGCCATCACAATACAGGGGCTTCGGCTCTGAGAACGCAATTGCGGTGCCCGACGGCTCCTGCAGTAACAGCATGTAATCTGCCATGATGCTGTTCAAAATCACGTCCAGTCGCCCGTCGCCGTTCCAGTCATAAAGGGTCGGGCAGGTATAGCCCCACATCCCCTCGCCGGGCCCCTGGATCGAACCGCGGTAACCGGCTTTGATGTCCAGCGGTTTGCCTCCCACTGAAACCGACTGAGGCTGATCGAACTCGACACACGTCTGATCGCCGATATTTTTGACAAACAAGAGTTGCCCCGCGTCATTACCCACAATCAGATCCGTCAGACCATCGCCGTCCACATCTCCCGGACTGATGACAGGCAATTCTCCCAGACAGAGGTGTGCGTCTTCTCTCATCACGGGATGGGGTGATTCATAAATCGGTGAACCATTCGAAGTGAGCTGGCCGGAACAGGGGTAGAACCAGACCCGCCCCGTGTCACCGACGATCAGATGAGAACGTCCCGTTTCCGGATCAGGAACGGCACACAGATTCGCATTAATCACGGGATGCCGTAATCCGACATGGTTCTGGTCGTTGACCAGTTTTTGCAGGGAGAGGCTGCCGGTCTGCGGATCGATCTCGAAGTAGCGGAACACACCCAGTTTTTCACTGGTCACCAGTGCCGGCGGCTGGTCTGCTCCCGGATTGACAATCGCCATGCCTCCCAGGTTAAACAGGAATTCTCCGGGCCCCTGCCCCACACGTGAAACGGTTTCCACATGTTTCAGGTTCAATGAATCAAATTTGGCGTGGTACAACTGGCGACGTGTAATATTGCCGCGCCAGAAACCGGCACCATCGTAAGGAATGTAAGAAGCCGCATGATGATCGCCGGGCGGACGGTAACTGTTTCCATCGGCTATCGAAAAATAAACGTTGAAGTGTCCCTGCGAGTCAATAAACCCGGCCAGTGCCCGCCCCATGCCGCCAGGCAGATCCAGCTCTGGTGAGAGCGCCTGCTGCTGAAATTCTTTTTTATCGCGATCAAATCTGCAGAGGCGAATTTTCTTTCCCGCTGCAAACAGGCCGTAGATCGTTTTATCGGGACCTGTAAAAACCGTCCCGTTCAACGCGGAGCCTGTGATTTTGACCGGCTTCCCATAGCGGGGCGCGCCATGGTCGTCAAAGCCTCGAAACGGAAACAGCCTGTCGGGGAATACAAACAGGTCATAAGGACCCGATCCAAACACATCGGCTGCACCCACGACGATGGATCGATAATCTTCCCCCCTGCCAAGTTGCCCGTACTGCCGTTTTTTGGAAACGGGAATCGGCTGCGCGGGAGTAAAATAACCTGCGTCTGGAGCGGCCGCTGGTCTCTGATCGCCTCCTGCAGTTGATTTCAGTTCGCGGTCCCAAATGGAAAAGCACAGTAATACGAGTAAGGCTGAAGTGATAAACTTTGATGTCCACGGCATAAGTCGTTCCTTGCTGCGTATCTGAATTTCACTTTACCTGGTTTGCAGGTCAAAACTGATATCGTTCTCTCCTGCTTTGACGTCTGCCTTCAGAATCGAATTTTTTCGATATTTTTCCGGCACCACTTCCTTTACCTTCGGGGCCTCCGGATCGGAATCATCAACGGGAGGAGTACTGATGATGACAGTATGCTGGCCCACCTTCGCCCCCATGGTGGGATACACATACATCAATTCATATCGTCCATCCTTGTCCGTCAGAGATTGCGAGCCGCGACCTTCCTCAGGGGTATACTGCACCAGCACTCCTGCCAGTGGCGCGCTGTCCAACGTGACCAGTCCTTTCACGCGGCCCAGATCCGGTTGATCATCCGGCCGGGAACTGCATGCGGAAATGAACAGGCTCGGCAGGAGGACGAACAGAGCTGTTTTCAATCTTCTTCTCATAGATGCGCCTGCTGTGATTGAGATTGTTTTTGTACGAGAGTGATTGTGAACGCCAAACCAGTGAAGTGAATTTCTGCAGCACTGGCTCGTCGATTACTCGATGTTGGCAATTTTACCATCATTTCCTGTCGCAATCGCAGACAGTTTGTCCTGGTCCATATTCTCACTGATAAACTGAACCCGTCCATCAATGAATAAAAAGTGAGCGCCGCCGGTATGCTGACTGGCAAACGCATTCACGGAGCCGCCGTTCACGGCGTAAGACGATCCGGTCGGTGCCAACTGCCCGACCACATTGGCTGCGCGGACATCAGGGGCAATCCCCACCCAGACAGCTCCATAGTATTCCCCTGCGACCTGGGTGGTTAAGGTTCCGTCAATATCGCGTCGATACTTTTCGCCAATCGCAAAGGTGTTGCTCGAACCATCGATAAAATCGCGCAACCGCGTTACATGTTTTGTTCCGTCAACAAAAATGGCTTTGAAACCTGTCGTAGCATCAACTCCGGTCCAGTCGATGCCTGCGACACCCGCATAGTTTGATTTGGCATGTCCTCCGGAAACGCGGCCTGGATTAATCGACGGATCGGTTGCCGTCGGGCAGATGTAAACGGGAATGGCTGTCTTTTGCAAATCGGCACTGCCCACCGTCGTAGCGGCCTGTGTTCCGGAAGGAACGCTGCACACAGCCTGTTTAATCTGGCCGACACCGAGTTGATTATACAGATTCGACTGATCAATAAACGGCAGGATAAAAGCGCCCCAGCCCCAGCCATTATTAGCAGCATCCACCGACGAGCAACTGTTGCTCGGATCGCCACAGTATCCGGGAGGAAACACACGATGCGTTTCATGATAATTGTGAATTGCCAGGCCCAGTTGTTTCAGATTGTTTTTGCAGGTACTGCGGCGGGCGGCTTCCCGCGCCTGTTGGACGGCCGGTAACAGGAGCGCAATCAGAATGGCAATGATGGCAATCACCACCAGTAACTCAATCAGGGTAAAGCCACGAACTCTGACGTGATGACGTTGCATGAGACTCGTCCTTTCGCATTCTAGAAATGCATGTTCGGCAGAAGTGTGGGGATGCTGAATCGCAAAGAATGGGGCTCTGATTCTTACCTGGATACTTCTGCCAGAATCAAGGCAAGCAGTAAGCCATCATTAAAGTCTATAGACTTTGTCACGCCATTCAAAGAAAAATCCTTAGATTTTTCTGTACGATATACACCCTGACACATCATGACTTCCTGTGATAAAATCATATTATTGGCTGGGAACATCTAAGTATCAGACGTTTCAGGCAGAGAATGACAACGGACTTTTTCCGCATCTGACAGTCTGACGCAGTAAAAATGTAAACAAAATACCTGTCAACAAGCGACTTTCTCAGTATCATGGGTACCAATGAAAAGTTTGATGGTTATTGCTGATGGGAAATACCCGACTCAGCCAGCTCAGGTTCAGAGAGTTAATGCGAAAGCCGACTTCAGAAAAAAATCAGTCCGAGATCGCTTATGAAGTATTGCGACAGAAACTGTTAAACAGAGAGTTTGCGCCGGGTGCCCGCGTGCGTTATGGCCCTTTGGGGGACGAAATCGGCATGAGCGCCACACCCGTGCGCGAAGCGATCGGGCGACTGGCCAGCGAAGGACTGATCGAACTGGTGCCGCAACTGGGCGCCGTCGTGAAACGGCCGACCCTGACGGACACAACCGAGCTGTACGAAATGCGGGAAGCCATCGAACCTTATGCCGCCGCGAAGGCTTCGCAACTGATCGCTGCCCGGCAGCTAAAATCGTTGCAGACGACCGTCAATACGATGAAAAAGCTGCACGACTCGATGATAGCAGGCAAAAAACGGGGACAGGATATTGCTGCCCGGTTCGACAAGTCTGACCTGAAGTTTCACCAGACAATCATGAACGCGGTCAACAACCAGCGGATGCTGACCGTCATCGGCGACTTTCATTTGCTGACAGAAATTATCGGTGCGGCACGGCACAGTTACAGCCAGGAAGTCTTGAAGATGACCATTGACGATCACACGGCGATTCTCAAGGGACTCAACAGGCGAAACGCGGAACAGACCAGTAAGGCGATGCTGGCCCACATTCAAAACAGCCGCCGACTCACATTAAGTCGGCTCCAGGACGAATGCTCGAAATAATCCAGCCCCCTGTTATTTCAGGACCACAATAAAAAAAGGACTCAGAGCCGAAATGCTCTGAGTCCTTTTTTATTCAATGCCCAAGAGAGGATTCGAACCTCCACATCCATTACAGATACTAGAACCTGAATCTAGTCACATGACCCATTCTCCCGGCATTTCCCAGCCTGAATTATTTCCTGAGAAATATTATTCTGGGCCGAAAACAGTTGATCAGTGCGCCCGCTTTGGTAGGCTGTCAGGATGAAAAGCATCATCCTGATTTTGCTGATTTTCGCGGGCTGCTCTGAACATTCGGCGCGGGCCGTCCCCCTGGATGCCAGCCCGGAAGTAGATCCGGAAACAGGCGGACTGAGCTGGTCCGTCATCGACCGCATGGAAGAGCATTTCGGCGATCGCGTATCAATTGAGGACCTGGGAGAATTCGACGATGGCGAGCATTACCAGGTAATTCATTCTGGCATCCCTTACCTGGTCGTGTATGATGTCGAGCTGGACAAAATCAAATCAGTTTCCAAAGCAGGCACGCAGGGAGAAGACCGTTGAAAAAGAATCAGAAAGCGGGCTGTGCGTTTCTGGGTGGTGGCTGTCTCGTAATATTCTGCATCGGCGGCGGCATCCTCTTGGTTTTAGCAATCGGAATCAGCAATATGGAATCACCCCAGAATGCAAACCCACAGCCAGCGACTGCCGAAAAATCTGATTACACCTGGAAAGAAGATCACAGCATCCCAGGAATCAAGCGCAGCCTGGTGGTCTTTCTGGACGGGAAAGTGTCAGAGGAACGACTGAGAGAAATTGCCCTGGAACTGAAGTCCAAAGAAACCCGATCCTATGAAAGAACATTCATTGTTTACCTGCTGCCTGGCATGAAAGAAAATGAAGGGGCCTGGGCGACAACACACTTTGACCCAGATTTAAAGATTGACATTTTGGATTTCATGGCACCGCCTGACCAGAACTGAAAGAATTGCATTAACATGCTGGAACCAGAAACTGACCGAATCATGCTTGAAGAGTCGAAGACAGTCAGTCTCACCACTGATGGTGATTCAAAAACGCTGCTGGATTTGATGTCCCTGAATGGCAGAAGAATTTCAGATGTGCGGATTGACCCGCTGGCAAATGGCAAGTTTGAAGTCCAGATCCAACTGGCAGAAGAATCGCTGCCAGTCTTTGAGACTCTTAATCAACAGGGTGACAGAGTATGAGCGATGAAAAACAAAACTGCATCCCCTGCATTGGTGGCCCGACCCCTGGGAAATGGGAGCCCGGCGAACAGCTATACCTTCATGTCGAAAATGATCATGGCGAACGTTTCACCTATCACCGAAAATCCTATGTTCTCTACGGGAATGGGGTTTATGCTTACGTTGATCCGGAAACGAGCACCGAAGAGGCTGCCCAGCAAGCATGGGAAGCCTACGGCGAGAAAATTCTTTCCATCAGCAAAGACCTGAGCAGTGGAGAAATACGGACCCGTTTAGATGATCTTGCACGCGTCCAGAAAATCAGCATCTACCAGTAAGCGGTCGTTTTTACTTCGATTCGTCCAGAATCATCTGATACAGATCGTTGTAGGATTCTTCGGTCGGGTAGTTGTGATACCCGTGACCGCCCTGTTTCTTGATCACTTCGAAGCGTTCTTTCCATTCGGCCTTGTGCTCACCAGCCAGCCATTTGACAGGCCAGTAAATCAGCCGATCCATCGGAAACCCCTGCTCGCGCCACCAGTCGATTGACAATGTGCTGTAAACAATAAATTTAAGTCGAGGATATTCCTTCAGCACTTTTATCAGTTCGGCTTTACGGTTGGCTCTCCATGCTCTAGCGGTCTCGATATCCCAGTTCTGATCGTACAGGTGATACCACAGACCCGCGCCTAACACCTGATACTGCCAGCGAGGCTCTGCTGCGAATCCGTTTTTCTGCCACCATTCCGGCTTTGATACAACTTCTTCTTTATTCAAGCTGACATTTGAAACCATGTATTGATACCGGCAGTCGGCATGATCGTCGAGCAGTTCCCGCAGATTATTGTACTTCGTCTCTCCGAACTTCCCCCGCAGATCGACCATACGAAACCGCTCGTCAGCATCGCCGTTGATCAGATGGATTTTACTGCCATCGAAATCCGGCTTGGCAATTTTCGCCGCATCGGCCAGCGTGTTCTCATGCCGCAGTTTCAACAGCATGTAAATGTGACAGACCCCAGTGAGTAAGATGTCTTGCATTATTCCCCGCTTTTCAATTTGCGATTCGCTGCCAGAATGCCCCGCTCATAAAAGCCTTTGAACAAAGCCCAACCCTTTTCCATCCATCTGAAGGTTGGTTGATCTTTCCAAGGCTTGTCCGCATGCGCGAAGTGGAGCAGCTTCACATGATCCCAGTTCAGTTCAAAATAATCGTGATGCAGACACCAGTGACTGATATTCCAGTTGATATCTACGAAGTTCACCTCGTCCGGCCGTTGAGTGCCCCAGTAGTCATTCATCGGCACCTGGTCGCCAAAGGCAATCCGTTCGCCTTTGTAACTGCGTGCGTACTCCTGACATTCCTGGTAGACCTGCTCGGACCGCTCGAATACGAACCACCCCGCGTTGAACGGGTACACGCCCGAGGGGCGATACTTGTTAATGTGGTCGGGCTCGTGTCCGATAGCGGATTGCATCATCGTCACCGACAGCGGCCTCAGGTTGATCAGATCCCGCAGACTGCTGAGGCAGAGCACATCCACATCGGTGTAACACATCGGCCCTCTATGTGGCAGTCGCCACACCAGAAACTTATTCAGGTTCCATGCCATACGGGGGGAGTCGGTCGAGCTACGGTCGAATTCGAAATGTCCGAGCAGTTCCTTCGGATACCAGTCAACGTGAATTCCCATTGCGTTGACGATATCTTTTTGCTTCTGCGAAATCGGTTCGTACTCCACGACCGTAAAGCAGAATTCAATCTCGCCCTTTTCTTTCATCGACTGAATGAGACCGATAAATCCGGGAATGAAGTTCTCAGTCAATGTCGTCACGAACCTGTGCGGCTTGATAATGAACCAGCTGGGGGAGCCTCTTTCATCGGGGGCGGTGTGGTAGATCTTCAACCCTCTGCGTCTGGCAAAGCGTGTGACCGCAACTTTCACGCCGTAGGTCAGGCTCTCTATGTCGCGTGTTGGCCACTCTTCCAGAGGTACTGGCTGATGTCCGGTCACGTCCAGGTCATAGCTGTTAATGAAGTCGTGACCGCAGAACAGCCCGCCCGGTTTCACCTTGTCGTACCATAATTCCAGATCGTCTGAGATACCGTAGAAGCTGTGGTCAGCGTCAATATAGACGGCATCCAGTGAAGCGTCTTTGAACTTGTGCGAGGCATCCATGCTTGACATCTCGTGGAACTCAGCGCGGGGGACGTCCTGTCGCTGATCGAACCCGATGTCGACCAGGTGAATTTTCTCCCCCTGCCAGTGCTTCATGATCTGCTGTGAGAAGTTGCATTGAAATACACCGACTTCGGCAATCTCACCAGTTAGACCAAGTTGATTCAAATAGATGCCCAGTTCATTACGGTACCTGAATGAAGGCATCACGAATGGCTTCGTGCTGGCGTCCATCGGCTTCTTGCCGGACCGCTCCAGAGTGTCGGCAGTAAATTCACCGACTTCATCCTTATGAACGAAGTCCGTGTATTTCCCTGCTGGCCGTTTGGCTGGCTTTTGCGGTGCTGGTTTCTTTTCGGGAGCAGATTTCTGGATCGCCACTTCAGGGGCTTCGATTTTAATTTCATTCCCCCAACCTTCACAGGTCGGACGACTCTTGATTATCGTGCTGATCTCATTGCCGTGTTTTCCGCAAAAGTAATTCCGCTTGTATGGCTTCCCAGTTTTTGGGTTTTTCAATGTGCAGGTCTGGCAGAGCTGCTGTTTCTGTCCGGTTGTCAGTGTCATGATTCTATTCTACGTCCTGGTCGGATCGCTTAACGTGTTTTACATCGATGTAGGGAGGAGCAAAGTAGTCTTCTAAATCAAAGCTCTCGCCCTCAGTGATCGCGTCTCTGTCTGGCTTCAGCGGGTAAATTATCCCTGATTTGGGTGTGCCGTAACCTTCCGGTATTACCGGGTCAACTTCCGACACTCGTAGTGGCGGCAGATCGTAAGGAATGATGTTCAAGAACCGATACGTCACACCGGATGCAATCGGGCAGGTGAAATTGTCAGGGGCTTTGTAGATTCCCGGCCAGGTGCCGGAGCCCAGTGCAGTGGCAGCAGAGGTATTCAGCAGATCGACAATCGGCGGCGGTCCGTCGTCGGTTGCGTATGCCCTTTCACCCAAACCGGCAACGTATGCGTCACGCTCTTCAATGGTCTCAAACTGGACGGTTGAGGCATGCACTGTATCAATGAAGTTTGCAACTTGGGTGACATCGAGATCAATCCGCCATGCTCCCGGCGTGGTCACGTTTCCATCCTCGATAATCGGTGTCAGGAAGTGAATCAACGCATCGTGCTGGCGGCGAAATGATGTCCAGCTTGGCAATGGAGGGTCGAACCCACCAGGCACATAAAACGGAATCGAACCACCATAGGAGCCGACCAGTTCCTCGCGGTCAATCCCGTAATCACCAACCCAGTCGGGCCAGCCTGCAGAAGATGTTGAACTCGATGGAACCGTGTATGCGAGGATGTTCTCCGCTTCAAAATTGCAGTTGAGCAGCGAACCATCTGCTTTCTTCGGAATCGTCTGGTAGATCGAATAAATGACTATCGGAGACGAACCGGGTTCATTCACGACAAACGGGGTTTCTCCTATGGAAGCGTCACCATCGTAGTTATGATACAGCCAGTCTTTGAACGTCGGCACCGTCAGCTCCCAGACCGTTTCTGAGTTCTGCAGCTTGGCCGCACAGCGATGGCAGTCAAACAGCCGCCGCGGGCAGCGTTTCTGAATCAGTGACATGGCACAACTGGTATTCATTAGAGCTCCGGGGTCCCATCGCCGTTGAAGTCGCGGCACTCGTTAAGGTTCGACATATACCCGACTCCGGGAAACCAGTTCGCGGTTCCGAAGGAGCCGGCAGCCACGGCGTCGTTGATCGCGTCATCATCGCCGTCCCATTCACCAATCAGTGGTATCGGGTAATGGAGTTTTTCGACGCGTCGGCTGTCATTCCAGCGGGTTTCGAGGACATGTGTTTCAAAGACTGCCGCTTCTGGCCGATCCACTACAAACGGCTCGAATGACTGCCCGGCCAGGTCTCCGATAAATTCAATCAGCCAGCGGCCCGGATAGACGGTCACGGCCACATTATTCCTGCCGATCGACGGCAGCTTCTCAAGAGCAGCGGTAATATTCTCACTGGTCGCATTTTGGGACAGCAGCGAGATCGGGTCTGTTTCGTTCCCGCCCAAAACCAGTTTTATTTCCCCGGAAATAATATCGCCCTTGAACGACACCAGCTGCTTGTGATTGCCGTAGGGTTCCAGGTGCATGACCGCCACGGGGACCGGGTTATCCCCATCGACCATCACGGCGTACTCCTGATTAGATCTCAGATCGCCATCATAATCATAGCTGTCTGAAGGGTACCGCTTGACGATGTAAGTCGAGTAAGGCTGGAGCGTGCAGTACCGGATCGGTGGGCGCACGCCTTCCGGCTTCAGATGTTTCTGATCAGGCAGCTTTTCGAAGTTACGCTTGTACCAGGCCACCATTCCTTCCAGTGAATTCTTGAAACTGGGGGTGACCTGGTAGTTACTGAAACGTTCTGTCATAACGTGAGTACCCCGTCAATGGTGGCTCGGTCAGCGTGGAATTGTCCGCCCGTGCGTTCCACGTCTTCCAGCCCGACATCCTGACCAACCCAGATCTGACCGCCGCGCTGCGTGATCGTCTTCAGGTAGGCCGCCTCTTTCGGTCCATCCGCAACACCCACGTTGCCCGACAACACCAGCAGCGTTGCCGTATTCGCAGAGTTTTCCCCGATGATCGAAACGGCATACGGTGTGTTTTGACCAGAGCCTGAATTCAGCACCTTGATCACCGGGCTGGAATCCAATATGTCGATGTTGATCAACTGCGAATTGCTATCGATGATGATTTCAGTGAAACTGGCCTTCAGGGCTCTGGCCCGATATTCGATATTGCCATCATCATTTCGACGCGGCAGTCCCATTTCCGTTTGGCTGGCTGTGAATTGCAGCGTAAAAGTTAAGCCAGTCTGATCCAGGCCATACAGAATGTTGTCCCCATCCGGAATCAAAACGTCATCGGTATTAACGGGCACGGTTCCGGTATCCCAGTTTTCCGGCGTATTCCAGTCATTAGGACCACTGCTCGCAACGGTTGTTTCATGCTGAATGGTTGACTGAACTGTGGAGACATTAACTGTCGCCGCTTCTCCACCTTCCTGTGTGGTTTCAACTGCCCCCTGATTTTTGACCATTAAGTCTGCATTGCTGCCGCCCAGCCCACCTGTGAATGTTACGTCGATTGCGGTGTCAGGAAACGGACCGCCCGAGCAGGTGACATTGCCCGTGCCAATCGTAGAGACTGCTTCGAGGATGTCCTCCAATTCAGAAGCCGTCTGGTCGTAGTCGATTTCCTGGCTGTAACCTGTTCCAAATTTAAGGCTGAACTTCCCCGAACCAGGAGAACCAGATATGCTGATACGCTGCACTTCGGCTGTGCCTGCTGCACCTGTTAGGTATCGATTCATACTTATGCTGTTAGCACCTGACACGATCAGTCCAACTGATAGCCCAGTCGCCTGATTGCCTAAGTCACCAATGAAAGTTAGACGGAAACCTGACGACAAAGTGACTCCGTCTGTGATGGATTCAATCTGCACGTTACCAGATCCGACAGAACTTAATGCCTCGATTTTCTCCTGAATCGCGGCCTCCGTCGTGCTGTAAGACATCAACTCCGTGTACTCACCATTAACCCCAATAGCCCAGTCGCCTGTGCTGGGTGTAATGGCCCCGGCTGAAGGTGATCTGGTGTATAAAGTAGAGTATGCACCGCCAGTCAATCCGCTACTGTCTGCAGTAAAGGTTAATGCACCCGAACCAAGCGGAGTCAGCACAGTCAAGTAGAAATTATCGCCTTCACTTAGCTGGTGGCCGGCCGATCCCGTCCCCACGAGGATTGTGCGTGCGAAATTATCACTAACAATTGATTCCAGGTTCGCATCTAAAAGCAATTGAAATTCATACGCGGTCACATCGTAAGGGATATTGGTCATCGTTAAAACATTACTGCCGCCGATATCCATACTGAAGTCAAACGTGCCCCCTGATACGCTGGAATTACCGCTGATTCTCATGAAACCATTGGTTCCGTTGGTTTCAAACATATGCCAGACTTCATTTCCACCACCACCGCCTGCCGTCTGTTCTGCGATCGTCACGTCATCCATCAGGCCGCCTGTGAGATTCGCCCCGTTGACCACAATCTGACTGGCGTTCGTTCCCGCCAGATTATTTTGAAACGCCAGAGTGTAAGGCCCGCCGTCAGAACCAGAGACCGCAATATCATCCACGGCAATGTCCGAAAGTGTCTCCAAAGCAGTCTTCAGGTCCGCCGCTGAAATGTTGTACGCCAGGTTCGATGATGGCGTACCATCTTCGCCGTACTGCACGGTAAAGGTGCCGCCTGTCGGAGAACCCAGATCAATCACCTGTTCCTCTGCAGCCACAACCAGGTTGTCGGGATTCGCCCCGATCGTGGAGACGTTGACCCCGGCCAGGTCGCCAATGAATTCCACGGTCCATGGTCCTCCATCAGCACCGGTCACATCAATCTCACCCACTTCAATGGTTGAGAGAGCTTCCAGGGCAGCTTTCACCGTAGCGGCAGACGCATCAGGTGCAATGCCCGTTGTGACCTGGCCTTCATAGGCCAGCGTGAATGTACCACCCGTGGGGTTATTACCAATCGTGATGGTCTGTTTCTCGTTCGTACCACTCCCAATGATGAAAGAAACAATAAAGGGTTTCCCCGCGCTTGCTGACTCCATAGTAAGCGTAAAAGAACCATCACCGATGGCTGCTGCTTCAATCTCCTGAAATTCAGGAATCGTAGAACCATTCCATAGACTAGCAAAACTGCTGGCCACTTGCGCTGCACTGGCGACAGTGGGAACCGTGTATGTAATGCTTCCGCTGCCCATTGTTGCTTTTACGATCATCCCCGGCTGGATATCTTCCGGAATCGTGACTGTGTCCACTTGCGCGTCAGCGGTTGCCCCGCCGATCCATACTTTTAAAGCCATGTTCTCACCTATTTAAATGGTAGATCTGTGAAATCAGTTTGAACGTCGTCCGTGAATCGCAGCAGATGTAGACGGGACGTATCAAATTTGCCCTTGCGATCCTGCTTAATTTCGATCAGGGTGCCGTTCTTGTCCAGAAACGCCTCTTCCGTGATGTACTCTGCAGGATCTCCGGTTGTGATACGGCGTTTAATTTTCGTGGTCACCTTGCTGTTGGAGATCGTGACGTCTCCAGGATCGATGCCTGGCGGGATGTAGGTACTCACGACCTCGACAACTTCATTGAAGCCCTGGCTGTAACGGATATCGTCGTGCGTGCGCGGGTCAAAGCGAATCCGGAAAGTCAGTGCATAAAATTCGTACCCGTTCTCATACACCAGGTCAGGGGCATCGATCCCCTCGATTCTCAATGTTCGTTTTTCGAAGTATTTGTCGCGTATTGTGATCGGGTGTTTGTTGACCGTGCCGTCATAATCCCACATCCAGTCCGGGTACTTCGGGACGTTCTTTTTGACCGTAATGTCCAGGAAGGGGATCCGGCGATAGCCCACGATCAAATCACCGGCTGTGTTTAAGCGTGGTTTGCCTTCCCCGTCAAAGAACGTCGGCACCTGCTCCGGAGAACTGACGATGTCGATCACCGCTGGTCTGTTGAGCGGGTTTTCTTCCCGGTCTTTATGTTGAATGTTGGTGGAATATTTGACGGTCACAATAAAGTCCGCCGTATCATCGACCCTGGCGACAGTCACGGAAATGCAACGCGCGGCCGTGTCCCGTTTGTGCTTGTCTCCCAGGTCCGGACATTTCGAATAAGAGCGGATCACGGTGGAGTCGGTTGCCACCGATGCCAGGCTGCAGGAATAGACTTCCGTGTAAGCTCGTGCCGGTCCTTCCTTGATTTCGTAACTGTCTTCAAACGCCAGTTCCCAGCTGATTACACTGTTTGCCACGTTAGCTGCTCCTTACCACTTCGACAGAATTGTCTCTTTGTAGCAGAGACACCACTTTTTTCAGTTGTGCGAGTTGTTCCTTGGCTGTCACTTCCCCCCCATTCAGATTGATCAGCCTGGTAAGCGTATCGATGCCCTCTTTGGTTCGCAGGTCTCCGGATCCACCACCGATGGCCTTGCCCGCTTTGGCGACCGCTCCATTGGGCCCCGTCGCAGACGATGCGGCCGCCGCCGCTGCCGCCGCCTGTTTCTGTTTCTCTTCAGAGCTCGTGGCAGCCGCGGCACTTTCTTTGTTAAGCAGGTCTTTCAGTTCCTGCTGGGCAGCGGCCATGGCATCCGCGGCTTTTTTCTGTGACGCCTCGAGCTCTTTTTGTCGAGCGTCCTGCCGTTGCTGAGACATCTCCCCTGCAGTCTCATGCGAACCCTGCTGGCCCTGGCGAATGCCCTGCCGGTTTGCCCTGGCCCGCTGATCACGATCGGCAATACTGGCGTTCGTGGCACTGTCAATTTCATCTGAGGTTTTATAAGCGCCGGTGAATTCTTTCGCCCGGAACCGAAACTCGCCTGTATCGGGAAGCACACTCGCCATTGCCGGATTGAGAACCTTGAGCGTGTTCATCATATGGCCGATGCCATTGATGATGGTGCCACCGACGACAGACCAGACTTTCTGGACTTTATTCATGACCATGTCCCAGGAGTCTCCCAGGAACTGAGTCATCGTCGTCCAGGCATCCTGAATCCCCGCCCAGGAATCAATGAAGTATCCTGATGCATCATCGATCGCCCCATACCAGATGTCGAGGAAGAAGGTTTTCCATTCGCTGAGTTTCGAATTAATGGCGTTCTGTCCGGTCAGCCAGGCGATTTCGAGGCCCTTCCACAGGATGTTGCCGGCCTTCTCAAAGTCGCCAGACAGCATGGCATCCTTGATACCACCGAAGACTTCCCCGGCGATTTCAGCCAGACCACCGAACTTGTCCGAGAGAAACGAAATGGTCTTTCCACCAATGCCCGAATAATAAACCAGGGCAGCGGCGGCGCTCAGTACAGCAGCGGTGATCAGCACGAAGGGAGAGAACACGAAGGGAGAGAACAGGATGCCTAACACCGTACCTGCTGCACTGAGCATTGTTACCAGCCCGCCAATAGCGAAACTGGCGACGGATGCCGCCAGGCCCAGGGAAATCAATGCGCCACCAGTAGCAATCAAACCAGCTGCCACCGCTGAAGCCACGACTACGATTCCTTTGTTTGCTTTGATCCACTCAAGGGCTTGTGTGGCAGCTCCAGTCAGCATGACCAGGAGACTTCTGAGCGGCTCTTCCAGATCCTCACCAATGGCGATTGCCACCCCTTCGACGGCAGACCTGAACTTCAACCAATCCCCCTCCAGGTTGTCATCCATAACACCGGCCATGGCAGCAGCAGCACCTTCAGCCTTAGCCATCTTGCCGCGCATTTCATCGACGCCGACATTCAGCCGGGATAGAATCAGGGCTGATTTACCTGCCCGTTTTCCGAAGATGTCCATCATTAACGCGAGCCGGTCATCCGGTCGCATGTTTTGAGTGGCCCGGCCCAGGTCCTGCATGATGTCCAGAACCGGTCTGATGTTCCCCTCAGCGTCTGAAACCTGAACCCCCAGGGAAGTGATCTTATCCTGATCGGCGGCCAGGGTAGCCAGGATCTCCTTCATATCCGTGCCGGCAGTGGTCGCCTTCACTATGTTATTGCCCAGCAGCCCGATCGCTGTAGACATTTCTTCCAGACTCTGACCGGCTGCATATGCAACGGGAGCGACGTATTTAAACGTTTCCCCCATCATCTCGACCGTGGCGTTGGCACTGGTCGCCGTTTTGGCAATGACATCGGACACACGCCCGATCTCATCCGCCGTCATGCTGAATGCGCTACTGACATCAGAGGCGATATCCGCCGCTATCCCCAGATCCAGCGCACCGGCTCGCGCAAGATTCAGCACTGACGGGATGCCGGCGATGATCTCTTTGGTATCAAAACCGGCCATGCCGAGGTACTTCATGCCCTCGGCAACTTGACTGGCTGAGAATGATGTCGAGCTCCCCAGGTCCTTAGCAACCTGGTTCAGATCTGCGAAGTCTTCTGCAGAGGCCTGGGTGACTGCCCGGACGGCAGACATCTGTGTCGTAAACTGAGCATAGATGGGAATGGCAGCCACCACTGGTGCCATTAAGGCGATACCACTGGCGGCCAGTCCCATTCCTCTTTTACGCGAAAACGCACTGAAGGAATCCAGCTGTTTCCGTGCAGATGCCAGGCCTTTGCGCAAAGCAGAATCTTTCGTGAACAGTTCCACGAAAGCCTTTCCCGCTCTGATTGACCCGGCACTACCTACCATAGAATTGACCAAACACCTTATCGAATTCTGCGACTACTTCCTTCCCCGTTCGCGGTTGCCGCCGTTTCGGCTTGCCTTTAAACTCCTGTTCTTTGAACCATTTGTTCTTAGGCTTCCAGGATGCGATGTTGTAAACAGTGGCCATGACCGACCGTAGCTGATAGCCGTCATGGTCACTCTTCCCTGCATTCATCCACAGCAGCTGACGTAAGGTAAGTGGCCAAAGGTCGGTTATTCCGATGCCGAGGACACCGACGATACGCCAGACTGTCTCCCAGCCATCTGCTGCCTCAGTCTTTCGTCCATCTCGGGACTGTCGATGTCCGCTTCCACTTTCTGATACATCTGTTCCATCCGCTCTTCCTGCAGTGCCATCGATTTCGCGAAGAGTTTCTTCAGCTGCGCCCTCAGGCGCGGCGGGAAAAAATCGATCACCGCATCCATGAACGCCTGGTAGGCTTCCTCTGCCTTCTCGGAATCCAATGCGGAAAACAGACCGTCTATCGTCAGGCCTTCCGTTTCCGGAGTCGCCAGTGTGTAGATGATCTGTCCCAGCTGAAACGGGTCATCGCCCAGGCTGGCCATAAAGAGCATCGCCTCTTTCGGATCCTTCAAATGCGACAGCAGGTCGATATCCAGATCCTGTTTCAGTTTGTGGGCCGTTCCGAAATTGACGGATATGGTCCACTTCTCTCCATTCGTATCAGTAAAACTTGACACTCTCATCTCTCCTTAAAAGTGCTGATTTAAAATTGCCTCAACGACTGGTCTACTTCGACTCAGTCGCTTTCGGCGGTTCCTGTTTTCCCTTTGCTGCTGATTCAGGCAATTCCTGTTCAGCCTGTGGTGGGTCATAGTCTTTGGGGTCTTTCGGCTTGACCACCCTCGCTTTGAAGGGGACTCGCTTCCCATCAACCCACACGTATTGCTGCATTACATCTCCCGGTTTCATGGCATCCCTTTCGATTTGACTGCCGTATTAAATGAACTCGATCTACAAGCGATTCGCAGAATTATGATCCAGAGATTTCAACGCGTACTGGATCTACAGCCGAACCCGAAGCCGGCTTGAGCGTGACATCAAATGTCATGTCCTCTTCCAGGGCCTGGCTCTCCGGGAAGTCGGAAACCACGGCATCAAACTGCCAGCCCTCACTGCCGGCAGCAGCAATCAACCCTGACATCACTGCCACAGCGATGATTGACTTGTTCGCGTGGGCATCACGCAACATTTCAAATCCAGCGTCGCCAGCTCGATAGGTCACCGTGAATGTCACTTCCAGCACACCCTGCCCCAGCGTTGTCCGTTCGTGCGTATGCTTCCGGATCTTGCGTTGTGACTGATTCCAGCTGTGAGCAACATTCACGTCCCCCACATCCTCGTACAGCGTCCAGGTGCCTTCGCCAGCCATTCCAGCGGGGTCGAGATACAGACCAGCTTCTAAACCAATTGTCATGGAACTATTCTCCTACTTTGTCTTTCCAGTAATCGTCGAGTTGAGGCGCTGCATCTTCGAGCGATGGTTGAGCAAAAGGACGCGCCGCAATCCGTCTGCCGTTCGACACACCACCATGTTCGAGCACTCCCGCAATTCCCGATTTCGCCCGCTTTGGGCCGATCACAGAGTTGAAGTCTTTAGTGACCGCGAATTCGACCAGGTATTTCAGGGGCGATTCTTTGTAAGTCAGCCGTGGAGGCTCACCGGGATCAGATGGTTTCTTGGGCCGTTTCGGCTTCGGCTTTCTGAGCCGTTTGGCTATCTTGATTTTGAGCTTGTAGGATTCCTTTTCCTTCTCCGACATTTCGCCCAGACGCTTCATGCGCTGGACTTTGAACTTCCGCCTGATGATGGTTTTGACCAGACCGCCGGCCCAGTATGCAAACCGACGCCGTGCCTTAGTCGTTTGCTTCAGCACCTTCTCAGACTGGAAGACGGCACCGGTCACTTTGAACTGTGCAATGGGTTCACTCATGTCGTCACCTCATATTCATTGTGGATGACGGTCATCAGCACGCGCAGCCTCTTCAGCGAGTCGTAACTGTATGTAGTGTTCAAAGTTGACAGTCGCCAGCTGGCGCCGTCCTGCTTTCGTCGGTCCAGGTAGTCACGCACAGTGCGTGGTTGCACCAGCTTTGCTAAGATCTCATCTGGCGTCAGACCTGCTGGAGCGGGCTGCATGACCGCCACATCAACCGTAAACGTGACTTTATTGCTCTTTCTGTTGAGGACTTCAGTGGTTTCCTCCCTGGGCAGCACGATGGCCTTCAGTTCGGTGACATTCTCCAGCGCATCATCAATCGTGTATTCCACAGTGGAAACGAAATCACCGTCGAACTCAGTGTTGAGTTCCACCGCGATCGCCTTTGCAATTGTGTCGACACTGCTCATGAATTACTCACTAATTTGGTATGGACCCGTAACATGGTTTTTGTGATCTCTTCGGTGTATCGCCAGTGCTTTTCGTCGCCCTCCATGGACAGCACTTTGTAAGTAAACGTCTTTGCCCCAATCGTCTGCTCGATCAGATCCCCGACTTCCGGGAGAACTGTCACGTCATTCAGTACCAGGTCTGCCGCTGTGATCAGCCAGTCGACGCTGGTATGGGTCATTGTGAAACCGTCCGTGTCCTGAACGTCCTGCTCTGATTCTCCCGTCGCTGCGGAGAGCGGAACAAAGGCGTCAGCCCGGCGATACACAACAGATTGCGACGCGTGGGCTTTGGTCTGTGCCGCCACCCACTTCGCCGCTTTATCAAACAGGTTCACCATCAGGTTTGATGCGCCCAGGTTCCGGAGTAACCGATCGGGGACCAGACCCCGGCCACCATACATTTCAGCCGCACCGTCTCACCAACGGCATTGGCTTCGATGTATTCACCAGCAGAGCCAGCAACACCGGTCGACGGCAGCCCGATCACATCGGTGCCGGCAGCTTTGGGTCGCAACATCTGGGCAGCCCCGACATAGAAATCAAATTCCAGCCCAGGGACGGCAGCCGGAAGCGTGGCAACTACCGCACCAGCAGCACCGACTGAGGAAATCGTCTTTCCGGCGTCGGCAACCGTCAGCGTGGTATCTTCCGTAATCGTCATCACACCGCTGTTAGTGAGCGATGGAATGAGTTCAACCCGACAGGTCGTGTCTGCCGCCTCCTGGTCCCCCACGAACTTACCATAGGGCGTGGCACCAGCTGCAGACATCTGCCAGCCGGTCCCATCGTCCAGGCGGTATGCCAACTCGCCATCCACGGTGGCAGCGCCGGTTACCTTCGGGACCTCCCAAACGCCTTCCGTGTCGATCGAGCCCTTCTGATCGGCGGCCAGGTCGGAGGGTACAAACCCGAACCGCTTGCCCACCAGCACTTCCGTGCCGGCAGACGTCGCCTCGGTGGGCGTGTATTTGACATACCGCCCTTCAGTCTTAAACGTTCCCATAATTTCAACCTCAAAATTAGAGTAAAAATTTCAGTGCAAAATATTTCCCAGGAAATAAAACCCGGCTTGTGTTCAGATGACGATTACTCGCCGTCGTTACGCTGTGCCGCTTTCGGGTCGACGAACGCCACACCGAAGTCCCAGAAACTGCGCCACTCCATGCCCAGCGTGTTGAAGTTTCCGTTCCCGCCTTCCACCGTGGGGCGACGCTTGCCCTGCAGGTAAGCGATCTGAATCGCCGGGGCACTGTCCGGATTGCCGAACAGGAACCACTTCTTCGCACTGGCATTCGGAATCGCAGCATTGCTCAGCCAGGGCGTGGAAACAGGCTCAAATTTGCCGGCGTGCGGGTTCTCATTCGTCTTCGGCTTGTTGGCCGTAGTGGTTTCATTGACCTTGGTTTCTTTGTAGATCGCTTCCGCCGTCACCTTCAGGGCATTGGGACAGAGCAGGAGCTCCGGCGTAATGCCGATCGGCAGCCCTTTGGAATCAACCTGGTTCAGAAATGCCGCTTCCGCAGCCGTCAGCGCATCGATACTGAGCGCAGAGGCAGCAGTCGCCAGCAGGTTGTTGTTGCTGGTGTGGAAGAAGTTCCCCGCATTACCCAGCAGGAGCGTATAAACGGCCCGCTGCAGTGCATTGGAGCCGCCACGACCGAAGACGCTGACCAGGTCTTTAAACACACCCAGATCATCGTTGATCATGTCTTCGCGAGTCAGAGCAATCATTCTCGCCTTGGTGCCGACCTTGTTGGTGTAGGTATCTTCGGACATGCTGCCATGTTCGATTTCACCATTTTTCCCGAGGTCGACCAGCTCACCATCTGCCGTGACGCGATGCCGCGTGTGGACTTTAAAGTCCATGTGATCCGTCTGATTACAGAACTTTTCCACCACGCTGATGACGGTGTTGTAAGCCTTCAACAGGTACTTGTTGGCCACGTTGCCCAGCACACCAGACAGAGACAGCGTCGACGTTCCGCCGGCACGGATCATCATGTCAGCCTTGAGAGCGGCTTCAATCATGGCATCCGTTACCCGGCCATTGCCGGCATGACCGCCGCTGGCTTGGATGACTTCAACCATCAAGGTCCGAAGACTCACATCACGCAGCACATCGACAGCAGCATTCATCGTCTTTTCGTCGAACAGTTTCCCGGCTTCGTCCTCTTTCAGGAAGCCGCTGTTCATCGACAGCGCCGCTTCAATCACCAGAGCTTCTGCAGGTGCATCAGCGGCACCGGATTTCCGCGGCTTGGGACGCGAAGCACGCAGCATGGTGATTTCGGTTTTTTCGAGTGTCCAGTTATCTTTGATCGCCTGGGCAGCGATGTCAGAGTGACCTTCACAGAGTTCCTTGATCCCGTCGATGCGTTCCATTTCCGCAGCCGAACTGGCGCGAATGCTCTCCAGGTACTCATCGGTCTTCGCCTGCAGCAGGACAGCGGGATCCGGTTCATCATCAGCAGACTTCTTTTTGCCAGGCTCTGTTTTCAATGCCAGCTGAGCATTATCAAACGTCGCCTGCAGATCCTTCAGCTGATCGTCGGTCAATTCATGATCCTCACCAAACGTGGCCAGAATCCATTTTTCAAACTCGTTCATGTTCGAAATTCCTTTGGTTTTAGCGACCGTGGCCGCAAGTCTTACTTCCGTGTCGTCATCCGAACCCAGGGTTACGAACGACAACTCTTTCAATTGCGCCTGCCGTGCAACAAGCACGGGGCCGCTAAACGTCTGCCCGTTGACGGTGACATTCCGCCCCTGGGGCACCATCTCCACTTTCAGCGCTTTGGCGCCGATCGAGACCTGCCAGGGGAATCCGTTTTTACTGGCGCTGATCACTTCCTTTGAATCAGCGTTATCAACTGAGATCACGCCGGATGCTTCCAGCGTCCGGAAGTTGTTCCGGATCTCAGTGGTGTGTCCAATGTTTCGCTTCGCTTCATGTTCCCGCAGCACGGGCCGGGACTTGGCAGTAACCTGCAGCCCTTTCAGATCGACCACTACCGGATACTTGATGCCGGATAGAATCAACTTCCCGCCGCCGTAACATTTCATGTCAAACGTCGGCGGCTTCGCCGGATCATCGGTAGGTGTAATGACTGGGCTCACATCGTCGGCAGCCTCGATAAAGAAGTCCTTCAGAGACGCCGCGACGGATGCCCGGATCTGGAAGTCACTCTTCCTGGTCTGCGCCTTCTTCATCATCCGATTCTTCCGGCGTTTCCGTTTCTGTTGTCGGCTTACCATCGTTCATTACCCCTTCGGTATTGATGTTGTTGTCGCGAATAAACGCCTGCTCTTCCGCAACCTGTTTCAGCTCAGTCCGCCAGTCTTTATTTTCTTTGGCGTATTCGGCTTTGTAGGTTGTGGTTTTGTTTTCCAGTTTGGTCTTCTGGGCATTGGCGGACTTTTGCGGGTCGACATGTTCCGTGCCGTCCCAGTTCCAGCCGTAGTCATCGAGATAATCGAGCGAAATATATGTTGAGAAAAACGCACTGATCTGATTCCGCAGCTTCTTTTTCTTCACTGTGCTGGACCAGTGGGGATCTTCGCCCCAGGCCATGGAAGCCTCGACCATCCACTCTTCCAGGAGCTGGTCCATGATGGACTCTTCCACCCGGTTAATTTCGATGCGGAGTGACTTGTAATAGGTCTGATGATCCATGCGGCCCGAGGCGTAGTTGTAATCAGACGAATTGGCAGCCGCGATGTTGAACGGCATGTTAATGCAGCGGGCAATTTCATTGATGACGGCATCCTTGAACATCGGGTAATTCGTCACCGGCTGTTCCGGCTTGAATTGTCGCATGTCGTACCCTTCCGGCAGGAAGAGCATCATGTTCCGCTCAATGTCGATGATGTCCATGGGCTCGACATCTTCATTCGGATTAACGTGCGGCCCCGTGCTGGTGGCCACTGCAGCCATGTCGGCGGCTGTCTCAGCGGCAGAGACAACGGCTAGTGTGTAGCGTCTTAACTGTGCAAACAGCGGCAGAGATGTCGCGATCTCACAAACGCCCCGTTTCTGGTTCGACCGTTCTTCATCGTACAAATGGACGATGTAGCGGGCCGGGATGGATTCATACTCAAGAGTGCTGGTAACCGCCGACCGACTGAGGACGTTGTCTTTCACGACATCGTAAGTAACCGGGTTGTCGTATTCGTCAAAGTGGATCCCGTCGACCGAATCATTTTCATCCAGATTGTAATTGAAACCAGGCGATGTAACCTGCTCTGCAGCCAGCGGACTCAACGCCAGTTTAACTGCGTGTTTGACTTTGGGATTTGTGACCAGCATCCCGAAGCCTTCCCCGTCGATCACTTTGGACATCTTGATCGTGTGCAGTTTTCGCGCCAGCTTGACGCGCCGGGACCACTTGTGGAACTCTTTCTCCAGCCAGGCATCAACTCTCAAGTTACCGGTCCGGATCTGCAGCCGGGGACCTGTGCCGATGGTGTCATTTGCGTAAGTCCGGACGATTCCTTTCGCGTAAGAGTTCGCTTCCAGGACTTCATAGCGGGCACGGTTCCGGAGTGTGCGCCGCACGTGCGGGTTGGTCGCCTCGTGAACGCTCAGCCCGTCCGCATTGACCCAGTGCTTTTGATTATGCACGGTTGTTTCCGCAGCATCATAACGGGCATTCACAGCCATCGCATTATTGCGCAGACGTCGACGGGGACGCTGCACCGGCGTGCTGAGAGGTCTGCCATGATGATCTACTAAAACGGGCGTGATCAATTAAGGGGCTCCTGGGTGACGCAGTTGAGTGAAAGCGATTCCCCGCGTTTTGCCGGTCGCGGCATTTTTGGCGGCCAGGTATTTGTCAGCTTCAATCTGCTCTTTGAGGCTATGCTGCGTGAAATTCACGCCGTCAAAGTTTCCGCTCTTGGGCTGCTGTGCCGACTCTTCAATCGATTCTGATAAATCTGTCATGGGTCACCTCTGGTCAATAAAAAAATCGAACTCAGGCGAGCCAATAAAAAAAGGCCACGCGGGGTTGTGGGCCCCACATGGCCTTTTCTATTCGCTGGGATCACTCACAATGATCAGTCGTGAGTGTCGCCTGTTGTTCGATTGATGCCGTATTTTTCAAAAACATCCCCAGTGAGTCCACTGGAATCAGAATTATTTCTCAGGAAATAATCTGAAAACTGCTACATATAGCACTTACTTCGGAATCTCCTCAAAAGTGTAGTACTTTCGCCCGCAATTCTGACAGATCCGCTCCCGCCTGATTCGCTTCATTACGGGTGTCGTTCGCCAGACTTCGTTTCGCCGGCAGCCGCAGTCGGGACACGGAATACCTCTCTCCTGTTCATCGTCAACTTCACCGTCAGTAATTAACTCATCGTCCACGGGCCGCCCTCCTTTCACGCTGCCGTTCTGACATAGACTTCCGGTTCCGCTTCTTTTTCGGCTTGTCGTGCGCTTCCGGAATCAAACCTTTTAACGTCGCCCCCTGCATGGATGCTCCCACAGCACACCCCACCAGGCCGTCGAACATGTGATTGTCAAATAATCCGACTTTCAGGCTCCAGTGTGTTCGCGTTTTCCCTGCCGACTCATAAGTCACATCGGTTCCATATTCCGCCGTCAGCTGCTCCAGCAGCATGCGGTGTTGGACGGCAGCTGTCTTCACCTGGTAGATCGTCAGGGCACCTGAGTCGTTTTTGTCGACTTCAAATCGATTCGCGACGAAAGTCTTCCACCAGTCCGTGTCATACACAGCCGTGCGAACAGACGACTTGCTGGGATTGATCCGCCAGTGATCGCCTCTTTTCTCACCAGGCTTCGGTCTGGTCGCAGGATCATTCAGCTCACGAGTCTTGATACCAACCCCCTTACTGGGCAGCAGAATAGACGCGTGTTTGGACCGCCGACAGAAATCGTGGACAACCTTCTGTTCCCAGCCTTCGTCGATCAGGCCTTTACTGATGCGATGCACGCCGCCGGCTTCCGATCGCCATTCCCGATCGAGCAGTTGCAGAGTCAGTTCTTCCAGCCCGTTCAACAAGGCGGCCTCGAGCCCGGTCCCCGGTTTCTTCATCTGCATCGTGATGCGAGCGGATGCCAGTGTGGTGTAACGGGTCTTTTGATCCGGCCAGACACCGTAGTCAATAATGGTTCCCGTGAAATCATCGGCCCAGGCACAGACCATATACCAGAGCACTTTTTTACTAAGGTCGATAAACGAGGTCAGCATGGTAGCATCTGCAGGTACCACGCTACGCTTCAGGTTGATCATGCGTTTGGCCAGAACATCCGGATCCAGCGAGGAGACGCTTTCATCCTGGCCGTCCTGGGGATCGTTCTGGCATTCCGCATAAAACATTTCCTCGTTTGTGAGGAACTGATTCATGGCGTGCTGGATTGCCGAGATTTCCCCGTTCTTTGTCTTGAACCTTTCCGGCCAGCTGGCGACGGCCCCCTTGTCCATCGCTTTTCGGTGTTTCTCGTAAAACTTCGTAGCCTCGCGACCGTCGCCGCCGTTCACCAGGCTTTCCACCTGGATCGCCCGGTATTCTTCCCAGAGTTTCAGGTCGTCCGGAAACGATTCCAGCATCCTGGTCGTCTCGCCATGGAACTCCGGATGCGTCTCCCGATCGAGCAGCCGGCACGCCAGGTCCCCGTCTTTAATTTTCGTGCAGGGAATCACAATGCCCAGCTGGTCATCAGGACCGGCCATCATTTTAATGTCGGCAGTGATGATGTCTTCGCGGTCTTTACACTGGGGAGGCGACTTTGCGGACTCGCGTGTCTGGGGATCGTCCAGCAGTACGAGAGTCGGACGCGCAATTGAACCGTCCATCCTTTCAAACTGCCGGCCCCGCAGCTCTCCCTCAATCCCGGTCACGTCGACAATAGAACTGTTTGCCTGGGCATAATCCACGGGGATCATCGCCAGGACAATCTGAGACTTACCCCATTCGATCATTGTGGGTTCGCCCTGGAACTTCTGACCAGGAGCGCGACGGGCTTCCCCTTTGATATGCCGGATCGGCACGCAGACTTCGGGGTAGTCTTCCAGGAGCAGCTGATTGAATCGCAGCGTCGACTTGATGTTTTTGATCAGCCGGTCTGCAGACTTTTGGGACGCACCGACCAGAACGGTGTAGGGAGACAGCCCGTTGAGGATCGCCCAGAGCACACCCCAGCGGGCAATCGTCGTCTTGCCGGATCCGCGTGGCATCGCGAAAGCGAAATCAATGCCGTGTCGTGCGGACTGCTCAATTCGGTCAATGACTTTTATATGGTTGGGAGACCACTTCAGGCTGAACGCTTTGCCGCCGTAGGTCTCACACATATATGCCAGGCTGCCGGCGGCCCGTTCGCGTCGCTCAGGCTTCAGCGGCCCCGCGTCAAACAGATCTCCGAACTGCTCATATACATCCTGCGAATGAGCGCGCTGAACAGACTGGTACTTCCTCGCCCGGTCGGCTTCACGATCCGCATAAGAGGCATTTTGTGAAACCATCTATCAACCATTCGACATGCCATACAACACCAAGTGTTCACCGCCCAGCCCGCCACTACGTTGCGCAAGTAAAGATACCTCAAATACCGGTAGTTCCCATTGGCCTGTTCTTCCTTCAGGTGTCCAGGAAGGACCCGCAAAGCCCAGGATGCACCAGCCAGAGCCCGCAGCCCCCAGACGCCGCCTGATTGGCCGGGGCCGCACCCATGCGATTCATCGGCACTTCCGGACACACCAACGTATCAAGATCTTCAGGTCGATACCCGATCACTGAAGCAGCTTCATCCAGCCTCTGCCGCTTCGACCTGTCATCCAGACCAGCCGCATTGAATGCACGAAACTGATTCATAAGAGAACTCGCCTCTTCGATATCGACAGCAGACCTGGACTTCACTTGGCTCATAGGCTGAAACACCCGGTCTAGCATTTCGGGGGTATTATGCCTCAATCTTGGTCGGGTTTCGCCCTCATTTATATCGAACACTAAAAGTGATTCAGGGAAATAATCAACCTTGGACACTTTCAGGCAATTGATACATCTACCAAACTTGCACACAGCCACAGCCTGCTGAGACCTGATACGCCACAACCTGCCACACTTCGGACAATGAACGTTCTGTTTGACGTCGCTGGGAGATTCGATGGATGAAAGCAGGTCCTGATAAATGAACGGGTTCTGATACACTTCATTACAGACTTCATTCATGATGTCCCAAAATTCAGCCTGTTTACCCTGACTGGCGATCTTTCTCAAAGCCATCTGGAACGTGAATGTATAATCCTTCCGCTTTTCGTCTTCTGGGCTCGTCACCATTAAGCGTCGCAGGATCTCATATTTTATGTCCGTATCATTGATATCCAGAAACCGATCCAGAGCTTGTTTACCCGGCGTATCCTTTGAATTAAACAATCTACTCCCCCTCTCCCATGCACATATAAAACAGCAACAACATCCACTCTTCGCAATCGTCGTCAGTCACCCTGGCCGTCTTTCTTTATTTCAGAATAATCTCATACTGAGTATTCGTATCTTTGAATTCCGGAACGGGGACTGACACCGGCTGCTTATCTAACGCCTCGGCAATGAACCAGCCGGCACCACCAAGCCCACTGGCCATGCCGGCAGCGACGATCGCAGCCTTTGCAAGCGATGCCATGGTTGACGGTGTCTGCTGCTGCTGATCCTGTGCGGGAGGGTAATAATGGTTTGTACTGTTGTTGTCACCGACGTTGATCATCTCATCATCCTCAGCTGACATTGGCTGGTACTCCTCTCCATATGTGGATTTGTGAGCGGCTGCCCGCGTGCGATCGACCCAGGCGTCTTCAGCTCGCAGATTCCGATCCAGGGACGACACTGTCGCTGCCTGGGTCGCCAGCCTCAGCCCCGACGTCTTCTTCAGAATGTTCTGAAACGTGTTCAGAGAGGATTCCGTCGATTGTGCTTCCGATTGCTCCGTAGTTTCCAAGTGCCACCGCCTGTCTGATCTGATTGTTTCGCTCGACAATCTTTTTAGTTGCGTCGACTAGGTTCATTGAGAAGCCCCGTAAAAAACGCCAGTGCCCGCTCTCTCAGGGCACTGGCTGATCGTGGGCCAGATTACGCCGCTGGTGGCGCCTGACCCGTTACTACTCCTTTACTTCGAGGACCTTCTTTACCGCCGAAGACTCGGTGGCTTGCAGTTCGTCAAACTTCTTAACAGAAGTCAGTCGGGCCAGGTTGTTAGCGTTCTGGATATTGCCACCCGACTCAGTCATCAGCAGTTGATGCATTTGCGATCCCTGCTGAATAATATTGGTCGCAACAATTCCGGGGTCTAATTCCGCCATGGTTTCTCCTTCGTC
Source organism: Gimesia algae (assembly GCF_007746795.1). NCBI lineage: Bacteria > Pseudomonadati > Planctomycetota > Planctomycetia > Planctomycetales > Planctomycetaceae > Gimesia > Gimesia algae. The sequence continues at coordinate 7,616,239 of NZ_CP036343.1, forward strand.
CTCACCGGACAAATCTACTACTAAAATATCATCGCCGTCTGGCATACATCAGCCTCACTGTTTAACGGCCAGGAAAATAAATCTTGATGGGTTCACCAAGAGGGTACGTTTTTGTATTCTCGTGTTCGACGCCTTTTTCGTCTTTCCATGTCGTGGGGTTTCCATCGGCATCGACAACCCAGACAGGTATCTGAGTATTCTTCAGCTGGTCTAATTGCTCACGCAGTCGGGACACTTCGCCCTGCAGAGCATTGACTTGTGCGGTGTTGTCAGGCACCGGTTCCAGCTGGGGCTGGGGTTGGGGCTGGATCGGACGAGAAGGCAACACTACGGTTCTTTGTGGTGAACAGTTACAGCATGGGAAGACCCGGTATCGCTGCTTAACCTGCAGTCTGACCAGATTCGCTGGTGTGCACAGAGTCATTTTGCCATCTTCAACAACACTGCTGATCACCCCGACCACTTTGCCGTCAACAACAACCGGACCGCCGGAGTCGCCTTTCTGCACTGGATCTCTAACACCCCTCAAGTTATTCCGGATATAAATACTTGACGGGAGCCCCCTCAAGTTATAAACGCCGTTCGAATAGCCGTAGGCCGTTGCCCTGACCCCGCTGTCTGGAAACAAGCCAGACAGCTGCATACATTTATTCGAAGGGATCTGCCGTGTTTCGATAATAGCAAAGTCGATGTTCTGCCCCGTCGCCTTGTCATATCGCTGTTCTTTGTGCTTTACGATCGCCTCCCACCACCTGCCACCGTAACCAACGTGGATTTTTTCAACGTCTGTCACAACATGGGCGGCTGTGATATAGACCGACTTCCCGTCAGAATTACCGATGTACGTGCATGTCCCAGTGCCGAAGAACTGACGACAGCTGTTCTGGTCACATTGTCTCTCAGTCGTTCGCACGGCCAACACCTGAGCCTGCAGAACAGAAGCCATTAACAACACAATAAACAGAGTGATGAGTCTTACCATGAGATATACCTGTCCCAAAATAACAAAACCAAGTGCCACGGATTCTTCGGACGTTTGCCATCGTGCCAGGCAAACGCCAGGCCACCGAACAGCCGCACGCGGCGGTAATAGATGCCGGCCACGAATTTCCCCAGGTCGCAGGCCCGCAGATTGCGATAGAACTGCTGATCGGCCCGCTTCCGGTCTTTCGAGCAGCCGCCCAGGTAATACGCCCAGTCATGAAAATGACAGGCTGGCTTAAGGTCCACGCCGCCGAATTCGTCAGGGGCACAGTTGCAACCGTTCGAGACAAACGTATCAATCGGAACGAAGCCCTCCATTTTCAGGAAGAGTGCTTCCGGAAGATCGGCGCTTGTGATCTCAGTCATCAGCATCCCCCCTCCAGCCCCTTGATTTTCAGACTATGCTCAACCAGAGTTTCACCGTGCTGGACCTGCACCGTCTCCACGTCCTTGATACGACCGTGAAGAATATCATGATCTTTCTCGTTGTCGCTCTTCAGCGATTCCAGAGACGACGCCATTGCCGTTGTCGAGGCAGCGGAAGAGGACGTGTTTTTTTCGACGTCGATAATATACTTCAATGTCCAGGCAGCGATTGCCAGGACGATGGCCCCGATTCCACTGATGATCGACAACCCGACCATCACAACCAGCTGCCATTCTTCAGGACCGAACTTTTCAAACATCCCTGTGATACTCCGCGCATAAAAAAAAGGCCTGCAGTGCCTGACAGGGGTGCGTAGAACACACCTGCCAGACACCGCAGACCTTTAATACAAAAAGCCCTGTAGTCGAAAACTCGACCACTCGTGCGGTTTAGTTGGTTACATGATTGCAATCGGCCAAAGTGGGGTCAAGTCCAATGTCTGTTAACATAGTTTTCAATTTCATCCCAATGATTACCGACTTGCCCAGTAATTGGATTTGAGTACTTGGTTGTAACATCAATACCATACGCTTTACCGTCTTTCTCTGAAATCCCAAATACATACCTATTAAGATTGGTATTTGGCTCATTCATTCTGGTTACGGGATTTGGTTCGTGCCTGACCATCTCAACTGCTAAAAGGAGCTGGTCCTTTTGAAATTCTCCATAACAACTATTTTCAATAGGGATGCCACTAGCGGCAAAATACATCAGATTTTCGCTTACAGACAGACTTTGAGCAATTCCGGACATTTGGCCCGGTTCAATATGTTTTATCTTATCTTGAGAGACATTTTCTACAACAAAATTAAGATTGTCGGCATCAACAAGGAATCCATTCCTGGATAAGTTTAATTCAGTATTACCTGGGTTCCGCAAAGCCATTTCATTCACCTTTCAATTTATCGCTAGTAAAGATTACCTGTTGAAAGATTCCCAATGATCTCCAGAAGGTTCGAGATAGAAATTACTGGAACTGGTGCTTATAATCAAGCTGACCTGATCAGGTAAGCCCCTTCCGGTTCCGGTTTCGCAGCCTTTCCCGGTTGGGGCGTTTTCTTTACGCGTTCTGCAGGAACTTCTGCTGATCGCAAGTCTCGACGGTTTCTGCCAGCTCCCCGCCCAGGATAAAATCAGCCGCTTTGTTGCTCCATTTGGCGACGGTAAAAATCAACTGCTTATCCGCCTTCAACCGCTCCAGCCAGCTCTCCAGGTAAGAAGCCGTTTCGTCAATGCGGTTCGGGATCCGCAGTTCATTGCAGACATAACAGCCGGCGATTTCCGCGAACAGTTCCCCGACAGCATATACCCGCTTTTTCAGATCCTCAGACGTGAACCCGACGCGGCGTTCTGTCCAGTGTGACAGTTCGTGAAACAGCACGGAATAATAATCGGCAGCCGCATCAAAGCGGGCTTTCTCGGGGATCGTGACGGCATCCGCTTTGAAATCATAATAGGCACTCTCACCACCCACATTGATTTCCGCACCGGTCGCAACGGCCACAGCTTCCGCCAGTGGCTCATCATCCCATTCCTGAACGTAGTCACCAGGTTCTGCAGAGACACGCCAGCGGTCAACCTTGTCCCCGTCGACCTGCTCCGCATTGAACACGGTGTAACGTTTCAGGAAGCAGTAGCCGCCGGCTTCCCCCTCTTCCGTGTCGTCTGTCTCTTCAGATTCCTGTGACACAAAACTGTAGAAGACAATCCGTGTCCCCTTCTCCCCTTTGCGGACCTGGCAGCCCCGCTCCTGCCATTGTTTGTACGTCCCCCACCAGCGGGACTGGAAACCCTGTTCAATGGCCGTCAGATCGACCAGCCAGGTATTCACGCCTCGATAGCGTTTCTTACTGTCGACGTTCACCGGCGTGCCGGCGTTGGGATCGCAGATCCAGGGCTTTCTCCAGGGGAGCGTCCCCGACTCAATTGCTTTGATCAGTCTATTGTTGATTTCCTCGCGCAGATCGGTTTTCATTTTCGCAGCCTTTCATAGATTTAATTCGCAGCCTTTTAAAACTGTCCCCGTCTCGCAAACGGGAACAGACACACATTCTCTCAGTACGTAAAAAAAGCCAGGTACGCTGTTGTAAGGTTTAACCCCTTTTCACACGAAAGGAATTTGCAGCGCACCTGGCAGGGTAATTATACCACAGCTTCCGCAGGTGCTGCCAGCTTCATGATGCACAGCTCGTTTTTGCTTTTGATTCCCAGCCGTTTCATTTCGTCCTTCAGCTGGTCGTCTATCGTTTTCGGAATCCGCAGATTAAACCGGACCTCTTCCTGATTCTGCAGCCCCTGTTTGAGCTGTTTAATTTCCTCATGCTCTGGCGAGTCCATGAACTCGACTCGCTCCGGAACTTCCGTGAAGAGTTTGCCGAACAGCCCCCCCACGCCGAACAGCTGGTTATGAAACGCCATCCAGTCACCACACTGGGGCGCCAGTTCCCGCGCTGTGTCGATCATTTTTTTGTACTTCTGTTTTTTGGTCAGTTTTGCGGTCATTGTTTCACCTGTTCAGAGTAGAGAAAAAGGAGGGGCGCTTTCCCGCCCCTCTGGGTTTCAGAGGATTTCGATGTCTGAGTGAATCAGCTCGAAGTACATGGCTTCCTGCCCTAACAGCTTGCCGATGGCGACGACTTTGGTTTTTGCCAGTTCGACGCTGTCAGCATCGATGGCAACCGAAACACTGATGTTTTTGTCAACATACAGTGTTTCGCCGTCTTTCCAGTAACCGGTTCCCACGGAACCGACAGTACAGCCACCGAAGGTGGAGTACAGGTCTTCGATGATGCCATCGATGACTGACTGAGGGAAATCATTCCCGTCGTTGTCAGCCAGTGGCAAGTAAGTCATGAAGCGTTTCATCGTTTTTCCTTTCGTGTGAAAAAGTGTTGTTAAACCTTACACAGGTAATAGTACCAAAATTTGGTACTACGTCAACTCTCTTTTCAGGAAAAACGGAAATTATTTCCCAGGAAATAAAAAAGCGGGACAGTGTATCTGTCCCGCTTTCAGGTGTTTCTAAACCACATTAGTGAACCTCACCACGAACGTCTCATAAATCTCCCTGATCGCAGGCGCGATGCCCGCCATTGCATCATGGCAGATGCACTGAAAGTCCAGAGTTCGGCCCTGGTGGAAGCCCTAGTGCTGTATCTACACCAGTACTGTTTCTCAGATCCTCAAGCAGCGAGTCAGCCGACATCGCCCGCCCGATCATCTGTTCCGATGCTGACCTGGCGTGCTCCACAGTCTTGGCACGAAAAACGATTACGGAAGGAACACCATCCCCTATCGCACGAGAGCAAAGAGCACGCATGTAGAAACGGTTAAATTCTCCTTCAGCCAGCATTTGATGTGCGTTACTTCGCATGACAGGAGGCTTACTTAATTTGCCAGACTTCAGTTGGCGAGGCTTCTCGTGTGAATTGAGGCGGCTAACAATAGCTGCCGCCAAAGTGTCATCGTCACCGCTTCTAGCCGCCTCTCGAATAAGATCCGGATACTCAGCGATTCCATTTTCATTGAGATTTGTACTCAAGTACAAGGCTGATGAAGCGACATCATGCTCAATTTCTTCTAGCATAAGCCTTCGGGTCCGTTCATCCAGATGCTTATATTCCAGTCCCATTAGTACACTCCCTCTTATTCAAGCCAGAAACGAACCACACATCAAGCCCCGAATGCACTCTTTACCCTACTCTTCAGGTGGTGGGGTTGGTCTATACTCAGTGTCTTGCATACGCTCATCTACATCGATAGACAAGTCCAAACCTAGCTCTATTTCAACGCCTGCCTTATTGTTATCGTTGTAACTATCCACATCGGTTTTCAACTGAACTGCATCTGAGACGATTTGACCTCTTCTGTATTGTACGGATGCCCTGACCTCATCTGGATCTGCTGTTTCGAGATCACACCAAAAGAACTGTTGTTTCTTGAGGCCTGTTGGTGACTCCGTTATTACGGGGTAGCAATGTTTTTTCCGAACTCGCCTTCCCTGTAAGTCTCTATAATATTCTTCCCTGAGCGATGCCCCAATGCGACGTGCAAGCATTTTTTCCTGAGCATTGTTGCTATACTCAGCTCTTCCTGACTGGAGTGCCCATCTTGCAATCTTCCACAATTGCGTGGGCCACTCATTGCCAAGGTCACGCCATTCTTGCACAATCTGCTGGTCTAGGTCTTTAGTGTTTTTAGGTGTTCTTACTTGCATCTTTAATCCTTAATACTCAAACAATGTCCCCACCCATCAGTCATACATTCTGATGTCACGATATCACGAACCTTTACCAGCAAAGGCCTATGTGTTGAATAGCTTAACTCCCCTCGATGCTGAAGCTGCCCAACAATTATTCCAGGATGAATCCTGATACGATTAGCAAATTGATTAATCTTGACTCTGCTATAAAGCGGAGAGGTCCGGGACACAAAGTCATCCAACACTTCTGATGGTATTAGCGTAGAAGCAGCTTCCCTATCCGCCCTGAGCTCTATTTGATCCAACTCCGCTAAAGAGCGTCGCTTCTCTCCAACTAAATCAATGTCTACGGTGTTTGAATCTTTATGTTTAACGTGAGACAACTCGTGAGTCAGAGTATGCCAGAAACTATCGATCCTGTCGTAACGTAATGAGAGGGCAATGACCGGAGAGTTTTCATCTAACCACAAAGCCGCCCCATCAATCCGAGTTTTTTTTAATTGCTGAACTATTACAAAACGGATGCCCATTTCGCTTAATACTCGTGAAACTTTACGAGTCTCTTCTGGCCAAGCAGCTAATTGGCGGAGTTTTTCAACACCTTTGTTAAATGCACTTTGGGAAAATTCTGCCGCAGGCAAGAGCTTCGCAAGTTGTTTCGCTCTAAAACACCAAGCCCTCTGTGGAGCATTCAGGAATGCTTCTTGTACACTTCTTCTAGTTGAAACATTTATTTGAGGCTCAGAATTTAAATCTCGCACCCCAAAGAAAGAGCAAAGTTCTTGTTCAAGTTCATCAACAGTTTCAGATTTTCGTATCCAATTTCTGCCTTCCATCTCTTTCACCGGCGCCACATCAAATAAACGTGCTCTTGCAGAAACTGCAGGATCTGATTTCACAAGTGAGAGGCGATAAGCATTCTCTGTCCTCATCCACATCTCGGGATCATCGCCAAACGCAAAGGCCAATCCAGTAGCTGTTTCTGGTGTTATAGATTTCTTTCCAGTAATGATTTCGTTTATTGTTTGCAAAGGGCGACCTAATATTTTGGACAAATCATCCTGTGTCCATCCTTTGTCTGCGAGCTTCGTCTTGATAATCTCTCCAGGCGTCATTTGATTCTCTCTTCAGATTCTGGCCAAACTGAGTGTATAGTAATGCATCCGTCCGTATATTGTCAATACCAGCTTTTCAGTGATTGGCTGATATTGCTGATGTATGCATTAAAAATAGCGTAATCATAGTAAGGGACGATAGCAAAACAGCGACCTTATTTCTATGCCAATCACCCTGTTCACCAGAAAGATAGTCGCATTATCACTCATATCCACACCTCAATGATATTCGGATCATCTTCCGGAAACCGGGGAAGGCACACCAGCCCTTCGGGCAGTTGCTCCCGGACCGCTTCCAGCGTCTCTGCCGTCCAGTGATCGCCGGTCGGAACGACATCACGATCGACTTCAAACCGCCTGCACACATACACGCCAGGCAGATCAGCAGTCCCCGGCCCGTACACACAGTATTGATTCATTGACTCAGTCATGGCTCACTTCCCCTTCGGACCAGGCAACAGCAGTTGAGTCGGTTCCGTAGCCGTCTTGTCGTATCGCTCCGCAATCAGCGGCGTCATAATTTCGGCCATGGTCTGCTTTGACCAGGGGTCGACAATGTGAGCCATGAATTCATGTTCAAACTCGAACAGTCCGGACTCGACGTTTTCCAGCTTGGAGAGGATCGAAATATACAAGGCACGGAACGACGATCGCAGGTCCTGCTCATAAGCAGCATACGCCTGACCTTCTGTCCGCTCTTTCCCCTTATCCGTGAAACGGTACTTGTTCGCGTTCGGATCCGGATAGTTGAACTGAAAGCGGATCATGCGGTTGCGAATCACAAATTCGACTTTCCAGAAATCCCGGCTTTCTGTCCGGGAAACGGCATCGCAATCATATCGACGCAAAACCCGGCTGATGTCGTCCATCGACTTCTCATAACTGACTGATGTTTTTTCTGCGTATCTGCCCACTTGATTGACCTCAATTCAAAAATTCAGAACGGCGTTGACGCAACTGTTGTTTCAAACGCCCGACAATATCCTTATGCATCTGACTGATGCGTGATTCAGTGAGCCCCAGTTGTTTACCAACTTGGCTCATACTCAGATTTTCGTAGTAGTACAGGATGATCAGCAGCCGCTCCTGGCGATTCAGGCCACGCGTCACCAGCTGCATCAGATCGCGGCTCTGCATTGGTCCGGTCGGATCCTCGCTCCGCAGATCTTCCAGAATGTCACCCACACTTTTATCCTTTTGCCCGCCTGACTCCTGCAGTCGCTTCTGCAGACTCTGCTGGTAAACGGCAGACGCCTTTCTCTTCAGCTTCCGGAACGCGTCCGGAGACAGATTCATTTTCTCGGCAATCTCTGCCTCAGTGCCTGGTCGGCCCTGCTCTTCCTCAACGGCCCGCTCCGCGGCTGCCAGTTTGCTGGCCGTCCCCCGCACGAGCCGCGGCACCCAGTCCATCGATCGCAGCTCGTCCAGCATCGCGCCCCGGATCCGCAGTACACAGTACGTCTCAAACTTGATGCCCCGCTCCAGGTTGAATTTATTGATGGCATCGATCAGACCAAACACACCCGCCGTGACCAGATCATTCAGGTCCACCCCATCCGGTAATGTGTCCCACAGCCTGCCGGCGTGATATCTCACCAGCGGTGTGTACCGTTCGATCAGTCGATTCCTCAGTACCATGTTTTTCGGATCCTGTTTGAACGCCTTCCAGACTTCCGCGATCTCGACCGAGTCGGTCCCACCACGCTTCCTCTTGCCCATGACATCATCCCTGACAAATAAAAAAATCAGAACATCTGCTGCTGCAGTTTGGGAAGCGGTTCCCCGACCAGGTACATGGTTTTCGGATCGTAGACCGGCGACCGTTTGGCCGGCGGCCGCTTCGCGTTGATCTGGTCTCCCATCGGACCGTTACAGACCAGCACAATCGTTTTCAGTTTCACGTTGAACAGAGGGCTGCCGGCACGGCTCGTGTTGTGAACCTCGACGAAGCCCGTGTCTTTGCATTCGCAATTGATGTTACATTTTTTTCTGATACATTCATTCCGGTACATCACTTTTCCTTTCCAGCTTGATCCTGCGGACCTTGCCATGCCCGTTGAACAGGATGACGCAGCGCCGCCGGTTGCGGCCCTTGCCTTTTTTAGGCTTGATCTTGATGACACACGACATCGAAACCACCACGCCTTCCCCGTCTTTCAAATCCAGTGAGATCCGTCCCATAAACCTTCCCTGCCCTGTGATTATTTCCTGGGAAATATTCAGCGAACTTTGTAATACCTCAGTTGTGCCCGCACGCTCTCCAGCTGACGGCTGCAGTGAAACCGTTTTTTGTTCCAGACCTGCGGAAACAGGACTGCTGTTCCGCCCGCCGCCCGGAACCGCTCACAGTTGCCGTCGTGATCGTCGATCAACAGCACGCCCCGCCGCGCCAGATGGTGCTTGTCGACAGTCATGTGCACCCGGTCGACGTAACCAGGCAGATACTGTTTCAGCCAGCGGATTTTCCCGGTCGCTGCATGCTCACAGTTTGCGGGACTGGTCAGAATGCCGATCTCGGCCCGGCTGTCCGCGAACAGTGCCAGCAGATCCCGCATCGCGGGGAGCGGATCCAGATTCGCCCACCAGTCAGACCCGTGCCGGCTGACCAGGTTCCACATGCGGTCGACGTCGACCTGCAGGGCCTGCTCTGTCGTCGCCCCTTCCGGCCAGCGTGATTCCTCATGGAAGCGATCCCGCTGCAGCAGATCACAGATCCCGCCGAACCAGTCGACCAGCACCCCATCCATATCAAAATAAACCCGATTCATTTTCATTCACTCAATTCCTTTTCAGATCATTGATCGCATCAACCGCTTCCTGGCCCTGAATAATCCAGTCGCCTGGATACTGGATGTAAGCGTCTGCCACATCACCGTGTCCGCAGCAGGCATTCATTACTCCGAACAATTCACCCAGGCAGCCATCGTGCCCCTCTGGCGTATCACAGAGACCACATTCACCACAGGGACGTTCTTTCCACGCCTCGACAGGCTGGCCGGTATCAACGTAGATCCAGACGCCCTGGTCGTAGTGATAACAAATCGCATGCCCTCGCCACTTCCCCCCTGCTACCATTCTTCCAGCTCCTTTTTGGTCAATCCCTTCTTGGGGTCGACGAGACCCAGTATCTGCAGTTTGGTCATCGTGGCATGCAACCGCTTCAACGACTCGCAGACTTCATCCAGCGAATAAAATTGTTCTTCCAGTTCCGGGCAACGCTGAACCGCACTGATAAACTTGGCCGAACAGCTGGGCAGCGGAACCGCCGCATCCAGTACGGCACGAATCGCAGCCTGGTCCCACTGATCCAGTAACACATCGCCGTGCGAAACATGCTCACGCTGACACTCTTTCACGCCCACGATTGGAAATCCTTTCACACAAACTGTGGTAGCTTTGTTTTAGCCAGTGCCTTCGGGCAGCTGGCCGGTTCCTGTTTTTTGTCCTCGCCCTTTTCAAACTCCAGACGCAGCTGACTCTCCATCTCCAGAATGCGGTCAATCAGCTCGCCCCGCTTCAGGTCCTCGAGTCCGTCCTGGGGGAACTTCCATTCCTTCGACAGTTCAAGCAGTTGCGGCTTCGTGTGCAGTTGCAGAAAGTCCTCTGTGAGTTCCCACTCTGTTTCAATGTCGATCGCCAGTTCTTTCGCGATCTCTCCAATCTGCGAATGGTCAAACGCATTGTGCCCGATCGGTATCAGGATGTACTGGGCAAGCGTCGTTGCTGCCAGGTCTTTACTGCTGGATTGAACCGACCCCAGGCCTTCCCACGAATTGGCACGGAGCCTGTATCGTTCGCCTTTGATTTTTCCGCCCCAGGTCTTCACGCTCGACCTCAGGTGTTCGCCGCGAAAATCATTAACGCCGTTATCCATCGTGATGGAATAGAACAACAGCAGTTTGAACAGAAACCCGTCTGATGGTTTGCGATGATCTAACTGTTCGCTGATCTTTTGCTGATACCAGGCACACTTCCAGTCGGCATACTTACGGCCCAGCTGTTCCTTTCGTTTTTTCGCCGCCTGTCGTTCTGCATGATCGATGTCGGCCTGGACGTCTTCAGGCGATCGCGTATCCTGAACTTCACGCTCAACAGGCTGGATGCCGTCCTCATCGTCATCATTGAACAGACTTCCATTTTTCCTGGTTGACTTGCTACCGGAACCGCTAGACTCCATGAATTGTTTCTGTTCGGCTTTCGCTTTCTCCTGCAGTTCATGAAACAGGTCTGTATTGAAAGCCCGCTCGATCGGTGCCCCCCAGGCGTTTCTGAATTCTTCAACCTGCAGCTCTTTTTTCAAATCGTCAGTAACTGAAAAATTAGCCTCGTGCACGGACACAGTGACGGCATGCAACGCCTCTTCCAAAGCCTCACGGAAATCCATTGGCCCCAGCACATAGCCTTCAGCGTAATTGTTGCGTATTTCCTCGATTGTATCCGGCAGAGCCTCAAACACTTGCGGGTACTTTGCCCAGGGAACCAGGTCACGCGCGAACGTTGGCGGAATCTCACCATCAACCAGTTTCTGCTGCCACTCTTCCGGCAGCTTGAGCAGCCGGATCCGGTTGGCTATATGAGCCTGCGAAGTTTTATAACGCGTCGCCAGCTTCTGCTGTGTGAGCCCAGTCTCTTCCAGCAGGTTCAGCCAGGTATAGGCTTCCTCAATCGGGTTCAGATCCTCGCGAAACAGATTTTCCGACGCCTGCTTTTCCAGCGAATCAACATCACCCGACTCGATGATGCGGCAGGGAATCGTGTTGAGCTTCGCTTTTTTGCTGGCCCGGTATCGCCGCTCGCCGGCAATGATCTCGAAGCAATCAGCATCATTCGGATGCACACGCACGAGGATCGGCTGCAGCACGCCATGCTGCTTGATGTTCGCAGCCAGTTGGGCGATGCCTTCCTTACTGAAAACTTTCCGCGCGTTGGTTTTGGATGGCTTGAGTACATCGATTTCGATCAGCTCAATATTCAGATTCAAATCGGTATCAGCGGCATCGGTCGCGTTCATGAATTTGCCCTTTCGGTTGCTGTGGTGGTTGGTGGAAGCGTGGCCTCAGGAATCGCTTTCCTGGCCCATTCGTCATCCTCGTGAGTGAAGCAGGCCTGAACCGGCTTCTTGATATTCGTGCCGTACAGATGGCCCAGGAGCGAAGAGAACAGCCCTCCGCGATTCTTGGCTTCCTTGTACCGGCTGGCATAACTGGCCAGTCGGAAAAAATCTTCCTGGGCAGACTCGCTGTGCTTACAGACTCCCTGTGCAAGAGCGATCCGATAGAGTTCCTGAACTTCGTGTGGATCCTTCAGGTCGTCGTCGGAGATCTCCCGACCGCCCCAGTTGACCCGCGCCCGGGGAGGCGGTTTCGAACTGTTCTCGGACTTCGCCACTCTCCTCAAAGAAAATTCATCTAATCCCACATGTTCATGGCTATGGATCATGGAGGTTTTTATTAATGCTTCTTTCTCCATGTATGTTTCATGTACATGTAGGGGCGATGGCCCCGGTTTGGCCCCGGTTTGGCCCCGGTTCAGAGGAGGTTGGCCCCGGTTTGGCACCGGTTCAGAGTCCGTTTCGGCGCCGAACTCAGCAGATGGCCCCGGTTCAGAGTCGCTGCCTGAGACGATGGCCCCGGTTTGGCCCCGGTTGACAGCCGGATCGTGAGGCGATGGCCCCGGTTTGTGAGACGTTGGCCCCGGTTCGGAAGCGCTGGCCCCGGTTTCAGCGGGCAGATCGTCTGCCGGACTGGTAAACATGCGCTTTGTGAATTGACCCACCGCTCCCGCCATCCGTGACAGCCAGGAGCACTTATCAACTCCAGCTTGAGCGGTGGGATCAACCTCATTCTCAGTGGCCCGGTTTTCCTGCTGATCGAACAGCAGCCGTTGCCGATCGTTCTGTTTTGGTTCCGGTTTCGCTTCCGACTTTGCCGGCTTGGCTTTGATGTAACCGTACAGATTGTGAGTCGCTGCGGGTGCATCCAGGAGCATGCTCATATCAAAGTGATAGACAGAGCTTTTGCCGTTGGATCGATCGATCCACAGAATGCCGTAGCGTTCCAGGTACAGTAGCCGGCGTTTGACCGTCCGGACACCCAGACCGGCCAGCTTCGCGATCTCGCGTTGACCGACGCCACGTGCCGGCGTGTAACTCCCCAGCTGAGCGCAGAGCGTCGCCAGTGCATAGGCCAGCTTGCGGTCTGTTTCTTCCAGGGGAAGTTTTTCGCACAAACTGCGGATCAGATCGTCATCGATTTCAATGAGATACTTCTGCTGTTTCTTCATCCCGGCCCCTCTCTACCATCTCAACTTCGACACCAGCGGCTGCAGCTTGTGCCTGAATCGCTCTCCAGACTTCCCGCCTGTAGATCTTGAACTCGGGAGCGAAACTGAAACCAAGCCGGACCTTGTCCCCGCGAATCTCGACGACCATCAGGGAGCCGACTCCGGGAATATCGATCGCCTCATTTTTTTTGCGACTTAAAACGAGCATGATAAAAATTCCTTCCTTAGAAATATTGAGAATTGAAAATCCATTAAAACGATCAGCGATCGAGGGTCTCGACCACCTTGATGTATTCGAGAGGCACCGGCCCCATTACATTGTTTAGCAGAATGGTGGGGATGCCGCTGAGTGGCCAGGCAGCGGAACGGGTGGTGGTCTCAATCACCGTGCCCATGTCGTATTCAACAGCGGTGCCGATTTTGTACCGCTCATTCCAGGCCTCGCAGAGCTGCGAGGCGGCCCGTGTTTCAAGTTCCTGTCTCGTTTCCACAGTTTGTATCTCCTTAATTACTGGATAATAAAAGCCGCATCTATTGCGGGCAGATGTCCGGCCTGCAGTTGGCCGGCTTAGAGACCGGGTCGGTCTTGGATGTTTGCGTTTCGATCAGATGGACCAGCTCCTGCAGGACCGGTTTGTGATTGCACCACCAGGTCAGGTCAATGCCGCGGTACTCGATGTCGGTTTCATCGAAGCGAAACCAGTCATCCCAGGTATGAGTTTGGCTGTCGTTACCGATAATGAGAACACGGCACGTCATGCCAATGCTGACAAGCTTATCCCCCAGGAGAAGGTTGCAGATTCGCTTCGAATCGCTCACATAAAAGAAAAGGACATTGAAATCCACGTCGTGCCCGATGAGCACCGCTTTGAAATTCCGCTCCGTGATCATGCCTCTCTCCTTCCAGCTGATTGAGTGCCGGCTTCCCTGAGACGGTAGATTTCCGTGCCCATCAGTTCGATGGTTTTCTCCATGCAGCGGAGCAGGATTTCGTTTGGCCCTGGCTGCTGTGCCTGGTCGAGGTCGGAACGAACATCGCGGCGAAGTACTCCCAGTGATGCCGGGGCAATCACTTCCAGGGCGGCGACTCGCTTATCGTCCTCGATATCCACCACACCGATATACAGCTCACCGATCGTCGCCGCTTCACCAGGTGCCAGCCGGATGTACTGAAACTCATCAGCCGGTTTGACCTCGCCGGTCTGGCTGCCTGGCAGACTATCATTTGCTGTCGTTTGCTGCCGGGCTTCGCCCTTTGTATCGTTCTGAATTCTGCCGGGCGGCACGTAGTAGTTGCTCACAACATACGTGGGCCGATCATCGGGCAGGTAATAGCCTCGCCTGGTCTCAAATCGCCGCAGCAGTCCTTTATCCACCAGCTTGGTGATAAAGTTGCTGACACTCTGTGAGTGAGTGAAACCCAGGTGAACCGCCAGTTCTTTCAATGTCGGCACCATGCCATTTTTTTGTGCGTGAAACGCGCAGATAAATTCAAATACCTGCTGCTGCTTTGGCGTGATTCTGACTTCCGGTTTGTCCAACATCGTGACTCCGTTCTGTTGTTTTTATTTCACTGGTATCCAAGGTTTTTGCGAGTTTTGCCGTCGATATTCGACCACCTCAGCCGCCACGTCGTCTGTACTCAAACCAAAGACAGCAGCCAGCAACGCCACTGAGATCCAGCAGGCGACTTGCCCTTCGTCCATTTCGCCCGGTTCATCATTGAGAGCGATCCAGCGTATGCCATGGTTCAACCGTTTTCCTTTCCACCTCATGACCGGTCCCATTCTGGCGGAAACAGCTCGTGCGTATTCCTGACCTTGAATTCTGTTTCATAATCCCTGCGATGCTCCACGCTTTCGACCTGGAAGCCAAAGCACAACCAGGCGTCGCAGAGCCCGCGAAACCACTCTGCCCTCAGCTGCTCAGGACCAGCATGAATCGTGATCTGGCTCACCGCCAGTGAGGCTCTGGATTTCAAGTTAAAACGCAATACGTGTTGATAACATTGAGCAACGTCGTTCATGGCCCTGCCTTTCCAATGTGGAAGCGAAATATCGCTTCCGTGTGTTTTTAAAATGACTTCCAAAAAAGTGCCGGTCTATTCCCGGCTGTCAGCCGTTTGTACTGCCGTCCCGGTTTGGCTTTCGCCGTTACGCCATTCCTGACGCCCTGGCATCCCAGTTCACGCTGGGGCACCTGCAGTGCCGCCTTTATCGTCGACTGCAGCGACGGTATTAAAAGTCAATCCGGGCATTCTGCCGACAGTGGACCAGCTGGCCTGAGTGCCGACATGGCAGCGGTTTCTAAGACTTCCGGAACCTTATCGATTTCACGCACAGTCACAGATCGGTCGTCATGCACGTGCAACTCGTGAGACTGGCCGTCCTGGATGATGGTCTTCGTGCCATCTTGCAGAACAATTTCAACTTGTGTTGAGTTGTAATCGCAGTGTGCTTCAACAGTCACAGTAGTAGTCATTTCAGCTCCTTTGAAAAAACGATTGATTGAAAGTGCTGGGATCACGGCTCCCAGCGGGCCGGCGTTAAACTTGGACCTGCTGTCCTGGGTAGTCGGCCCTACCCACCTTCAAGGTTTTACGGTTCGCGGCTTACGATAGACGGCCGCTTCAGTCACGCGGTAGCGCTGGACACTGTCGACGTACCTGTTGGCATCCTGTTCGACGTCTTCCAGATACTCGTTTGCCAGAGCTTCGTCAAAGAAATAACGCGTCGACCGCAGTTCCTGGTCTGGCTTCCAACGGTTCACAACGCGGACACGAATCAGCCTTTCGAGGCTGAACGGCTCCCCCTGGGGGAGAAGTTCCCAGCACAGTTCACGACCATCATCAGATCCAGTCGCCAATTCGTTCCCCTCAACCCATTCAAACGGCTGCTGATCTGGTATCACCGGTTCAATGTTCGCAAGGCGGATTCCGCACTGGACGCCTTCAAGCCAGACGCAGGCACAGGCACTGATAATGCTGGCAGTACTGCGGGTGACCGCTTCGCCATCGGGTTCCCCGCTACGTTTTTTCTTCCAGTACTTCACACGGGTGCCGACTGAATATGTTTTATTGAATTCATCGCAGGCGCGATTGGCATTCTGAATTTGTGTTTCAAGCGACATCTGAAAATCCTTTTAGTGAGACAATCCGCTGTCAGCGGCCTGCCGGCACGATCGCCGGCAGGCCTGGGCTTGTGCCTGCCCTATCAAAATAAAAAACGGGAGGGCCGGGACTGAATGAGCAAACGCACAACGGAATGAATGGTTGTTTGTTGACTCCCCGACCAGTCGGCAACGAGCCGACTCCCGTAGACTGTGAAAACCCGTGCGAGCGCCTCCCCAGGTCCTCGCACGGGCTGCAACTGCGGGTAACATCCCCCGCAGAAAATGAAAGAGAGCCCGCGCGGGAAACCACCCTCGTAATCCCCACGCGGGTCGCGGTCGCAGGGAACGTCCCCGCAGGCAAATGTGAAACCGCCCTGATGTCAGGTTCAATTGCATCAGGGCGGAACTGGCAGGCAAACGGGCCGGTCAGCCTGACATGGTTGCGTTGTGTGAAAAACCCTGCTGATGCCTCTACTTCACCAGCAGGGACCCGACAGACAAGAGGGCCGTCCGGCCTGCCTGGATTCGAATGTGTGAAAGTCGCACGGGGGGAGTAAAAGCCAACACCCCCCGCGCGTGAATCGGCGCGGCAGTGCGACACAAGAGAGGTCAGCACTGCGGCAGGCTGGTTTGTGTTAGGGTAGCCTGTGCGCCGATGGATCATGTTATGCTCCCTCATTGAAAATACGGATTTGAGGACCAGAGACGTGAGGCAGCACCATCTGCCCCAGCAACTCGCTGGCCTGACGATCTGTATCTGAGACCCGCTTGGCTCGATAGTGAGTCAGCATTGTCTTGGAGCCTGGGGCATGTCCCAGGCGTTTCGTCGCCACTTCGTCGCTGATGCCCTCGGCAATAATGGTGGCAGCCGTGGAACGAAGGTGTTTTGACTTCACCCGCTGATCTTCCGGAATGCCGGCCTCACGCTGCATGCGGGTCATCGTGTTGGAGAAGTGTTCGAACGAAAGCGGTTTACCGGTCTTGCCGTTGATCCAGGGCAACAACGGTTCCCCCTCTTTCGATGGCAGCTTCGCCAGGATGTCGACCACCGCCATCGAACCCAGGGGGATTCTCAGAGAGTTGCGGGTTTTGTGATATTTGGCTGGCAGGAACAGTTCTCGTTTCCCCAGCAGCTCGCGATCCTCGGGCCGTTGAATCAGCAGCAGGCCCCGCCGCCTGAGACCTGTCACCAGTCCCAACACTAAGGCGGCTCGCCAGAACTCGGCAGGCGTGCAACCATCGATCATGGGTGACCGAGCATTCTGAGATGCTTCGCTGAATTGCTGGATCTGCTCGACGGTAACAACCTGGGGGTCGGTTTCGTCGACGGTCAGCAATTCGCAGTAGGGCGGAAACTCGATGTGACCGTAATTTCTGCGCCCGGGGCCGCGTGCTTCTTTAGGGCCTGCCTTTCCGAGGCAGGTATTGAGAAACCCGATTTCATTGTTCAAAGAAATATTGCTGAGCGGCTTTCCTCGCGGACGGTCATCCTTCCGCTTTGCGAGGTATGCTTCAAGATGCTGATCGGTAATCTCATTGAGGCGCAGATTGATCAGGTTGCAGTACAGAGTGAACCGGTCAAGAACACGTTTCACATTACTGATGTAAACTGCATTTTTGCCGTGCACACTCAGGCTCTGGATGTACTGCAGGACATAAACTGCCCAGTGAATTCCGCTGTCATCGGTTAAAACTCTACGCTGCTGCATGCTTTTCTCCTTGAAAAACAAACAGCGATGAACTCAAAACTCTCCGTAGCTCATCATCGCTGGTGACCGATCACAGCAATCGCGAGAGGCGGCAAAAGAAAGCGGGCGCGCAGAATCACCCCTGGCGAGAACCGAAGTCTTCACCAGGGGTGTCAGCAAATATGCACGCGTCAGGTCGAAGCAGCGCATAAAAAAATCCCCGTTACTTGCCGGCCACACTCCTCAACATCAATTGGAGCAGGGCGATGGTCAAAGTTAATTGATCACCACCCACGGCAGAAACGAGAATGTTCGGATCTGAATTGTGGTAACAGGCTGACTCAGCCCGCATGGTGATGTATTCATAAACTTGTGGCAAGGACGATCCTAGCGGGCGATTTAAAATTGTCAATCCAGAAATGAATATTTTTCAAAGGAGGGATTTAACTGTAATGACGCGGAGGGGAAACGATTCTCTGCAGTGTTTTTGACATTGATGCCGAAGATAGGGAAGCGTAAAGCAGGCACACTGAGACAAACAGGCGCATAAAAAAAGACGACTGCCCCACTCCCCGGAGGGGTGAGGCGCGCCGCCTGTTTCGTCTACATGGTTGCCACAAATCTAATACATCACCAGAAATGGAGGGCCTTACGGTTGTCCTCCTACCGTGCAGACAATTACAGAAATCTTTTTTGCAGCGACTCTCAGTGATGAATCTCAGCCAATTTGGCTAGAATTTTTTTACCACATCAAGTCGTAACATATTGCCCAAGAGAGGATTCGAACCTCCACATCCATTACAGATACTAGAACCTGAATCTAGCGCGTCTGCCAATTCCGCCACTTGGGCTTTTTACTGATCCCTTTTGATATTATTAACTTACGTCAATTCTATATCAACCGTGTGAGACAGAATTTCTGGCTGAGAAACCGGTAAAGTCTGCTTCCGGCTCTGCTCCGCCTCACGGGGAAGCAGGTATATTATAGACTTTGGTCCCCTATTTCCAGTCTTACGCCCCGCAAATTTAGGACAACTGCCTGCAGAACGGGGAGCAGGAACCGATTATGCGGGTGATTGCCAGCCCCGGTTTCTCAGCGTTTGAGTCAATTGAGAGACCGCTTCTGCCAGACCATGCCGGGTACGCGGAGTTGATCGTTAAATGTGCCCTGCCATTCGACTTCCAGTCCGCCCTGCTCCAGCTCTTCCCGGATGATGTTTCCGATCTCTGCACCTTTTGTCTTTTCATCTTTGGGGTCAACAGGGCCAAAGGCCAGATAAAGGGGCAGTCCATCCACAGCGCGTTCCAGATCCTGATTATGGTAGAAGCAGTAGCCAATCACCGTTTCCGGATGGGGATGCTCTGCCAGATAGACCTGGAAGATGTCATACCCGTCGGTTTGTGTGTTGCCTGCGTTCTCCAGTGTGATGAGCCCCCGTTTTTTCATGCCGGCAAACGCCTGATCCAGACGATCACAGTCGGTCACGGCAGGCCAGTTTTTCTGTTCCGCGCGGTGTGCAGCCAGCCGGGCATCGATGGCAGCGGCGACCTGGGTTTCGTCAAGATCGCCGGGGGCATCCATCTCTTCGCAGAAAACGCGCATCAGATCGGTTTTATCATAGAAACCCGAACGAACCAGCCAGTCCATTTCAGTGAGTGCTTCCGCATCCAATCCCATCTGAGAAACCTTTTGCTTAAGAATCGGTACTTTCAGCAACTGTTTTTTCTCAACCGGCGGTGGTGTGACGGCTGTCTGATTTTGTGCAGAATCACAACCGGACTGGAGCAGGCAGGCGATGAGCAACAGGTTCCCTAATTTCATGGCTGCTTATCTTTCCCTGTCAGCTGTTTTTCATGCTTCATGACCCAGTTGTACTGCTCGGGAGTATCCGGCACCGTGACGCGTCGCTGTTTTGAGATTAACTCGAATGCCTCTGATGTCGTCAGGCCGTGCTGCAGCAATATGCCCGCCGCCGTCATCCCGGCCCGCCCGATGCCCGCGCGGCAATGCACGACCGTGTGACTGCCAGCCAGAATACCCTGATACAGGGCCCGGGTGAAGTCCGCAAACGCTTCGATGGACGCAGGCAGACAACGATCCGCGACGGGAAACGATGTAAACAACATGCCGTGCTGTTCTGCGAGTTGGGGTTCGTCTTCCAGACCGACCTCGATAGCTTCTTCGTGTTCCAGCAACGAAACAATATGCGAGATTCCCAGCCGCGCGATCCCGGCGAATTCGTCGTCGATCCATTCCCCGGGAACCGGCCTGGCCATCACCGACAGCGAGCCGGCGCCGATCGTCTGGATGGGGTAGATGGTTGGTTGGAACATTAGCTTGCCTGTCTCATTAATCAAAATCACTAACCACGATATCCCGTACCCGGAACCCGACGTTCAAATTCGTCACACAACCAGGTTTCCTGTACCTGACGTTCGAAATGATCGTGAATGTGAAAGAACTCCTCTTTCGACTTCACCTGCAGGTATTCCTGTTTCAGATTTCGAAAGCACATCATGCACCCAAATACCCCATTTCCGTAGGGGCTATAGTCGGAATAAAGACAGTTGATACAAGCCTGGATAAAGAGTCCATCCGGCAATTGCTTCTGGATCTTCAGCAATTTATCTTCCATATCCTCCAACCTTCCGGAAGAGACATATTTAATAGCGTTGTATTCCAGAGCAATCTGAAATCCCTCTTTATCAATTCCCCCACGGTCGTTTGGCTTACCCAATTCAAAATGAACTGAAAGATCAACTTTGATCAGTTGATTTCGATCATTGACTAATACAGGAATTATGAACTCAAAATCACAGTCAACCAGACTGTCCTGATGAATTAGAAAACGATCCGGCAGGCAAACTGATTGTACCGGTTCCATGTCGTCGAACATTTTTCCCACAAATTCCCAGCCATCCAGATTGATGCGGATGTCGGCACCATCGTTGGTCATGGTGCCGACGATGGTGCCTATGCGGTCGGTGTATCTGAATTCTGTTTTTTCCATAAGGTCAAATCACTACTGTTGGCGGAGACTAGAAAATGGCCACACCATGAAAAGCCACAGGCTCTCAGATGTTCCGAATCAATTTTGCAACAACGGCTGGCCGCACCTGCGATCAATGGCGACTGACAGTCAGAGCAGAAGTATAAATCATAAACGGGCCAGTCAGGTGAATGCATTTCTATACTTTCTCCAAACTGATTGCCCCATGGCAGACCGCCACCGTTGATACCACAGGTCTGGATCCATTCGGAAGCAAGAGGGCCAATCCCCTGACACAACAGCTGCTGCGGCTTGAACCAGTCACCTGTCTCATCATAATCCCGGGCTACTTTTTCGCCTGTCTGACAATCGATCACGCCTCGTCCCTGCGATGAAATTACGAGAAGATGGGGACTGTTTTTGGAAAAGCCCAGGTCGGTTAACCCGCCAACAGCCATACTGACCACTCTTTCCCAGCCAACGGGGGATTCCGCCTCTCGAATCTGATCGAGCAGTGCAATGAGCCGTGCTCTGTTGGGATCTTGCTTTTTAAAAAAGATCATTGTGTCCCTCTGGTTCTCAACAGCAATTCAATCAAGAGTTTTAAATATATGAAATCAATTCTGTGTGTCAGCTGCTTTTGTTTTTTCGAAATCTGGTACTGTAATAACAATGATATCTGCCACGAACCGGCCTGAGCAATGATCAGTCCCTTGGCAAACAGCAGGATCACCAGAAACAGGAAGACTTTAAGGTAAATCAGGCGTTTGCTGTTGAGATCAACCATGATTGACAACATTTAATAATTTCATCGAAATATGATATTAAAAGTCTGGTATCAACTGAGGATGACACGTTACTTCAATGGGATCAATGAAATATTCGCCGATGTTATGAATGTATATTCATATCCCCGAATTATATTCGGCCCCACCCATTTTTTTTTTCGTGTCATTTCGTGTTTTTCGTGGTAGAAGATTCCAGTTCGAACGTTTCACCGGTTTCCATTGCGAGGCGAAACTGGTGTGTACCGCCCCTGTTGCATGACAGGTTGGTGACTTGAAACTTTAATCTGCGATTGCCCTGACAGTTTCCTGTTGTCTGCGACAACCCCGGATTGCATCCGGGGGCACCCTTTCTTTTTCATGAGCTGTAATGAGTCAGCTGCGGTTTCTGCAGATCGGGAGACAACCGGAACTAACGCTTAATGGCTAATCGGGAACCAGCCTACGGCGAATGGCACAGGCACCTTTCTATTCATTTTTTTAGCATTCTGTGGTTCGGGATTTTCATCTGTGGGGTATGGGAGACGATCTTTATAATTTGATGTGAACCAGGTAGTGATGCTGTTTACGTAATCACTGTCGGGGCAAGCCAACTGTGCCACACGCATGTCTGGTTTTGTAAGACACATTGCAATTAATTTTGAGGTTTCCGTGTCACAGCCCGGCTTGTCCGGCCGTATCGAATGGATATAGGAATCCCGGTTCTGGATTGTACGTGGTAGCTGCGACCTCCTGCTCGCTGCGCTCGGCCCGAATTACATTCGGGCTTACCCCTGCATCAGGAGCGGGAACTGGTTTTTCGGGCAGCGTCAGGCAAGCGAGCTGTGCCACCGGCATGAGAGGGCGTTGAGTAATGTACGTTGTTTTGGTGTTCAATCTGCTTTTCTATCCGGGGTGTCTGGTGACTGTGATACCGTTGCATGGTGAAATATTTTCTATAGAGGCGTGGGGGCGTCAAGGGGGATGGGAGGAAAAGATGTGGCGATATAGGTTGATACAGGACCGATATGGTGCGACGCCGGGACGGTTTCGGAGTGAAAGCCTGCGAAGTGCGTCGACCCGCAGGCATACACTGGGAACTGGTGCGGTTATGCAAACTGATTATCTGGAAAAAAGGGGTGTGAATCGGGTGCACACAACGAACAAGTGTCGCGTGTTTCAGTGCACTGTAAACTGGGCACGCGCGCGACTCAGAACAACGCTTATCTCCGTTGGCGTGACCGAGTCAAGTTCATTTTTTTCAGTCGCGCAAAATCAAAGCCCGGCTCCTGTTATGAAAGCAGCCGGGCTTTATGAACTGATTCAGCCGGAATTAATTCGAACCGCCTGCCGAAGCAGCAGCGGCAGTCTGACGTGTGCGGGGCAATTCCGGCAGTTGCTGTTCGAGATGCCCTTTGGACCTCGACCAGACGAGCAGGCCTTCGACCATCATCCAGATCTGGAGTCCGATTACTACAATTCCGAACAGGAACAGATGCCATTCATCGGCGCTATAGGCCCAGCCCGAGCTGCTGTTGAACATGTTCCAGAGCATGGCCCAGGCGGGCATGATGAGCATGACGATCATGGGAACCAAGGCAAATATGATGGGTTTATTCCGGCGACGGAGGTAGAACACGATGACCATAAACGCCAGGCCGGCGAGCAGTTGGTTGGTGGCGCCGAACAGAGGCCAGAGAATCAGGCCGCCACTCCCCGGACCTGCTGCAGCACTTTTAGGCAGCATGGCAACCATGCCACCGAGGAAGACAGCCAGTCCGGTGGCCGCATATTTGTTGGTGAGTGGCTTGATATGAACGGTGGCCGCCAGTTCCTGAATGACGTAACGCTGCAGACGCGTCGCGGTATCGAGTGTGGTGGCGGCAAAGCTGGCAACGAGGACGGCGATGATGCTGATGCCCAGTTTCATGGGAATCCCAATCGCGCCCAGAAAGTTCGCCCCCCCCAGAACGAACGCACCGATTTTGTCTTTCAGTTTAAACGCGGCCCAGCCATCTGCTGCTTTCCCGTTATAGAGGGTTTCCCAGGCAGCGAGTCCGGTGAGTTGGGTTCCCGTGGAGGTATCAATGGTGGGCTGATAAGTATAAGCGGCTCCCGAACCGACGCGGGAGAAATCTCCCATACCGACGCCGGCACAACAGGCGAGAATCACGATGACCGCCAGACCTCCTTCGAGGAGCATGGCACCGTAGCCGACGTACTGGGCATCGAGTTCGGATTCCACCTGCTTGCTGCTGGTTCCGCTGCTGACGAGACAGTGGAATCCGCTACAGGCGCCACAGGCAATGGTGATGAACAGGAACGGCCAGATCGGGGGCGCATCTGCGGGGATATTCGTGGCGACCGCGGGGGCACTGCCAACCAGATCTGCCTGGCCCGTCGCTCCGGCAACGATGGCTCCGATCAGCAGCAGTCCCAATGCGAGGACCAGCTGGTGACTGTTAATGAAATCGCGGGGTTGCAGCAGCAGCCAGACGGGCAGAACCGAGGCGATGGCACAATATCCCAGCAATACGAAGGTCCAGAGAATGACGGTATTGGGGAATGGTCCCATGACGGGGATCTCCAACATAGCTGCGATATTAACGGGCCAGTAATACGCGCCCAGATAAATCGAAGCGTAGACTATCGCCAACGCGACCAGCGAGGGCACGAGCAGGCTCGCATTCTGTTTATAGACCATCAGGCCGATGACAATGGCGATGGGCATGGTGATCCAGACGGGGATCACTGTTTCCGGATAATCAGCGAAAATGGTAGCGATGACCAGTCCAAAAATCGCGAGCACGACTGTCAAAGCCAGCAGCAGAATCAGCAGGAACAGGATACGGGTGCGTGGGGCAATCAGTCGCCCTGCTACTTCGCCAACAGTTTGTCCGCGGTTGCGCAACGAGACGACCAGCGCGCCGAAATCGTGAACGGCGCCGATGAAAATCGAACCGACCAGAACCCACACGAGTGCAGGCAGCCAGCCCCAGAAGACAGCAATCGCAGGGCCCACAATGGGGCCAGTGCCGGCGATACTGGTGAAGTGATGGCCGAAGATGACTTCTTTTTTGGTGGGAACAAAATCGATATCGTCCCGCAACTGTTTACTGGGAACTTCCGCGTCTCCATCGACGTTAAAGATTTTCTGAGACAGCCATTTCCCATAAGTGTGGTAGGCAATGATGTAACCTACAAAAGCTCCTGCGGCGATCAACAGTGTGGCCATTCGTGTTTTACTCCAGCATTTCTCAATAAATCAGCTGTATTGATAGATGATTTCAGGGCTCCGAACCGGTTTGAAGTCGATGCGGACGTGAATTTCGTGTCTGATTTTGCACTGAAGAGGGGCTCCCTGCCAACAGGAAGTCTTAAATCAGAGCGCTTAGTACAGATTATCCAACTGCCTCTGGAATCGCAAATCAATCGGTCCTGCTGGCAGCCAGGCCGCACTCATAAACACACATTTACATAAACATTCATGCACTGTCCCACCCGCACGCAGGCCGCAGACTCGGCACAATCGGTAAACTTGATGGATCCCGCAAACCAGCACCCATCTTTTGGCAGCAGCGTTATTTATCCCATCTTAGCAAAGATTATCTGTGAGAATGGGTCGATGTAGTTAGTACCCACGAGGAGCTCAGTAAATGAAGCAGGGATGTGGGTCATTGCCGGTAAGAGAATTATGCATGAAAACGCATCCGGTCTCTGGTCAGTCTGAGAAATCGGAATTGTCCGGGATCGAATTCTTGAAGTCGGTCTGATTTGTCTTATTTACATACGAATATACAACGGGTGACAAACTTTAATTCAAATCAATAAGAGGTTTGTCGCCTCTTCAGATATCACCTCATTGGCCCAGAACTAAGATCTACGGAAGGAGTATTCACGATGCTTGTATTGTCGAGACAACGCGACGAGAGCATCATCATCGGTGACAATATTGTCATTACAATTGTCGATATCCGGGGTGATAAAGTACGGTTAGGAATTCAGGCACCAACAGAAATTCCAGTGCACCGTCAAGAAGTATACGATGCGATTCAACGAGAGAACGCGATGAAAGAATCGGAAGCGCATCGTCCTGCGGCGAAGTCGCCATCAAAAAATGCCAGCGAATGATTTCTTTGCCTGAAAGTCATTCCACTGTTGGGGATAGCAGTGACTGGTGAAACTACAATTAAAGAGTAATTGAATGAGTCGCGAAGGGAGGTCGATAATGATGTCGGCCTCCCTTTGTTTTAGTTTGCGGGTAAAAATATTGCTGTCACAATCTGAGTGAAACCGTCCAGTGGCGATCGGATGTGATTTGCGCTGCTGTCGTAGTCCAGTCACAACTGCTGAGCAGTTCTCTGACTTCATTCAGCGTCAGAGCGGCGTGCAGGGAATCTTGAAACATCTGACGCTGATGCAGATTCGCGTCAGCCGCGTAACATGTTACCAGCCGATCCAGTTCTGTAAGCGAATCGGGCCGAAGCAGATCACGCAGGAAGAGAAAGCCTCCCGGCTTCAGAACGCGTTTGATTTCAGCGAAGACAGACTGCGGTTCGGGAATATGGTGGATGAGACTGTTGCAAATCATGCCATCAAAACTCTGATTTTCACAGGGGAGCTGCTTGGCATCCGCGTGTTCCAGGAGTATCGTTTCGGCCAAACCAGCGCGCTGAATATTTTGCTGGGCTATCTTAAGCATTTCCGCGGCGAGATCAGTGGCGATGATCTGCAGTTGAGGAATGTGACGACAGATCTCAATGGGTATGAGCGCCGTTCCGGTTCCCAGGTCGAGAATTCGGATCGGCTGCGTATTGCCAGCAATCGTCTGTTGTTGCTGGCAGGCAATGATTAAGGGCAGCAAAGATGCTGCGAACTGCTGATTAACCTCGCTGTGATCCATGGCGTCATAGTCGACGGCTTCTTCGCGGGTGTCCATGACTTCAGGTTCGAGTTGTCGTGGAATCATCATACATTCCTGCAGTGAAACTGAGAGATTTCAACTATGACGAAAAAAAAACGACGATAAAAAAAGAGCCCTCACTCACTGAGAGAGAGGGCTCTTTACGATTTTCCATCATGAATGGCGGACGATGATTACTCCCCTTCGGAAGTACCGCTGTCCCCGTCCACTGAGCCGACGGTTGCCAGCTCTTCTGTTTCTGCTTCGTAAGAACCATCGAATTCGAGCTGTTTCTTATCGCCGACTTCGCTGACCTTGACGAGCACTTTATTCTTACCTTCAAAGGCACCACGCAGCAGCTCTTCTGCCAACGGGTCTTCGATGTAACGTTCGACAGAACGACGCAGCGGACGTGCACCGTAATCGAGTTCGCCACCTTCGGAACCTTTGTCGATGATAAATTCGCGAGTTTCGTCGGTCAGTTCGAGGGTAACACCCTGTTCTTTCAGACGGCTGCGGACTTTGCCCAGTTCGATATCCACAATCTGCTTCAGTTCTTCGCGGGTCAGTTTGCGGAACACAACGACTTCGTCGAGACGTCCCAGAAACTCCGGTTTGAACTCTTTCTGCAGGTCGTGCATCAGATTTCGTTTCATGGCATCATAACTGGTGTCATCGTCGGCTTTACGGAACCCGAAGGCATCCCCGTGAGCCATTCCCTGAGCACCGGCGTTGGTAGTCATGATCAGCACGACATTCTTGAAGTCAACCTTGCGACCGAAGCTGTCGGTCAGGTGGCCTTCTTCCATAATCTGCAGCAACATGTTGAAGACATCGGGGTGTGCCTTTTCGATTTCGTCCAGCAGCACGACGGCGTAAGGACGACGACGGATTTTCTCGGTCAACTGACCGCCTTCTTCGAAGCCAACATATCCTGGAGGGGCACCAATCAGACGACTGACGTTGTGCTTCTCCATGTATTCACTCATGTCGATCTGAATCAGAGCAGACTCATCGCCGAACATGAATTCAGCCAGTGTTTTGGCCAGCAATGTTTTACCGACACCAGTGGGGCCGGAGAACAGAAAGGCCCCCATTGGTCGCTTGGGATCTTTCAATCCACTGCGGCTGCGGCGGACGGCTTTGGAAACCTGCTTGATGGCTTCGTCCTGGCTGATGACCCGCTGATGCAGTTCATCTTCCATATTCAGCAGACGGACGGTGTCTTCGCTGGAGAGTCGAGTCAGAGGAACGCCGGTAATTTTCGCGACGACTTCTGCAACCACTTCCGCATCGACGACGCCATCGACTTCTTTTGATTTTTCACGCCACTCCTGAGTCAGCGACTCTTTGCGTTTCTTCAGTTTATCAGCCTGATCCCGCAGGTTGGCAGCCAGTTCAAAGTCCTGGTTGGCAACCGCTTCTTCTTTCGACTGGTTCAGGCGTTCTGATTCTTCTTCCAGCTCTTTGAGATCGGGAGGACGGACCATGGATTTCAGACGGATGCGAGCGCCCGCTTCGTCGATAACATCGATGGCTTTGTCTGGCAGACAACGGCCGGTGATGTACCGGGAAGAGAGTTCGACCGCTTTTTCCAGCGCATCATCGGTGATCTGTACCTTGTGGTGCTCTTCGTAGCGCTCGCGCAGGCCACGAAGAATTTCGACTGTCTGTGAGTCTGTCGGTGGTTCTACCATGACGTTCTGGAACCGTCGTTCCAGGGCGCTGTCTTTTTCAATGTATTTACGGTACTCATCGAGAGTGGTTGCACCGATACACTGCAGTTCGCCACGGCTCAGAGCTGGTTTCAATACATTGGACGCGTCGATCGCTCCTTCTGCACCGCCGGCCCCGACGAGGGTGTGTAATTCGTCGATGAACAGGATCGTATTTTTGGCACGACGGACTTCGTTCATGACGGCTTTAATGCGTTCTTCGAACTGGCCGCGGTATTTCGTACCGGCAACCATCATCGCCAGATCGAGTACCACGATGCGACGATCGCGAAGCAAGTCTGGAACTTCGCCGTTGACGACCATCTGGGCAAAGCCTTCGACGATCGCCGTTTTACCAACGCCGGCTTCCCCTAAGAGAACCGGATTGTTTTTCTGACGACGGCAGAGAATCTGAATGACACGTTCGATTTCTTTGGAACGACCGATCACCGGATCCAGTTTTTTCTGCTTGGCGAGTTCGGTCAGATCGCGACCGAAGCTGTCCAGCGCGGGTGTTTTACTTTTGCCGGCTTTCTGAGTGCCTGTTCCCGGAGTCCGTTCGCCTGCTTCGCCCCCTTCCAGGCCATGACCCAGAAGGTTGAGAACTTCTTCGCGAACTTCTTCGAGTTTCAGCCCCAGATTCATCAGAACCTGAGCGGCGACGCCATCCTGCTCACGCAGTAGACCCAGCAGCAGATGCTCTGTTCCCACATAGTTGTGGTTCAGATTGCGTGCCTCTTCCATGGCGTATTCGATGACTTTTTTCGCACGCGGCGTCTGAGGCAGCTTGCCCATCGTGACCATGTCCGGCCCGGACTGCACAATCTTCTCGACTTCCAGGCGGATTTTTCTCAGATCCACATCCAGATTTTTCAGCACATTGGCTGCGACACCTGAACCCTCTTTGACTAATCCCAGAAGGATATGTTCGGTCCCGATATATTCGTGATTGAACCGCTGGGCCTCCTGATTGGCCAGCTGCATCACTTTTCGAGCTCGATCTGTAAACCGCTCGTACATAACTTGTTTCTCCTATGGCCCGTACATCCCGGGCTCTTATGGATGAACACTGTGAATCTGAGCTGAAACCAGCGGCTTCAATTCCAGACCCACTTCTCCCAACCTGTTTATGAAATTTGAATTGTCGTTATATTGTCTGTTGAAAATTTAAAAACGTCGCAACGGCATGTGTACATTCAGTTACGGCATTCTCAATTGATTCGCTACCGTACTTTGAAAAAGAAAGGTTCCAAGGAATAATACGTTACTCACCAAAAAACGTCGAGGATTTTCCCAAAACAACTGAAAGAACAACTGAGGAAGTGACTGAAATATCACAACTTACTGAAATATTATACCCATTTTAACAACCGAAATTTCACTGGCCTGTACTAAACCGGGACAGGGAGTCTGATTCATAGTGGAAAACAAACAAAATCACCACCCTGCCAAAGCCTTAAAATCGACACAATCCACAAGGCCAGCATTTTCAATTCTAGTCCCCAACCCGTAATGTAGCAAGATAAGCCTTTGAACGGTTACTCTATTTAGATGAAGACTGGGATGTCACCAGTCGGTAACATTCTATTTCTTTAGGCTTCTCGCAGTACAGAAACAGTACCATTTCCATGCATCATTTACTGACCGCCGGAGCACAACGGGCTTTAATTCAGGCAGAAAGGATTGCCAGCAGTTCAGCTGAGGCGGAACCGGCACTCGCCCCTCTGCTGGCTGCGCTGGCTCTGGAAGAATCGCGGGCTGCTGAAATCATGTTGGCGCATCAGGTTGACCTGGCCTTGATATTACAGGAATTCCAGTTGCCACTGCCTCAGGATCCAGCCATATCCCCCCTGGACTCACCAGATCAACCACTGGAAATGTCTCAGGCATTGCAACAATATCCTGATTTTAGAGAGGTGTTAAATCACGCGATGCAGCAGGCGAGCCGCTCGGACATCCCTACTGAAATCGGGAGTGAGCATCTGCTGTGGGGCCTGCTGGCATCTGCGGGACAAGAATCTGAATGGCTCCACAGGAAAGGATGCCTTTCAGCAGAAAAGCTGGATGAGTCGATCAATGATGTTTTTCGACAGACAGCCGAACCGATCAATGTCGATTTTGCTCTGCGAACGGTTGCTGCTACAACCGGGGATCAGACAAACACACTGCGAACGATTGATGCCGCCGCCAATCGCCTGCGGGAAGGTTTACGAGTCATCGAGGATTTCCTCCGCTTTTCTCTGGATGATGCTCATTTAATGAGTCTGCTGAAATCGACGCGGCATCAGCTGACAGACGCCCTCAGGTTTATCGGCACTGACGCTTTGATTTCCAGCCGTGATACTCTCAACGATGTCGGTACTTCAGTCAGCACGACATCCGAATTCGATCGTTCTTCGCTGGAACATCTACTGCAGGCCAATCTGAAACGGGTTCAGGAAGCAGCGCGAACCCTGGAAGAATTCAGCAAACTGATTTCGTCGGAAGCGGCTGCTATTTTTAAACAGATGCGTTATGCCAGTTATACGCTGGAAAAAACCATCTTGACCTGCATCGCCAGCCAACGCAGACTGGAAAACAGTCGGCTCTATCTGCTGGTTTCGGAAAGCCTGTGTCATCATGGCGCGGGTCCGGCGATTCGAGAGTCACTGGCTGCGGGTGTGGATCTCGTCCAGATTCGTGAAAAATCAATGACTGACCGCAAGTTAATGGTACATGGAAAACGTGTACGGGAATGGACCCGCGAAGCAGGGGCGATGTTGATTATGAATGACCGCCCGGATCTGGCCATCGCCATTGATGCAGATGGCGTGCACGTCGGTCAGGACGAATTGCCCGTGCGGGAAGTACGTCAGATTGTAGGCCCCCGGAGACTGATTGGTGTCTCGACCCATAATATAGAACAGGCGCGACAGGCGGTGCTGGACGGTGCTGATTACATTGGAGTCGGCCCCACGTTTCCGACTGCCACCAAGAATTTTGCCGAACATGAATACGCGGGACTGGATTTCGTCAAGCAGGTCGCCGCTGAAATCACGTTGCCCTGGTTTGCTATCGGAGGCATCCAGGCCGATAATCTAAAGCAGGTGCTGGAAGCAGGTGCAACCCGAGTCGCGGTGAGCAGTGTTATTTGCAGCCACGAGCAGCCGGGGCAGATCACCCGCGAATTACTGGAACCGTTCTCGAACTGATCTGATTGGATCAATAGAAAACCCGAAACTCTTTATGTCAGTTAATACTTTACAACCTGTTTCTCTGGGCCCCTATCAGTTGGAGTCTCCCCTGTATCAAGCGGCACTTAGCGGATACAGCGATTATCCCATGCGCGTCATCGCCTCCCGACTCGGCGCTGCTTACACACTTTGTGAAGTGATGATTGATCGCATGATCATTCAATCCAAACAGGGGAAACAACATTCGATGATGTACTGTCATCGGGATGAATTTCCCGTCGGTGGTCAGCTGATGGGATCCGAGCCGGAAGAATTTGGACCGGCTGCCCGCAGGCTGGTCGATGCGGGTTTTCATGTGATCGACATCAACTTCGGATGCCCGGTCAAAAAAGTAATGAGTCGCTGTCGTGGAGGATATCATTTAAGCCAGCCAGAAGTTGCGCTGGATATCGTTTCCCGTGTACGGGATAGCGTACCTGCAGAGATACCAGTCACTTTAAAAATGCGAAGAGGTATCGATGACACCAGTGAATCAGCAGACAATTTCTTTGAGATCTTCGATGGCGCTTATGCACGGGGGCTGTCTGCCATTACCGTACACGGGCGTACCGTCCATCAGAAGTATGTTGGACCGAGTAACTGGGAGTTTCTCAAACGGGTCAAACAACATGCGGGTGAGAAAACCGTAATTGGGAGTGGAGACCTGTTTTCGCCGCAGTCCTGTCTGGACATGTTGCGAGTGACGGGTGTGGATGGTGTTTCGATAGCGCGCGGCGCGATTGGTAACCCGTGGATCTTTCAACAGACGGCAGACCTGCTGCAGGGCAAATCGATCTCCCCTCCCGATGTCAGGGAGCAGCGTGAAGTCATTGCCGCGCATTTTGAACTGGCGCTTGAGTTTTACGGTGAGAAAAAAGTCTGCAATACCATGCGGAAGTTCGGTATTTTCTATTCCGAGCTGCATCCACAACAGACTGAAGTCAAGAAAGCCTTTATCGCTGTTAAATCAGCTGCGAACTGGTTAAATGTACTTGATCAGTGGTATGCTGAAAATGCACCGGGTCGCTTCCCGCCGGTCGAAAAGCCCAATCCGCTCTCGCTGGAAACGCCAACTGTTTGATCAGACTGCACCGAATCCCACGGGCCAACTACAACGACTCTGACGGTTATTCTACCTGTCTGGCAACACGCTTGAATCAAGCCCCCGAACATTCGAGAATAGAGGGGTTTCACTCAATTTTTTTTTGACTGCTGCTTTTCACAACCTAGAGGTGGTCCGAAAACCGTTTAATAATGGTGAACAGGCAGGCCAGCTTTACAAAGCCTGTGTAAAGGTGATTGTGGTACTCCCATCGTGTCACCACTCGCCGATAATTATGTAACCAGGAGATCGTCCTCTCAACAATCCAACGTCGCTTGTAACGTCGGAGCTTGCGACCATCTTGGCTTTTCTGCTTTCGGTTTTTGATGTCCCGGTGGGGACAAATAAAATCGATATTCTGCTCAGCCAAACAGTCTCGCAATTTTTGTGAATCTCCCGCTTTATCGTAAATCAATCGCTGAGGATGTCGTTTTTTCAATGTCATTTTTGCAATCAACGGTTCGACCAGAATTGCTTCATTACGGTTGGCTGATTCCGTCTCGACTGCTAGGGGAATCCCCTGGGCGTCCACGCAAATCATAATCTTAGTTCCTTTGCCACGGCGTGTCGGTCCAACCTGTTTACCCCTTTTTTTGCCGAAGCAAATGTGCCATCGGCAAAGGTTTCTGTCAGGTCTAATATCTCCGATTCTTCCAAGGCTCTCAATAATCGTTCTAATGCTTGATCGAACAGACCTGACTCCGACCATTCCTTCAAACGGTCGTGACAGGTCGATTTTGGAGGATACCTCTCTGGTAAATCTTTCCAGCGGGCTCCTGTCCGAAGTATCCACATTATACCATTGAAACAGGCTCTGGGTTTTGCTTTGGGACGTCCACCCTGGGGCGCCGGAGGTTCCCAAGGGAATAAATCCTCAATTAAACTCCATTGTTTATCGGTTAATTCTACAGTTGGGTCCGTCCTGGATCCCGTGTCGACGAGCCGGCTTAGCTCTGTACGGGATCGTGTGGGCATGATAAAGCCTCCTTTCAGAGAGCAGAATCATGCAAATCTCAGGCCAGACTGTTCACCCTTTTCTTAGTTTTCGGATACCCTCTAGAGTTAGGCAGCGTATGTTTCAAAAAATCAACCAGTCGATTTTTGCGTTTCTCGGCTGGATAGCGACCCTGACAGGCTTTTCGTCTCATGTCTCATGAGTTAACCACAAATACCATCTGGGTACTGACGTGTACCAGCCTCGTTTTTCTGATGCAGGCTGGTTTCTGTTGCCTGGAATCCGGCCTCTCTCGGTCCAAAAACAGCATCAATGTGGCCACGAAAAACATCGTGGATTTCTTCATTGGTGTCTTTATTTTCTGGCTGTTCGGCTTTGGCTTAATGTTCGGGCAGTCTTATGGCGGCTGGATTGGCACAACTCAGTTTGCTTTTGAAGACACAAGTAATGCGCATTGGCCAACCGTTGTATTCCTATTTCAGCTGGTATTCTGCAGTACCGCGATGACTATTTCTTCGGGTGCTGTGGCAGAACGAATGCGGTTTCGCGCCTACCTGCTGCTGGCCGTTGGAATCGGTGCCTTCGCCTATCCTCTGTTTGGTCACTGGGCATGGGCTCGGGATGCAGCAGGGGCTCCTGCGGGCTGGCTCGGAAAACTGGGGTTTCTCGATTTTGCCGGTTCCAGTGTTGTACACTCTGTCGGTGCCTGGTCTGCTCTGGCAGCGGTCCTGATTCTGGGTCCACGAACAGGTCGTTTCTCTGGAAATAAAAACAAACAACCTTTCTCATCCAGCAACCTGCCCATGGCGGCTCTGGGATTTTTAATTCTCTGGTTTGGATGGTTCGGATTTAACGGAGGCAGCACACTCGCCTTAAACGGGGAGGTGCCTTCGATTATTTTAAATACCATCCTCGCCGGTATCTCGGGTGGGATGTGCGCTTTACTCTGGGAATTAATTGTCTCAAAACAGATTTCCGTTGAAAAAGTCTTTAATGGCTCACTGGCTGGACTTGTTGCCATCACAGCCTCCTGCAATGCCGTCAATTACCCCAGCGCCATTCTCATAGGCTTTATCGCTGGCATTGTGATGCTGACCTCGCTTTCGCTCCTGGAAAATCGTTTTAAAATCGATGATGTCGTCGGAGCGATTCCCGTACACGGTTTTGCCGGTGCGTGGGGGACGCTCGCGGTTGCATTATTTGCTGATACAAGCCTGTTTCAAAGTGGCGCTTCACGCGCCTCTCAATTAGGAACTCAGGCTCTGGGAGTGGGGGTCTGTTTCGTCTGGAGTTTCGGCAGCATCTGGCTTTTCATGAAACTGGTGAATTGTTTCATGTCGATCCGTGTTACCGCATCGGATGAAAAAATCGGACTGAATGTTGCCGAACATGGGGCTTCCACGGAATTGCACAGTCTGCTGGAAACCATGATTGCTCATGAAAAGGGAAACAATCAGTCACGGGCGGATGTCGACAATTTCACCGAAGCAGGAATCGTCGGCTATCAATACAACCGGGTACTGGACGCACAGGAAATTCTTCTGTCAAATGTCAAAGACCGTGAAGTTCGTTACCGATCGATCATGGATAATGTCATGGATGCGATTATCACGATTGATCTTGAGGGTAAGATTGAAGAATTCAATCGGGGAGCCGAGTATCTGTTTGGCTACCATAACCACGAAGCAATCGGACAAGGCATCGATCTCCTGATCCCTCCCCTGCATCAGAAAATTCAACATGAGTATTCGAGTGGCGAGTTGAATCCACAACTGGTACGCGCCATCGGTTCGCGTCAGGAAATTGTTGCCCAGCGCAACGACGGGTCTACCTTTCCCGCTGAACTGGCTGTCAGTTCTGTCATCCTGGCAGACCGCGAAATATTTACCGGTATTATTCAGGATATCAGCGAGCGCAAAGATTACGAACGATCATTAAACGAAGCCCGCAAACGGGCAGAAGCAGCCAGTGAAGCCAAAAGTGAATTCCTGGCCAATATGAGCCACGAGATCCGCACCCCCATGACGGCGATTTTGGGATTCACTGATATCCTGCTGAACAATCTGAAAAAACAGGAAGATATTGAATCTGCGAACATCGTGAAACGGAATGGAGAATATCTGATCGGCGTGATCAACGATATTCTTGATCTGTCTAAAATCGAAGCACGCAAAGTCGAACTGGAACAGGTACGCGTCAATACCATTGAATTGATCCGCGACATCGCCGCTTTAATGCAGATTAAAGCTGACCTGAAAGGGCTTAAATTAGTTGTCTCTTTTGAAAATCCGATCCCCGAAACCATCGTGACAGACCCGACCCGACTGAGACAGATTCTGATTAATCTCCTGGGAAATGCCATTAAGTTTACTGAAAACGGATACGTTGAACTACGAACCAGAACCATCAACCTGCAAGATGAATTTTCCCAGTTACAGTTTGATGTGATTGATACCGGGATCGGGATTTCTGAAACGGCACTCGCGCAGATATATCATCCATTCACTCAGGCAGATAATTCAACAACCCGAAAATATGGCGGTACAGGTCTGGGACTGGCAATTTCCAAACGACTCGTGGAAATGCTGGGAGGGCGTATTCATGTCACCAGTTCAATAGGATCGGGAAGCACTTTCACCATCTCCGTCAACACGGGAACACTGGAGGGTGTGCGACTCCGCCAAATAGATGAAATTTCCATCAAGAGTGCTGCGACTGAATGCAATCAGGAAATATCAGACAACATTAACAATACGATTTCGTCCAGCCGCGTTCTGGTCGTTGAAGATGGGCTGGACAATCAACGACTGATTTCATTTCTGTTGAAAAAGGAAGGGATGCACGTCGATCTGGCAGATAACGGGCAGTTGGGTTACGAGAAAACCATGGCTGCTCTTGAGTCGGGGGAGCCTTATGATTTTGTCCTGATGGACATGCAGATGCCTGTCATGGATGGTTATACTGCCACCAGCAAACTGAGAAAAGCGGGTTATACCGGCCCCATCATTGCCTTGACGGCTCATGCGATGAAAAATGATATGGATAAATGCCTGAGTGCCGGCTGCAATGCTTATGCCACCAAGCCGGTTGACAAACGGAAGCTACTGGAAACCATAGCCCGCCTTTCTGCGCCAGCAGGCCCTGCCGAGCCGACATCGGAAGCAGCAAATTCTGACAGTTAAACCGACCTCAGGACCAGAACTGTCGATCAAGAGTGCGGTAATTGATGGCTTCGCTGATGTGCGCCGCAGTGATCTGATCGGAATGATCCAGGTCTGCAATGGTCCGGCTAATACGCAATATTTTATCATGCGCCCGAGCGGAGAGACCCATTTCTTCCATCGCGGATTTGAGAAGTCCTTCCGCGTCCGTCGCCAGTTGGGTGTGCTTTCTTAACTGTCGGGGCGTCATGCGCCCATTATGCGAGGTCGGCTCATTCGCAAACCGTTGTGCCTGAATCTCGCGAGCATCCAGTACCTGTTCGCGCATGGTCGCACTATTGGTTCCCGTTGACTGGTTGGAAAGTTCTCGAAATGGAACCGGGGGCACTTCAATATGAATGTCAATTCGATCGAGTAAGGGACCACTGATCTTGGAAAGATAGCGTTCAATCTGCATGGGATTACAGGAACACTTCCGGCGCGGATCAGACAGATAGCCGCAGGGACAGGGATTCATGGCGGATATCAACATCACATTCGCCGGGAACGTCACACTGCCGATCGCCCGCGAGATCGTCACTTCTCCCCCTTCTAACGGCTGTCGCAAGACTTCCAGTGTCCGCCGATTGAACTCAGGTAACTCATCCAGAAACAGTAAGCCATTATGCGCCAGGCTGATTTCACCGGGCGCAGGCGTCGACCCTCCTCCTACCAGTCCTGCTTCACTGATGGTATGATGGGGCGTACGAAACTGGCGGAGCATCACCAGCGACTGATTGCTGGGGAGCCGCCCCATTGCACTGTAAATGCGTGTTGTCTCCAGACTCTCTTCTTGAGAAAGTCGCGGCAGAATGGTACTGATCCGCGAAGCCAGCAGCGTCTTTCCCGTTCCAGGCGACCCAATCATCAATAAATGATGCATGCCGGCGGCAGCGACAGTGATCGCCCGCTTCGCGTATTCCTGTCCTTTCACATCACTATAGTCGATATCGTAGCGACCATGCTCTTCCAGGGCATTTTCCCAGCAGAATTCAACCGCTTCGATTGGCAGATTGCCTGTATAAAAGCCGACCGCTTCCGCCAGTGTGCCGACCGCGAAGACATCCAGACCGTCCACGACGGCTGCTTCTTCTGCATTCTGAACGGGAACCAGCAAACCCTGTTTGCCCTGCTCACGCGCCGAGAGCGCCATTGAGAGTGCGCCGCGCACTGGACGAATTGTGCCATCCAATGCCAGTTCACCCACTGCAGCGTAATCCTGAAAGCGATCTGAAGCCAACTGCCCGCTGGCTGTCAACAGCCCCAACGCGATGGGCAGATCAAATGAAGCGGCGTCTTTGGGAAGGTCGGCAGGAGAAAGATTGATGACGATACGATCAATGGGGCGATTGTAGCCGCTGTTGACCAGAGCCCGCTCAATCCGATGTGTACTCTCTTTGACGGCTGCTTCTGCCAGACCAACCAGAATTGTCTTAGGCATCGCCCCGGGAGAGATATCGACTTCCACTTCCACAGGCTTGGCATCGATGCCAAACAGCGAGTAGGTATAAAGCTTGGCCAGCATGATGATCTTCTTCAGTTAAACCGACGTCGTGTTTGTCCAGTATCCGGTTGATCTCATCCATGCTAACTCGAAGCAGAACAACAGTCCACATGCCGAGGACCTTACAATTTAATTTTGAGCCCAAAAATTTGCACAAAAGTAGAAGAAATCCTCTCCAGAGCGGTGTTTTTTGATTGAATGGCTTTTTTTCAGGAAAGCGTTCGACTAGAATACCCGACCCGATACCGATATATTCTGCAGACCTCATCAGTCAACGTATGGTCTCGATAAGCAATATCTGAAGACCCTAAAGGATAAAGTCATGGCTAAAACACAGCGTAAACTGAAAAAAGCAAATCACGGTCGCCGTCCTGCCAGTGCCAAAGCACGCAAAGCAAAACGCAAGCACATCAAGTTCTAGAGCGAATCACATTTCACTATAGCGTCTTTCACTCTAATCTACTCGGTTCAAACGGACCTGGAGACGCTACAGTAAAACTGGATACAGTTTAAGCTGATGTGGTAGCTGACCTGAGAAGAATAAAACCTCGTCCTGTGATGATCAGGCGAGGTTTTTTGCTGCGCGGTTTCGTTTTCACTTAATTCAGTCCCAGCCCTGTGAAATCAACATCTTGAATCTGAGCAGTTTTGATGGCGTCTTTCAGTTTACCAACCACGAAGTGCTTGTGGTTCGCGACTGACTGTTCTGTGAGCTGCAGTTGCAGTGCGACTTCTTTATTTGCTTTTCCTGAAACAAAGAGCTGTTCGATACACTGCAGTCGCTCGAACTCGCCGTTCTTAATCCAGGAATCAATCAGCGTCTGCAGACTTATACAGATGATCTGCTCTTCCTTGGATTTGCGTTCCTTGCTGCGTGCCAGGCTGGATGCCACCCGCGTATGTCCGGCTGGTTCACGATGATTTACCCGCGCGCCATTTTCATCCGGGAACAGGGGGATCGTCGGGCGTCGTCCCTGCTTGCGTAATAAGTCGGTCAGCTTATGAGAGGCGATGGCAAACAGAAATGATTCTAACGGCGTCCCGGGATCGTAATTGGGCAGGCTGATCAGAAATCCCAAGAATGTTTCCTGAACCACATCTTCGCTGCTTGAGAGATTCCGTAAGCGGCTGTTGACAAATGCCAGCAACCGACCTTCATATCGGGCGATCAGTTCGGACCAGGCTTCCGAATCACCGGCTTTGATTTGTGAGACCAGCAGCTGGTCGGCTTCGTCGATCGGCATAAGTCCATCACAGACTGATTAGAAGAAGAATTAGTGAGACGACTGGATTGTAGCCTGATCCGACTCGGTTCTCAAATAGACGGCGACTCCCACACACACCAATGTGATCAGACCAAAAACACCGCCCAGCCAGAGGCTACGCTCATTCCCAATGTTCTGCTTCCATCTGGTTAGAAACTGATGTCTCACCACAGGCGTGTTTTCAATTTCCACATACGCCCGGAACATATTCTGCTTGAAAGATTCTCCTGACTTCAACACATCACCAAAATCATGTTCTACAGTCTGGAAGTAAGGACGGCGGTAGGCAGTCTGTCGAAACAGGTCCGAGTTCAGTTCCCACACATTGCTTTTCAACCAGGGTTCTCGCATCATGAGATTGGTCTGCATCTGCTGCCTTGCTTTCGACAAAGCATCCTGAAGTGCTTCCTCGCGGGTCGCAAACAGCCCGGACTGAAACACCGGGCGGCTGTTGTTGATCAAATTATTTTCCTGTAGCACCGCTGATTTGACTCCCTCAACCACCCATTCCGGTAATTCAGCATCCATCTGTTGCGAAGCAGTGACCTTTAATTCCAGGTGATCCATTTTTTGAGAAGCAAAAGGCTTGGGGGCCACGAGAGGCTGATTCTCGGCAATTCGCTCCTGTCCCACAGCCCGAGGGAATTCGGCTTGAATGCCTTTCATTTTCGGTTCAAGACGGACAGGATACTCAACGTCCTGCGGCGAGACTGCGGTTGCTTCCTGGACAATTCGCGTTGCTGACGTAGAACCTAACCTAGCATAATAGATACCGAGAAGTGCCAGAAAAAAGAACCCCATTACTGCCAGTCCGCCCAGGGTTAAGAGCAGCGAAACTTTCTGCTGAGAGAGATAACGAACAACAGCTACTACCACCAGAATGATAACCGGGACCACAACCACTAAAATTAACAGTTCGATTACTCCTATCATCATCGTGTCCCCCCTTTCATTTCAATATAGCGTTGTTCGGGTGGTATCCAGCTGGCAGAGAGCTGCACGACACTGGAAATAATGGCTGCCCAGCACAAAGCCGGGATCATCGGAAACGCCCAGATGGCTGTAATGATATATGCGGTAAAGACGGTAATCAGCACAGATAAGACTCGGAATTTTCGGGGACGAAATGAATCGGCGTGCCACCACCAGCGACGGAAACAGAACAGAACTCCGAAGAAGATAACATAGCTGAACAGGCTGGGTTGCCCATTCACCAGAACCAGTGAATTCGGGCCGACGGCATCAAACAGTGGTCTCAACCCCAGGTAATCCTCGCGAGCGGAACCGATTGTGGTCATCAGGACTTCTGTCTGCAGCAGGTAGATCACTGCGCCGACAACAGCTCCGGTGGTCAGCCAGATAATGCGGCGGGTGCTCTGATCATAAGGCTTACCTTCGGTCAGTTTCGCGACTGCTAAGACACTCCAGGCAGCAACAAGCGTCCCGCAGATTAGCAGGCAGAACGGTGCGTAGTTATATCCTCCCATGACACCTCGAGACATATCGCCCATTGCTCCCTGAAAAAAAGAACCATCGGTAAAACAGACCAGTCCCACGACGATCACCAGCGTACAGAACGCTGCTTTGATCATTGAGACCGAGAGATTGTAGAGCCGCGTCCGGTGCGAAATCGCGCGGGGAGTGCGCGGTGTTAATACACGGGAATAATACGGTTTCTGCCGTTGCTGGTTATATGTCTGCCGGCGGTGTGCTTCTGCTTTCTTTCGTTCTTCTTCTTTTTTTAT
This sequence comes from Gimesia algae, assembly GCF_007746795.1. Taxonomy (NCBI): domain Bacteria; kingdom Pseudomonadati; phylum Planctomycetota; class Planctomycetia; order Planctomycetales; family Planctomycetaceae; genus Gimesia; species Gimesia algae. The sequence goes on from NZ_CP036343.1 coordinate 7,657,402, forward strand.
GATTCGCGTCTTATCCAGATGGGATTCACGATATTGATTAAAGGTCTGCGTCTCGTGCGTCTTCTGTTTTTTATCCCATAGATTACTGATCGGCGGAGGCCCCTTCACAATCGCTGCAATTCCTTTGGTAAAAAACAGTCGCCCGAACATACCCGTCATGACAACGGCTCCACAGAAAAGCATTATGAGAGGGAGACCAAGAATAAATTGTTTAAAACCGGCCCCCTGACTGGCCATCGTGGCTCCCATCAGTCCGATGAGAAGAAACAGAATCAGCATCGGTGTCAGCGTCGGCAGAGAGTTCACTTCCCTTTTGACATACGTAGTGTCTTCGTGCCTGGAATCAACAGTCGTTTCATCATAAACGCCTGCAGGCGGACTCGGATGTACGTCAAATGAATTTTCCGGGATTTCGATTGAAGAATTCCGCTGGAAGATCGCGCGTTCAAATTCCTGTTTGAATGTTTTGATATCACCGATTCGTTTTTGAGGATCTTTTTCCAAGGCACGTCCCATGACCGCCTGCAAATGTACTGGTAAACGGCTCAGGTCTGGTTTTTCTGACAGATGCTTCATCAGAATTTCCGCCGTCGATTCCCCATCGAAGGGAACCACACCGGTGATCATTTCATAAACCATCACACCCACCGCATACACGTCGACTTCTTTGCCGTAGCGGCCGCGGGCAACTTCGGGAGCCATGTAATAGACGGTCCCTACACTTTGAGTATTCGCACTCCGCCGACTATGCGTGATGAATTTGGATAAGCCGACATCACCAATTTTAATCGTCTCTCCATCGCGGAAGACATTGGAAGGTTTCAGATCCCGATGCACGAGACCGCGGCTGTGCAGGTAAGACAATCCTTCTGAAATACCCGACAGCCAGTAGCGGACCTGTTCCATCGGCATACCCTGCGGATACTGATGAAGCGCCTTGTCCAGACCCTGACCGGAAACAAATTCCATGACCACCCAGTGGTCACCGTCCCGGTCTGTTTTGACATCGAAAATGGTCACAAGGTTGGGATGCTTCAGATTCAGGCACTGCGTCACGCCACGTAACTCAATATCCATATTCTGCTGCAGCAGCTTCAAGGCGACCTCTTTACCCGAGTCACTCAGTGCATAGTACACCTCACCAAATCCGCCCCGGTCGATGGCGCGCTTGATCGTAAATCCTTCTAAAGGTTTCGATTCTGGTGCAAAGGTGAATTTCATGTTCCATTCCATCCGTTAAACAACATGACAGTTGTACGGTTTACGATTCAACTCTCAACTATTTTTATAACGTTCTTAAAGTGTCCTTGGATCATTTTTTTCCTGAGATTACTGCCCCATCTGTTTAATCCGTTCCGGTCGACGAATGAAATAGTAAAGCAGTGCCCCTATCCCGTTTAATAAGACAATGACTAACACCCAGATAATTTTGTCATTACCGGTTGATGGTTCATATTTCACACAGTCAATCAGCATCCAGATCCAGAGTACAAATAACAGCAGGCTCAGAGCCATTGAAATTAAAAAAAACAGTAAACCAAGGAGTGACATCATAATTCCAATTTCCATCATGGCACGTATTCATTTGCGCGAGTAAAAACCCCTGTTTGAATAAAGCGATAATATCCCAGCAAAAACTAAGCTCTGAACCACTCACCAGCGAACCCGGGGTTAAAATAGATCCCCTGGAAACAGGCTCTTCATTTGTAGTAATCTTTCTTTTCCATCAATATCGCCTCTGAGTAACGTCAGGCTAATCATTACTTGTAAATTTAATGGCCAAATTCTTCGATCCGCTGAGGACGACGTATAAAGTAATAGAGTAAAGATCCTAAAATTCCGAGAAACACCATCAAAAGTATCCAGATCACTTTATCATTTCCTGTCGATGGTTCGTTTTGCAGACAATCGACAAGCATCCAGATCCATATCACCAACTGAAAGATCACGAGAGCGACAATCCCGAGGATCAGTAGTCCGAATAACATTGAATCCATAAATTTCACTTTCTAAATGGCAAACTGATTAGTGCGAGTTAAACCCCATGTTAACTTAACTGACGACCTCCCAGCGAAAACGCAGCTCAGGTCCGGTTACCAGGGAACCCGGGGTTAAAACGGCTCCCTCAGAAACAGTTATCTGATTCACATCGATTTTCAACCTGGAACGACACAAGACCTGATTTCCCTGGCGATACAGAATCACCGTTCCCGGCCAGTGGGGGCAGACAACATGATTTTCACTGCTCGCTCCCAGCAGACAGGTTTCCGCCATCAGCACGACGCCATCCAGTCGCTGTTGCGGTTGATGGTGGCTCGTGAATTCGAGGCAGGCGGAAGCACTCAAGGCGGTCGGCTGTCGAAATGTGAGCACTGTATCTGTATTCAGTCTAAACGCCGCCAGATCCGTGAGCAAGACACGATCATTGACAGCACGTTGATTACAGAAAACAGGGGCCTGCGCTTCCAGAAAATAATTCTCTCCGGAACGGGTGATCGACGCATGGTGCCGAGACAGATTGGCCAGTAATGCTAAATCAGCCCATTGAGAACTCAGGCTGCTCGCCACTCCTGTTTCTCCCGGTCCACCAATTCTCAACGTCTCTGGTAAATAGACCAGGTACGTTCCAACTCCGTCAATCCACAACAGATAACTCATGCCAGCGAAAGATTTCGCAGCCTGATCCTGCCTGGATGATGAAGTGAAGAAGCCCAAGGTAATTCTCCTGAGTCAGAAAGAGAGAGGCACAAGCTGTTAAACGATACACTCTTAATTTTAACGAATAATCTTAGTAAGTGGTTGCTTAGAATCTGTTTTTGCCAGGGATCGCTTAATTTTAATCTGGAGAAGAAACTGGCAAGGGGCAGGCAGCCCTGCTCGAATACAAGAACCACCTGCCACCACTCGCGCCAATACGCTCGTCTCTCAGTCTTTTTACTGAACCGCGACACGATCGCCTGATTTTGATTTGAAGTATTCATCCATCTGTTTGACGACATCCCGCTTTTCTTCCACTTTGGTATCAACGGGAATCAGACCTGTGAATTTTCCTTCTGCGTCCAGCATCTTTTCTTTGACATCCAGCTGCTTGTTCAGGTCCTTAATCAGACTCTTGGCTCGTGTCAGCTGAGAATTATCAATTTCCAGATTGCTCACGGTTTCCGCTGCCTGAACCGATTTCAGACGTGCTTCCAGTTGCTCGATCTGTACTTCCATGTCCATCTTGGCGGAAAGCATATTTTCCAGCTTCTCGCGATTGGCATCCAAGGCCTTCTGGCGCGCCTTCAAAATCTGCTCGTTTCGCTTCACAGTATCGGTCGCGACTTTATAACGATCGAAGCGTTGTGCCAGGTCGCTGCGGATATCATCTTTACTGTAGGTCCGGCTGGCGTACACAAATTCCGTCTCGTTGGATTCCAGGTCCGAACGCAGAGTAAACATCGCATCTTTCTGCTGTTTCATTGCGAGTTCTGTTTCCTGCATCTCACTCTGCAGTGTTTCGACATCCACCTGCTGCTCTGCAATCACGTGCATGCACCGACGAATGTCAGGCACCAGATCCTCCACCATTTTACGAGCTCGATCGACTTCAAAATCAACGGGGACTTCCGACTTGACCGCCTGCCTGACAGAATTGCCGGCTGTTTTCACATAACTCACCACATCGCGGCCAAAGACGAAGGTTCCCAGCGTGGCCAGCACTGCAGCACCTATTACAAATTTTTTACACATGAATATCATTGTCCAGACTCCCTCTTACAACAACAAATGTTCGATTCGGAACAGTAGGCCAAACCGATCGGCCACGTCACAGGGAGTTATTCGCCGCTCATTTCAGGTTCTTGAAAGTTTTTCACAAAGTTTGCCGGAAAAACAAAAAAACGCCGTATCCCATTGATAAACAACAGGATACAGCGAACAAAACATCTAGAATATCTGATATTCTCAGCTCTCTGGTAATGCCTTCAGGAAGAAATCCACAAAGTTCTGCGACATGATGCCTTTGATGTCTTCAGAACTGTATCCCCGTTTTTCCAGAATCCCGGCGAACATCCCCAGATCGGCGATCGTATCCAGATCGTGGGGCGTCTGTTCTTTCCCGAATCCGCCGTCCAGGTCCGTTCCCAGGCCGCAATGCTTTGCATTTCCTGCCAACTGGCAGATGTGATCGGTATGATTGGCAATATCTTCCACTGAAGTGGTTTTGGGATCAGAAACCCCAATCGTCCAGCCCGGTTTGATCATCCAGTTATCAAAGGCACAACCGATTACGGCACCGCGTTCGATCAACGCTTTGATCTGCTCATCCGTCAGTTGACGGTCGGCATTCACCAGAGACCGGCAGTTGTGGTGGCTGGCAAGCACTGGTCCCTGGAAGATTTCCAGCGACTCCCAGAATGACTGATCGGCGAGGTGTGTCACATCCAGCAGCATACCCACCCGATCCATCTCTTTCAGCAGCGCGGGCCCCTGCTCTTTGAGCCCCCCTTCACTGCCTGTTCCAAAACAGTAGGGACCGGGACCATAATGGGCGGGTCCTAAGATTCGCAGACCGGCATCAAACCAGTCACCAATCTGTTCGGGAGACAGAATCGGCGGTGCCCCTTCCATACTCAGGATGAAACCAATGGGAATCGTACTTCCTTCCGCGCGGGCAGCTGTTTCATTGGCTTCCCATTCAGCGATATGACTGGCGAGTGTGCTGCTGTCGGGAATCTCTCTTAAGACGCCTTTCGCTACCATCGCCCGGTAATAAGCCAACTGCCCCATGGCCACACCATAGGCGGCTTCTCTCGATTGATAATGCGTCAACGCCGCGTCTTTGCGATGCAGTCGAGGCAGCAGCGTGGAGATCGTCATTCCCACGCCCCCCTGACGCAGGGCATGCCAGGAAACCGTTGCTTCGCCGGGAATTATATTTTCAAACTGACGTTCAAACTTGCGAATGTCACTGACAGGTAATTCCAGATCCCGGTTCCATTCGCAGGCATTCCAGGCCATATCAAGGTGTGCATCAAAAATCAGCATAAGTTTCTCTATTCTGAAAAGAAGGTGGGAATGATCTCATTCGATCATTGTATATTATGATGGTTCTGCAAATCAGGTATCAGGTAGAGGCAGGAGTTTCGGGACCTGACACATCAGTGGAATTTCCGCCACAGGAACAGATTCCCGCAGCAAAAGAAAACCAGCCCACAATGAGCAGTGTCCCGCCAATCGGCGCAATGGCCCCCCAGAAAGTCTGACCGCTGAGCGTCAAAACGTAAAGACTTCCGGAGAAAAAAATGATCCCCAGCAAAAAACACCAGCCGGCTGTATTCAACAGCTTTTTCTTCTGCGAAGTCAATCCGGCAAATCCGACCAGCAACAAAGCAATGGAGTGGTACATCTGGTATTGCGCGCCGGTCTTGAAATCGTTCAGATATTTCTCAGCCGCGGGTACTTCTACCCCCGAAACCGTTTTTACCTGTCCGGCATATTTCTCAGCAAAATATCCATCGACGCCATGGGCACCGAAGGCACCGATAATGACAGCCAGTCCGCCCAACGCTGCACCAATCGTCGACCAGTTAATAGAACAACACGACATCCAAGTCTCTCCCCGATTAAAATGTGATACCAAAACTACGGTTTCACGAATATTATAACTCGATTTTGGTTCCCAGCACTTCCAGAAACGCAGCCAGCCACTGCGGATGGGCGGGCCAGGCGGGCGCGGAAACCAGATTCCCATCTACGTGAACGCCATCAATGGGAGTTTCCACAAACGTGCCTCCGGCGAGAGTCACCTCGGGGGCGCACGCCGGGTACGCCGTACAGCTTTTGTCTTTCAACACACCGGCGGCGGCCAGCAACTGCAAGCCATGGCAGATGGCGGCGATCGGCTTGCCTGCGGTCGCAAATTGCCGGGCGATCTCAAGCACGCGCTCATTCAGGCGAATGTATTCCGGTGCCCGTCCGCCGGGAATCAGCAAAGCAGTATAGTCGTCTGCATTCACTTCAGCGAAAGTGGCATTCAGAGTGAAGTTGTGCCCCCGCTTTTCGGAATAGGTCTGATCGCCTTCAAAATCGTGAATCGAAGTCCGGATGATCTCGCCCGCTTTTTTATCGGGACAGACCACATCGACCTGGTATCCCACCATCGTTAATGCCTGGAACGGGACCATGATTTCATAGTCCTCTACGTAGTCACCCGTTAAAAACAGGATGGATTTTTTTGCCATTGTCTCATCTCCTCTGATGATGTTTTAACCTGCCAGCAGAAACACCAGCCGCGTCCCAATCATAAGAGCCACAGAGAGTAATAACCAGCCAAACTGCCGTCTCAACTGCAACCCTTTGAGTCGGGCGTTCAGGTCCGATCCCAGCCGGGCGCCTACCGTTCCCCCGAGCAGGAGTGCGATTACTATCATGATACTGATATTGCCATGCCAGGCGTGCGCGATCGTTGACTGGAATGCCACGATCCAGACGATCACCAGGCTGCAGGTGATCGCCCGATGGGTGGGAATTCCCAGACCAAAAATCAGTATCGGAAATAACAGGATGCCTCCACTGATCCCCAGAAGACCGGAGACGAGCCCCAGACCCAGACCAAACCACGCAATGACTGGAATCGAAAGCGGCGCTTCAACCAAACCGGGAAATTGAACTACTGGTGGTATCTGGAATCGATCTGTAAACAGCGTTCCGCTCAATTCTGAATCATCGCGGCGGGCACTACGTAATGAAAGTATCCCCAGCCCGGTTAACATCAGGAAATAGGCAATCAGCACCACCAAATCCGCGACAATAATGTTTCTTCCATTAAGCATGACAGCAGCAGATGATTTCGCGTGTTCCAGAATCCCCGTCCCGGCAATGACACCTAATAACAATCCCCCCGTAATCACCAGTGGGAAAAACAGATCTCGTCCTTTAATCTTCCGCGCCAGCAGCGATGTCGTCGCAGGTCCCAGTACCTGGCAGGCACTGGCGCCGACAGCCAGTTCCATGGGAATTCCCAGCACAATATTCAGAATGGGGACCAGCAGAAATCCGCCGCCCACTCCGAACATTCCCGCCAGAAAGCCAATCAGCCCTCCCGCAGTGGAAATCAGAAAAAAGTCAAACCATCCAAAACCCATAACGCCGTCGCCTCAGATCTGATAATCAGGGAAAATATAATCGTCGTCTGAGTTGTTGTTCGAGCGATCCTGCCATTGATTGAAGATCCAGTTCACAATCACGCCCCATAAAACGGGAATGATGATGCAGGCAATGATGAAGAAGATCTTGTCCAGCATGTGTTTGACCTTAACGGAGTTCAGAATGGTGTGCTTCGTGTTTAGAGGCTGCAGGCGGCTGCTGTCAAGTGTGAACAGTCGCTTCCCCGGGAATGACAGCCGATCTTAGTTGTTTTTTCATACCTTTTCTGAGAACATGTACGTTCGTGAATCACAGCATCCATCCATGAAGGTCCTGCAATTATGGGCGAGCCAATACAGGAATCCGATCAGCCACTGCTTGAGCTGATTCAGTTAAATCTGATCCGGGGAGTCGGCCCGCGGATTCGCCGGACGTTACTGGATCAGTTTGGTAGCCCGGCTGAAATCTTGAACGCCCCCCGTCAGGAATTGCTCAATGTCCCGGGCATCGGGACCAAACTGGCCGACGCCATCATTTATCGTGAAGCAAAATCGACTGCGGCAGACGAACTCCGACGCTGTCGCGAATCTGGTTATCAGATCTTATTTGAGGATTCAGCAGAGTACCCATCGCTCCTGAGAGAAATGCCCGATCCGCCTTCCCTGCTTTACTGTAAAGGAAGCCTGTTGCCGGAAGACGAACTGGCGGTCGCAATCGTCGGCTCACGCAAATGCACTCATTATGGACTGCAGCAGGCAGAAAAGATCGCCGCTGCGCTGGCGCGGGCCGGGATTACTATTGTCAGTGGTCTCGCCCGAGGGATTGACCAGGCAGCTCACACCGGCGCGCTCAAAGCAGGGGGGCGCACGATTGCCGTCATGGCGACCGGGCTGGCTCATATTTACCCTCCCGAACACCGGGATCTGGCGGATTCCGTCGCCCGTCAAGGCGCAATCGTCACCGAGTTTTGTCTGGATCAGGCGCCGGTCGCTGGCCTGTTTCCTCAGCGTAATCGCATCATCAGCGGATTTTCCATGGGCGTTGTCTTGATCGAAGCAGGTCGCAAAAGTGGTGCCCTGCACACTGCGCGGCATGCTTACGAACAGGGGCGTGAAGTCTTTGCCGTCCCTGGTCGCATTGATCATCCCGCCAGTGCCGGCTGTCATGACCTGATTCGCGACGGTGCCATGCTCGTCCGGGATGTGGAAGACATCCTGGAAGGACTGGGCCCGGCGAAGACACCTGTCATGACAGCACAAAACCGGGAAGTCCATACGCCACGCGAACTCTCGTTAAGCGAATTTGAACGTGATATTCTGAATCTGGTCACACTGGAACCACAGCATCTCAACGAAATTGTTCAGTCGAGCCATCTCGATTCCTCGCGCATTCTTTCCACTCTCACAATTCTGGAAATGCGCAAAGTGGTCAAACGCCTGCCCGGTGGGTATCTGGTCCGCGCCATGGGTTGATTACGATTCCCAAAAGCAGCAATTCTTATTAACATCTCAAGATGAATTCTCCATCCGAAGCAAGCACCGCCGGCCAGGCCGTCTATTCCAAACGTATTTTATCGATCTATGATCTCTGGGTCCTGGGTATCTCCAACTCTCTGATCTGGAAGTGTCGTACCCGACACATCTTGAGCTGGATGAACCAGAGTCTGACCGCCAATCATCTGGATGTGGGAGTCGGCACCGGTTACTATCTGGAACATTGCACGTTTCCAGATTTGAACGTCAGACTGGGCCTGCTCGACCTGAATTCAAACAGCCTCGCAGCCGCCACCAGTCGGGCCGGCAGATATAAACCCGAAAGTTATCAGGCAGACATCCTGCAGCCCCTGCCCGACCAGCCAAAACGATTCGACTCGGTCAGTCTGAACTATCTCCTGCATTGTCTACCCGGTGATCTAACTACAAAATCAATTCTGTTTGATCATCTTAATCAATGGTTGAACCCGGGAGCCATTATCTCGGGCTCGACCATTCTGGCAGAAGGAATTCCTCGCAGCCTGCCCGCCCGCAAATTAATGAACTTCTACAATGAGAAAAAGATCTTCACTAACGCAGCAGACAGTCGGGATGAGTTACAATCTCGGCTCCAGAGTCGTTATACTGACGTGGAACTGAAAGTGACGGGCTGTGTGGCCCTGTTTCGTGCCCGCTACACTCCTTCAACAACAAATTGAGCAGTATGGAAATTCGCGAATTTGCAGAACGGGTGCTCCTCAGTGATTCACTGGAAGAGAAATTAAAACCCGCTCCCCCGATTTTAACCGACGACTGTCCGGGAGATTCGCTGCGCATCAAAGAACCGACGCGCCCGGCCAATTTGCAGTTCGCCGCCCCCCGCACGGCTCCCGCCATGCCGAAACCTGCAGCATTGGTGGAGCAGGAAAAGCGGGCGCTCGCCCACCACATCATGGCGAACCATGAACTGCAGGCGCTGGAAGTGATGGCCTATGTCCTGTGTGCTTTCCCCGAGGCGCCTGCTGAATTTCGTCAGGGCATGTGCGCCATCATGGCAGACGAACAACGACACACCCGCATGCATAAAGAACGGGCTGCGGTACTGGGACTGGAGTTTGGCAGTCTACCCGTAAACTGTTATATCTGGAAGAAGGCTCTCAGTTATGAAAGCCTACTCGATTACCTGGCCGGCCTGCCTCTGACATTTGAAGGTCGCAACCTGGATCATACAGGCGAATTCGAACAGTACTTTCTAGATGCCGGAGATCAACGCAGTGCTGCTTTGATGAAGGTCGTCTATCGCGATGAAATTCAGCACGTTGCCTTTGGATTGCACTGGCTGCGACAGTTAAAACCCGACCATCTCTCGGACTGGGAAGCCTACGAACAGCATCTGCACTGGCCCATCCGTGCTGCTCTTTCCGTGGGTGATACCTTCAACAGGGAAGCACGCAGGGAGACCGGCATGACAGACGAATTCATTGATCGGCTTTACCAGGCAGCTCACTCCGATCAGCCACCCAACCAGAAACCGAAAAACCTCGATTGAGATGGCGGGGACTCCAGTATGAATCAACAAGGTCAAGTCCGCTGGAACAAGGTGATTTTCGTTGACTGGCATGGCGTACTCTCACTCGATCCTTTCTGGATGTCCATCATTCACAATGAAGAGCATCCACTCCACTCATCGCTCTCGGAAGCAGTCAGGTATCTCTTTGCGGAAAACGATTCCTTAGTCCGAGACTGGATGCGGGGAAACATCACCACCAGCCAGATTGTCGACAGACTGCAGATTGAAGCGAATCCAGAGTTCCCGCCTGATTATCTCGCGCGAAAATCAGTGGATGACTGCCAACTGATGCGGGTCAACAGTCAATTGATCCCGCTGTTACAGTCAGCACAGCAGACAGGTACAGCCATCGTGCTGGCGACCGACAACATGGATTGTTTTCATGATGCGATTCTACGGGCAAGACAGCAGTCACCGCGATTGAAAGAAACAAAAACAACGTCATTCTTCACAACAGCCAGACTGTTCGATGATGTACTCTGCTCCAGCACACAACGTATCTTGAAAAGCGAAGATCCCCGACGCTTCTTTGAACACTGGCTCTCATCACATACCCTTGATTTCAGCGATGCCCTGTTGCTGGATGACTTGGAAAAAAACTGCAGAGAGTTTCAAGCAGCTGGTGGCACTGCAATTCAGTGGAAGAGTGATTTTTTAGAAGTAGAGGCAGGTAAGTTTCATTCAGAATTGAAAAGCTGGCTTCAGATCTCTTAATAGTAGCAATTTCTCTTCATTCCTGTTGCTTCGCCACCGCGAGTCAAATTAGACTGTATCAAGTTTTACTATCGTGTCTCCAGGGTCATTTAGGCCGAGTATCATAGATTGTTAAGACGCACAGGTGGAATTTGATGCGATCTAGAATTCAGATTATCGAGTAATCGTCTGAGAACGCGGTGTCTATTATGTGGCCCTTTTCAAAGCCTGAAAAAAATCGAGCATTTAACGGTATCTGCCCTGACTGCGGGAAAGATCTTGATGCTGTTCAACAAATCTGCAGAAACGAACTGCCGGTTCTCACATGCATGAATTGTTCAAAAACCTTTGATTATTCATACGATCCTGGACACGTTTTCCTGGAAGTGCAATCACAGCGAAGAGAATGTCGATTTTCACCAATGAAACAACGGCTGCGTAAAGCTCAAATCAAAAACCCCAGACTCATTTGAACACGCTATTGGGTTGTCTACGAATTAGCAAACGGCGTTATCGTTTTTTACGACAGCGCTAACAAACAATATGATGTGCAAATTACAGAGAATCACATTGTCACAGTCGGCAACATGCAATGCGTAATCAATTTTTTGACCGAAAACATCTACCTATACCAATTAACGGAAAACGATTAGAAGCTTTGAGATTACTTACTCTGCTTCTTGCCCCGTTTTTTCCGTTTGACTTCGAGGCTGGGATGCTTTGGACCGCCGCCTAAGTAGGGATGTTTCTCAAGCTCATCCCCCTGCCCCAACTCGCGGGGATCGTGGGTGGCTACCAGTTGCTGTTGCAGTTCATTTGCCAGTTTCGCTTTGATCTTCTCGTACATCGGAGAGGCGGCAACGTTCTGCAACTGATCCGGATCATTCCGCAGATCATACAGTTCTTCCGCCGGCAGCTTTCCAAATGCCAGATCATACAGTCGACGATGAGTTGCATCCTTGTTTTTATTTTCGACCATATAGGTCTTGGTCGGACCATTGTCACAGTCTCCATACCAGGTACCTGGAATGGCCGCGTGTTGATAATCGGGTGTGCCCGCCGGCCAGCGATCGGGTCGGATGTTGTGAATGTAAAGAAAGTCATCGGTACGAATGGCACGACAGGGATAGCCCCCCATGTCGGGTGCTTCCTGGGAAGGCACATGCCGCTCCTTACCAAAGATAACTTCGTCCCTGTTGTCAGTGATTCGGCCTGATTTTGAATTCGTCAAGACAGGCATCAGGCTGCGACCGGTCACATCCGTCGGAATTTTCACTCCCGCTGCCTCATAATAGGTGGGCGCCAGATCAATCAGGCTGACAAAATCGGTGACTGAGCGACCGGCCTTGATTTTTTCAGGCCAGCGGGCTGCGAGAGGCACGCGCGTACCCGTATCATACAGACAACTTTTCCCACGCGGGAACGGCATACCGTGATCGCCGGTCATAAATATGATCGTGTTATCGAGTTCGCCTTTTTCTTCGAGTGACTTCATCGCGTCACCTACCAGTTTATCAAAACGCTGTACTTCAAAGTAATAGTCGGCGACATCACTGCGAACGACCGATGCATCCGGAAAGCAGGCAGGCAGTTTGATCTGGAAGAGATCCATCCCACTCTGCACCCCGGTACCTGCCTCATAAGGACGATGCGGATCACTGCTGCCCAGCCAGAAGCAGAAAGGTTCGCCTTGTTTCTGATGCTGTAGAAAATCCTGAAAACTCTTAAAGCGTTTTCCCGCCAGTTCGCGGCCGGTGGTTTCGGTACGTCCCGGCCCCCAGGCTTTGCCGGTGTAGCCGACCTGATAACCGTGTGCCTTGAGAATTTCCGGATATGTTTCGAACTTGTCAGGAAAAATGCAATGCAGGTTCGCCCCCGCTTCGAGCTGCCAATGATATTTACCGGTCAGAATTGCCCCGCGCGAAGGGGTGCAGGAAGGCGAGGAGACATACGCATTTTGAAACAGCACACCCTCGCGGGCCAGCCGATCAAACGTAGGCGTTTTCACAACCGGATCGCCATAAGCTCCTGCATGCGGCCAACCCCAGTCATCGGCAATCGCGAACAGAATATTAGGTCGCTTCTGCTCTTCCGATGCCTGAGTGTGTGAAACAATGCAAAGGGTAATTATGAAGATGCAGCAGGACATTATTCGTGCTACACAAGTACTATTAAACATAGCGCACCCTTAACGGCTGGAATCAGAGGAATCGGGACATTGATTCCACTTTACTTGCGATTCTGCAGGTACGCAAGCAAATCCCGGATTTCCTGCTGAGTCAGACGCTGCTCCAGTCCTTTAGGCATGATCGAAGTCGGCGACTCTTTCATGACTTCAATCTGATCACGGGCGATCCGTACTTCGGACAGATCCGCGGTTCTGAGGTAGACGGTATCCGTCGATTCGCGACTGATGACGCCCGTATAAATACGTCCGGCATCCGTCACTACCAGATAGGAACGATAGCCACGCGCAAAGCTGGCGCTGGGAAGTGCAATCGCTTCCAGTAAATCTGTTCCGGTACGAATAGCACCAATTTTTGTCAGATCGGGCCCCACTTTTCCGCCGGAATCTTCGACCGCATGACAACCCGAGCAGGCTGCTTTCTTACCGAAGAAGATTTTGCGTCCTTCTTCCAGCCGTCCCTCTGTGAGCAGAGGCTTGAGAGATTCCAGGTGCGCCTTCTGCTGTGCCAGATCCACGCCCAGTTTCTTCAACAGCGGTGTCGCTGCCTGCTGAACCGATTCGGGATACTTCTGTAACAGGCTCGCCAGTTCATCCGCCGACAAGTTCGTCGCAGCGGAAGAACCATTCAAGCCCGTAATCAAAGCCAGCCCCACAGCCTCATCGACGCTTTTCGCATAAGCTCTTAACAGAACCGGCAGCGCGAGGGGCCCGGGTGCGTCCAGTTGTTTTGATAACTGGATTAATTGATTGGCAGATTGTGGCAATCCTGACAGTGCTCTTGCCGCCGCCAGACGATCCAGAGGCGGATACTCTTCATTCATTCGAGACATGAGAAAATTGAACGTACTCTGATCGATGCTTTTTAAATGGGAACCGACAGCGGAAAATGCTTCAATTCGCAGAGAAGCCGGCTGTTTCACATCCAGTGCTAAAGACGTTAACTGTTCATTGAGATCAGGCTGATCATGAGTCTGAGCAATGCGGACGACGAAAATCTGTAATTCAGGTTCAGCCGTCTTCAAAATCTGCCCCAGTGCAGAACGCCAGGCGACAGGAAACTCTTTCAACGTAGAACGCTGAATGACTTCCAGTAGAATCGTCTTTGCAGGCTCTGATGTTTCATCACTCGTCAGTGACTGAGCAATCAGTGATTGCACTTCGGGATCAGCAGACTGCGCGACCAGAAAACCCCGCAGTACCGCAGCCCGCTCCGAACTCAGCTCCGCTTCGCTCAACCAGGTTTTCAACAGCGTCATAGTTTCGCCGGCCCACCCCTCATGTTCTCCGATTATCGTCAGAGCCTCTTTCTGCAAAGCCGGATCATCGGTGTCCAGCAGGGGGGTTACCAGTTCCCGAGTCAGATTACCCGAGTTCATCTGGTCCAGAGCAATCAACGCCGCGCGGCGGACAGCCGGACTGGAATCATCCAGGCCAGAGAGAACCAGATCGCGATTGTCGATACGAATCAATGCATAGATGAGAGCATGCTCCAGCGTTCGATCTGGAGTCCCGGATTTGATTACATTGAATAGAGATTTCACTACCGACTGCAACTGTTCATCCGAAACAGAGTCACGTCGCCCTGCCTCACAAATGCGCCCCAAGGCAGTTGCCGCGGTACGTTGTACGGGGGGTTTGTTCTGTTTCAATAACGCGATTAACTGATCAACTGATTGCGAATTTCGCAACGTCCCCAGCGCTTTCGCTGCCGTCATCTGCACACTCTCCGAGGATGCCAGACCGTTTTGAATTGCAGTTACTGCTTTACCTGTTCCAATGCGCGATAATGTCCAGACCGCATTGCGTTTACTGGTATCATTATAAAAGGAACCGCTGGGTGATTCGATTACTTTTGCAAGCTGAGGCACAGCCAGATCGCCAACACGGGCCAGTTCTTCGATGGCCTTCTGCTGCACAAAGGGACGTGTGTCGTTCAACAACTGCAGCTTGCGAGGGGGTGACAATGATTTCCAGTCCAGAGTTAGACCATAAGGATCTTTCAGCGCCGGTGTGCCTGTCTTACGAATACGATAGATGGCTCCATGAATGTCTGGCTTGGAAATCTGAGATTGGGGACAACCAATGCGGAACCAGCCACCAGTGTTAATCACCAGCAGGCTGCCATCAGCGTCTTCGATGATATCAGTGGGATGAAAGTCGGGATCATCTGAAACCAGAAAGTCTTCTTCTTTGGTTTCAAATGTGGCTCCGTTACGTATCAGCTGGGAGCGTATGACTTTGTGAGTATTAAATATCGTCGTGAAAATATTGCCTTGATATTCTGGTCCGAACTGCGATCCCCGATAGCGTAACATGCCGGAAACGGCGACGTGACCAAAGCGGGTGATCGGTCCCAACAGTTCTCCCGTGCGTTTGAATTCAGCGACACAATCCTCAAAGTGAGGATAGACGCCTCCTTCCAGCCAGTGCACCAGACAGTCCACGCGGGGACGGTTCATTAAAATATTTACCGAACCAATCATTTCCCCTTCGGGAGTGAAATCGATCTCGACGGGATTATCCATACCGCCACCACAATGCACCTCGATATCGGAGCCATCGGGGTTACAGGAAAAGATCCGGGCGGCCAATCCTTTGCTGGTGACCTTGCCTGACTTATCTTTGAATTCGTGACCGTGTCTGCCATCACACCAGTAGAGCCGTCCTTCCGGCCCACGAAAACATCCGTGGATACTAGCCGCATTACCAGAGAAGCCGAACGAATCGACGATAATCTTCCGCTCATCCGCCACGCCGTCGTCGTCGTGATCCGTCAGCTTCCAGATATTGGGAGGACTGGCAACATAGAGTGATCCCTCGTGCCAGAGTGCGCCCATCGGCAGGGTCAACTTATCCGCGAATACCGTACTCTGATCAAAGCGTCCGTCGCCATCCCGATCCACGAGCATGCGAATCATACTTTTCGGTTCTTTAATCAACTGGGGAGCACGCGTGTTTTCTCCCGAACTTTCTGCAATGAACAGCCGCCCGCGATCATCAAAACCTGCCATCATTGGATATTTTGTCAGTTCACTGTTAGTGACCCGTTCGATACTGAAACCATCCGGAACGCGGGGCAGATCTTCCGCCGTCGTTTTCTCTATTGGAAAAAACAGAACAAGAATCACGATAACAAAACCATTCAAGAGCGATTTGTACTTCGGCAAAAGATTCACAGCAGTCACCTTTATCAGGCAAGAAATAAGTCAATGGATGACGATACCCAGGTAAGCTCTCAGCGAGGACCTGACATTGTAAACAAAGTAAAGAATGCACACAAACAGCATTCTGAAGAATTCATAAGATTCCCAACTGTACAAAACAGAGACTGATCGCGTTCGAATTTGATGATATGAATTGAACTGCAATTGAGAGTGGATTTCTCATGTCCTGATATCACGGAATGTTCGCACCTTGAAAAAATAAAATAAATCACATCTTATTCCGGCAGTTCCAGGCGGCATCTTTCGCAAAAAAACCGTTTTCGTCGCGAACTGGCGGAATCGATCATTTCGCGGTTTTGATGCCTGCGGTGAAAATTTCTGACCGCTTTTTTCCCGCTATAATTCCTACGTAACGCACAGCACTTCACCAGTACACAAGGGAGTTTTCAAATGCAGACAACAGACATTTCGACGCGAAAAACACTGACCGAAAAACAAGAGGCCATCTACTCATTTATCAAACAGGAAATCACGCAACAACGTCTATCGCCTACAGTGCGGGAAATTGCAGAACAATTCGGCATTCGATCATCAAATGGAGTGATGTGTCATCTCCGCGCGCTGGAACGAAAAGGCTGGATTAAACGGGATCACTACCTGTCACGTGGCATTACTCTGATTGCAGAACCGGTCACACAGATGATCACACTCACTCCAGGTGAAGCCGGTTGTATCGGAGAAATCTATCTCGGATGTGTCGGCGTGAAAGATCGCAGTGTCACGCTGGAACTGATTGCACCTGACACGATGGGAGAAGTTCGCAAAGATCCTTGAGTAATTCTGCATTATAGAAAATGCCCTGAAGTCAAATCATGCCTTAAAACCTGGCTGGCAAAACATATTTCATACCTGGAGGATTTATCAGCATGGATCAAAACCCGGAATCAAACGAGACAGATGAACTTCTGCCTTTTAACAGAGACTCAAGAGCTGGATCTGAGAACGTAGCATCCGCATCAGAAATTCCAGAGGCACTAAAAAACAGTTATACCAATCTGCTGACGATCGAAGATGAATACGAAGGTCTGACATCAGGAGAAGCTTCAACCGATGTACAGCAATGCAATGAACTGTTGACGAACCAGGAACAGCAGATGCAACGGCTGGCTCGCAAATTGAACCAGGAAAACTCGAAGCTGGAACGATTGAAGGGCGATCTGGAAGAAGCAGAGGTCTGCCAGGCAATGGCACAATCTTATGAAGCGGCGATCGCAGGCTGGCGTGAAATGATCCAGGTTTTTGAATCGTTTCATCAGTCTAACATTCACAGTCAGCCGGCATTTTCATTGGCAGAGCAGACTTGGGAAGACCTGAAACATGTGGAACAACAGGCTTTAACCGAACTGGAAAATGAGACTACATGGGAAGTAATCCATACTCCCTATGGCTCAACAACCATTCCGAAGCAGGAAGGCCTGCTGCCAGATGAGATCAAGATCGAAATCCTGGGTGATTATCTGCCTGTCTCTATTAGAACAGAAACAGCACGCCTTGCTTTAACCCAGTGTCAACAGGGAACAGCCACTTATGCAGTGAGCTGCCTCTAAACTTCTTGAACTGACACATTCTAAATCACATTTAATTATTTCACAGGGAAAGTACGTCCATGGAAAACCAGTTTTCAGAAACCGATATTGATGAAATTACCTGCCGCACTATCAACGGTCAACTTGCCGAATGGGGTATTGATTTCTCGCAGTCGCGCGTGGCACAACTCGGGCACACTCAAATCGAACAGCTACAGTCCTGGATCAATGCTGGTGTGGAAGCTGACGAAGCATATCGGGCTGAGTTTGCCGCGCTGCCAGATTTTATGGAGAGTGAATTGCTGGAAATGAAAGGAGAATTAGCATCCGGCTCTCGGGAAGAAATCATAGAACAGGCAATCAATGCCTGTGAAGCAGAAGTACCGATCACTGAAAACCCATATCTGCTTGATACCACGGGCTGGCAGTTGTGGCGCAAAGCCTATTGTTACTGGTATCACGGCGAGTCTCTTGATTTTCTGGAAGAAGAGGCTGCAATAGAATCCAGCAGTGAAATTGCATTGCCGCAGTTGGCAATGACACAGGAGTTGGCTGAATTAATTACTCATTTCACTCAAGCAGACGATTCACTGAAACAGCTTCGATTCAAACTCAAACAGACAAAACGGGAACGAAATGCCAGTCGTAATAAACTGATGATGTTTCTCAAACAGAATTGTCACTCGACTGAAGCAGCAGTAACCATCATAAAACATCCATCACAAGCAGTAAGCAGCCCAAAATCGGAGCAGAGTGAACCAGTTAATCAATCATCTGAGTTACGCGAACCAATCAGCATTATACGCATACCTGTTGCCGGTCCGGAAACAAACCGTGTCGAAGTTTTTCTGCAACAGATCGGCGACGGAACCTGGCGGGCCGGCCATTTCTGGTCTGTGGAAAGCAATTCACAAACCGGACAGATTTCACGTGGTAGTCAGTCTCCTGAACGAAGACAAACGACCTTTTCCACGGATACCTCTGCGCTGATAAATGAAACACTGATACTCAGCAGAAAGCTCAGTAGCGACCCTGAGATTCAAACTCAAATCGTCGACTATCTGAATCTTCTGGAAGAATATCCAGGTCAACTGGATCTCTGCAGTAACTGTCATCAGCACTGGCTCAGTGAAGAGCTGGACCTTTCAGGATGTTGTCCACAGTGTTCCAATGACTGATCTTCTGCGAGCCAGTTTCAATCGGAGCAGAATTCTTTCGAGTCTCTCATTTTCTCTTGCCTTGCCTACTGAATCTTGCCATAGTTTAAGATAGTTTATAAAAGCGGATCCCGGATTTCAGGCCATTTATTCAGAGGTGGAGGCTTCCTGTGCAAGATCAACCCGAAAAAGCAGACCAGACTCAATCTACTATAAGCCGCAGACGGTTTCTGGCAACTTCTGCATCGGCAGCCGCCGCGATTGGATTCGGTGCGCCCGCCATTGTGCGGGGAACCAACCTGAATGAAAAGCTCAACATTGCTATTATTGGTTCTGGGGGACGGGGCGGCAGCAATCTCCGTTCGGTCTCTTCAGAAAATATTACGGTTCTGTGTGATGTGAATGAACAAAATCTGTTTCGCGCCTCACAGAGTCATCCCAAAGCAAAACAGTTCAAAGATTTTCGCAAAGTTTACGATCATCCGGATCAGTTTGACGCTGTTGTCGTGAGTACCTGCGAACACACTCATGCTTTCGCGACGCTACCGGCGCTGCAGATGAAAAAACATGTATACTGTGAAAAGCCTCTGACCCACAGTGTCTGGGAAGCGCGCGTCATTCGAGAAGCGGCTCGAAAGGCGAATGTCGCCACTCAAATGGGTACTCAGATCCATGCGGGAGATAATTACCGTCGGGTTGTTGAACTGATTCAGTCCGGCGCCATCGGCCCGGTTCAGGAAGCTCACGTCTGGGTGTCACGAGCCTGGGGCTGGCATCCTTCGGAAGAAGCCGCGCGTGCAGCAAAAGATCTTGTCTACTCGGAAAAACGACCAAGCCATTCCGATGAGATTCCTCAAGGACTGGACTGGGATCTCTGGTTAGGACCAGCTCCAGAACGCCCTTTCAATAATATTTATTTCCCGGGGCCCAAATGGTACCGCTGGTGGGATTTTGGGAATGGTACCATGTCAGACCTGGGCAGCCACTGGATCGACTTGCCTTTCTGGGCACTGAATCTGGATTACCCACTCACAATTGAAGCGGAAGGACCGCCGATCCAGAAAGAAATCGCACCAGCTTCGATGCAGGCCATTTATGAATATGGTCAGCGTGGCGAGATGCCCCCCGTCACTGTGGGCTGGTACCAGGGAACAAACAAGCCTCAAATCTGGAAAGATGGTAAAATTCCCCAGTGGTCTAACGGCGTTTTATTCGTCGGTGAGAAAGGCATGCTCCTTTCCGATTACAGTAAGCATGTATTGCTACCTGAAAAAGAATTCGCCGACTTCAAACGCCCGGAGCCATTCATTCCAAAATCTCTGGGACATCACGCAGAATGGATTCATGCCTGCAAAACCGGGGCACCGACAACCTGCAATTTCGAATACGCGGGCCTGCTCACTGAAGCCAATCACCTCGGTAATGTCGCCTATCGTACAGGTAAAAAACTGCACTGGGACACCCAGACGATGAAGGCCACGAACGCTCCTGAATCGGACCAGTATATTCGACGTGAATATCGTAAGGGCTGGGAATTAAGCTAGCTTTGAATATTAATTCAATGTGTCATAATGAATTTGAAAACGCATCAGATTCCTAAGAAAACCTAAAGGCTAACCCGGGTATTACTGCTCTCGATTTTCATCTTGTAGTTCTGACTGCAGCATTATTGCGGACCTGCACGACAACACTTTTTTTAACTATTTCATTTCAGTTTTTTGATTGCCGGAAACAACTCAGAATGGATGATCAAACTTCCAGTCTCTGGCAACTCCCTCAGTATTTGCAATCATTGATTCAGTCTGAACTCAATGAAGGGGAGAAGATCATCTGGGTCGGAACTCCGATTCCCAGACGTTTTTGTTTGCGATCAATAGGCCTTGTATTGTTTGGTATTCCCTGGACAGCTTTTGCACTATTCTGGATTGCAGGCGCGGCTGGATTTAAACTTCCTGATTTTCAAAAAGGCTTCGATTTCTTTCCTCTGTTTGGAATCCCCTTCGTCCTGATTGGCCTGGGTATGCTGAGTTCACCACTCTGGATGCTAAGAAAAGCCCGGAATACAGCCTATATCTTAACCTCAAACCGGGCGGTTATCTTAACCGGTGGGATGAAAACAGATATCCGATCATTCGAACCAGAGCATCTTGGAAAATTGCATCGAAAACAATGGAAAGACGGCTCTGGGGACCTCATATTTGATAAAGAATTCCGCTTTGAGAAAGAACAACTCACAACGACAGCACGACCTCGGCTTTCTGGCAATTCAGAATGTAAAACAAGTTGAAGATCTTATAAGACAACTGCTAGCAGATTCGAAATAAAGCAGTACCTGATCAGAACTGGATTGTGAATCAATTCCCAATGTTGATCCGAAATACTCTGGCAAACCAGATTTATTCTGGAACTCAATTTACGTGAAATAAAATCAGTTAATTACCGCGAACAGAAGTGTTATACACAATTTATTTAACTGCCAATGAAAAACTGATGTAGTTGTAGCCCGCTTTTGAAAGTCCAGAGTGAATCCGCTATCTCTAAGATGAGTCTTGCGTAAGTTGAAAGACATTTCTCCATGTTTGGATGGTTTCGCTCAAAACCAGTTTGTCCTGTATCAGCAGAAGAAAAAGCATGGATTGAAAATCGTTTTTCATGGTTGATCGGCGAATTCGGGATGCAGAGACTCACAAAAGGAACTCTCATACTACCTACCACTGATTTTTTTCCGGAAGAGTATCATCGAACGGCTGACGAGATTCAGAAAATCATGGATCTTGTTGCTGAATACATGAACGTTTCCCCTTCCATTTTACGACTTAATTTCTATGAAGATTTTCGCCCTGAAATAGAAGGTATGTGGACCGCAGGCTCGGTAGGCATGTATTCTGAATCGGCCAGGAAATTTGATATCTGGCTGGAAATTCATAGCCTCGAAAATCCACTCACCGTCATTGCTACGCTCGCACATGAAATCGGACACGTGCTACTACTGGGACAACGACGTATTTCGCATATTGAGGAAGATCACGAACCGTTAACCGATCTTTTGACTGTATATCTGGGACTAGGTTTGTTTTCAGCTAACGCTGTCATGCAGGAACATTATTGGAACGATGGCCCCCTATCAGGTTGGAGCATGGGGCGACAAGGGTACCTGAGTATGGAGATGTTCGGTTATGCATTTGCTCTGTTTGGAATTGCACGTGGAGAAATTGCTCCAAAATGGCTCTCGCAATTAAGATTAGATGTACGATCAGCATGCAAGCAGGGAATGCGATATATCACAGAAACGGGAGACTGTAGTTGCGAGTTTGTAACTCCGCGATAGGACACACTTCGTTTTTAGAAGCGCAAAATCAGCTCAATCAGTAGAGTCGTACAATACTATTTCTGCGTCGCGATCACAATTCCGCCCTTGACCTCTGCTGCCTGTTCATCATCGAGTAAACCCACCCCGGCCCAGTTCGTCAGATGCACGATCTCTCCATGTGGGGAAAACAGATCAATGTAATCACTCAGGCGGTTATAGATTACGCCATCATCAGCACACCGCCCAGTGAAGTCCGTACAGATCTGCAGGACGAACAGCCCGCCCGGTCGTATGAATTCCATGATTTTCGGGACGTGCTCTGAAACATTCACCCCGGTTGATGGGCAGACCTCGTGTAATTCCCGATGAAACCAGCTCATTCCTCGGCAGTAGATCAGATCGAAATACCCTGTATCGAAGTGGTACGGTAGATCCGATGCGCTGGCGTTGATGAAAACCGCCGTTGAACCGCGTGCATTCGCCCCCCTAACGCCTTCGGCGGACAGTTCGACACCGAACACGTTTAATCCGAAACTGGACAGCAGGGACGCATGCAGGCCCTTGCCGCAACCCAGATCCAGTACTCTATCACCGGGCTTTAAATCGAACCGGTCAATCAGATGTTCCTGCAGCCAGCCCCGTTCCCGTTCTGGGCTGTAATCAAAATCGCTGGTGGCGTACTTCCGATCATAATGGCCAATGTTTCGAATCTCTGGCATTACGCATAATCCTTTTTAAACAGAGCGATCAAACGCTCCTGGCTGGAATCTTTCACGATATCGAGACGAGCGGGACAGCGTCCCACCAGATCGATAAACTTTCGCACGCTGATCGGATCTTGAACGTGACCAGGGCAGGCCCCGGTAGTCCACATGTACGGCACACTGATGATCGCGGTTTCGCAACTGCTGAAGATCTTGTCCACGAACGGAATCAGCACCCTCGTTTCAAAATGCTCTAATACCTGCAGGCAGGTAATCACGTCGGCAGCCCGGTCGCATTCCAGCCAGTCCACCTGGATGCATTCGACGCCGTCCATCTCCGGGAACGACTGATCGTTGACGGCAATCCTTCGGTCGAATTCACCCCACTGAGCAACCGGCGTGTCAGCACACCCCACATCGAGAAGGGTGCCGCCGAACGGTTCGAGCCACTGCTTGACGATCTGATAGTAGTTCAACTCCTTGCGTTCATCCCAGTAGCTCATACAGGTGAATCCTCCCGTCTACCTGAGAAATATTCTTTCAGTTCCTTGCGCAGCTGCGGCTTGTCGCTGTTCCAGCACCACAGACCGTTATCATCAATGGCAACATCAGAGCTGCAGAACTGATTCCGTTTCAAAATATCGATGCGTGTTTCATAACCCCGATTCTCTCGAGAGCCGTGCCACAGGTGCCGGATCTTTCCGGAGACCACGCCCACGTCCGAATTGATGATGTTTAACTGGTGTTGTTTCCATGCGGCGAATTCAGCAGAGGGACGCTGCAGGCTGGCGAACTGTCTTTCAATCCATGTGTTATCTGGAACCAGCGAGGCGATGAATCGAGTATCGGAACTGCCGAGAATTTCCCGGTCATAAATTCCATTCGGAATGGCATCGAGCCGCGCCGCGATCGCCCCGCCTGGCGGACCATAATCGCGAATCCCCAGGCGGTTCTTTTCTGCCCAGCTGTGAAACCGCCGTACCACTGACGACTGATCCGGTCCCAGATAATCGATGTACTGAAACAACTGCAGTACCTGGTGTTTTTCAAGCAGCTGTTTTGCCTCTTCAAACCAGTTGCGATTATTGAACAGCAGATCGGCATCGATCCAGGCAACCGCGTCCACGTCTTCCGGAAGCGACTGAATCCCGATATTGATCAACCACTCTTTCTGCCACATCAGGTTGGTTTCATCGCCATGGATTTTGATAGAATCCTCGAATTCGAATTGGCCGTTGAAACTCAGCTCTACCAGCGTGACAGGATGTTCGATCTCCCGCAGAAACCTTCGGCAGTTCTCGACAGGGGCTCTGTAACCACAGGGGTTGAAATGGCAGGAGACGATTGCCATATTCCTGATCGGTGCATACCGACCCGTTCTGATGGTTGGCTTGGATAGTTCGTCGTCGTTCCGTTGCTCGAAGTAACCCGCCACCTGCCCGTGCATCTCCAACTTGTTACTACACCACTCCCAGAGTCCGTCTGAATTGATCCTGACATCGGTATCGGGGTTGAAGTCATGGTCGAGCAGATAGTTCGCCCGTTCGACATACCGCCGATTCTCACGCGTGCCGTGCCACAGGTGTCTGATTGTGATCGGCAGGTGTCCGACGCGACGCTTCACCAGTTGCTGCTGCTTTCGAGCCCAGGCATTAAATGCTCGCTCATGCGCAGGCGTGATACGCTTTTTAAATCCGAAGATAGATTCCAGCCAGGTGTGCATCATATATGAATCACCGCCGCCGATAATGTTCAGATCGTAAAGGGGGAACAGTTCGCGCCTGGCCGCCCAGGCATAACCTGATTTGTATGTGCTGGTCTTGAGGTTGCGCAGCTTCTGGAAGACTTCACCGGGATGTGTCTCAATGACGATACCTGCTGAGTCGGTCATTTCCACCGATTGAAACAACTGAATCACGGACAACTGCTGCAACATCGCTTTCGCCTGGGCGGCCCAGTCGTCTTCCAGAAACAGCACATCAGCATCTATCCACGCGATCGACGTGAACCGCTCCGGTAGTGACTCGACCAGAATATTGAGCAACCGTTCCTTCTGCCACATTACGTTGTCCTCATTGCCTGTAGTGTGTAAGGCATCGGGAATCACAAACTCCCCTGTAAAGGACAGCTCGATCGTGAACAGTTCCGCGCCTTTCAGCTGCTCGCGAAAATGAAAATAATTTCGCTTGATCGAATCGTAATTACAGGGATTGAAGTAGCAGGCCACAACGGCCAGTTCTCCAGTGTGATCGGGCAGCGGTTGCTCTGCATTTCCCCAGCCCTCACACGTGGAACGGAATTTGATAATTCGTCGGATTTCATCACCGTGCTTCCGGCAGAAATAGTTGCGTTTGAATTCGCAGACTTCACAGAGTTGTTGTTTTGCTTCGGGTGTCATTCTACGTCCTGGTCAGATCTTGGTACGTGTTTTACATCGATGTAGGGAGGGGCGAAGTAGTCTTCCAGATCAAAACTCTCGCCCTCAGTGGTTGCGTCTCTGTCTGGCTTCAGCGGGTAAATCACTCCTGACTTTGGCTGTCCGTAACCCTCTGGAATCACCGGGTCCACACTTGCCACTCGTAGCGGCGGCAGATCGTAAGGAATGATATTCAAAAACCGATACGTCACCCCGGATGCAATCGGGCAGGTGAAATCGTCAGGGGCTTTGTAGACTCCCGGCCATGTGCCTGAACCCAGAGCGGTGGCAGCGGAGGTATTCAACAAATCGACAGACGGCGGGTCATCGATAACCGAATATGCCCGCTCGCCCAGCCCTGCAATATATGCGTCCCGGTCTTCAATGCTGCCGAAAACAACAGTTGAGGTCTGCACTGTATCAATAAAGTTTGCCGTCTGAATGATGTCCAGACTGATTCTCCATGCTCCCGGAGTCACCACATTACTATCTTCAAGAATCAGCGTGAGAAAGTGTATTAATGCGTCATGGTGCCGGGTAAACGATGTCCACGATGGCAACGGGGGATCGAACCCACCAGGCACATAAAATGGAATCGAACTACCATAGGATCCGACTAATTCTTCGCGGTCGATGCCGTAATCAGACACCCAGTCAGGCCACTCTGCATCAGATGCTGAACTCGATGGAACTGTATATGCCAGATTGCTATCCGCTTCAAAATTGCAGTTGAGCAGCGAGCCATCTGCTTTCTTCGGAATCTTCTGGTAGATCGAATACATGACTATCGACGATGAACCGGGTTCATTCTCGACAAACGGGGTTTCGCCTATAGAAGCGTCACCATCGTAGTTATGATACAGCCAGTCTTTGAAAGTCGGCACCGTCAGCTCCCAGACTGTCTCTGAGTTCTGTAACTTCGCCGCACAGCGATGGCAATCGAACTGCCGACGCGGGCACTGCTTCTGAATCAGGCTCATCGAGCAATTACAGTTAGAGTTTGACATCAGAGTTCCGGGCTCCCGTCACCGTTGTAGTCGCGACACTCATTCACGTCAGATACCCAACCTTCACCTGGGAACCACTGGGCAGTTCCCAGCGAGCCCGGTGCGACTGCGTCATTCACAGTGTTGTCGTCACCATCCCACTCACCAATCAGCGGAATAGGGTAATGCACTTCGGCATCCATTTCAGCATCCGCAAGATCAGTTTTAAATACATACACATCAAAGACCGCAGCTTCCGGGATATCCACTTCGAACTCGTCGAACACCTGCCCCGCCAGTTTACCCGCGAATTCAATCAGCCAGCGTCCCGGCCAGATAGATACCTTCAGATCTTCCGCATCGATACCGGGCAATTCCCCGATTTTCTCCGCAAGATAGGCAGGTGTCAGTACGCTAGATGTAAGACTGATTTTGGATGTCTCTGAGTCCCCCATCGCCAGCTTGATCGACCCATTAACATCATCACCCACAAACGAGACCCACATCTTGTCATTGCCGCCAGTGTCTTTATGAAGCACAGATACGGGCACCGGATTGTCACCATCAACGCGGACAGCGTACTTCTGCCCGGATCTCAGATCGCCATCGTAATCGTAGCTGTCGGACTCGTAAGTTCTCACCACATAATTTGAATATGGTTCCTTCGTGATAAAATGAATCGGCGGCGGTACTGCGAGTTGATTCGCCGGAGCGACGAACGCGAACAGATTCTCCGTGCTGTCCTTGTCCTCTTTTTTCACGCCTGTAGTGAGTTTGTAGATCCCGTGAACATTCCACCCGAGCAGCTGGTGCTGGATCTGGAACCGGCTAGCTTTGGTCAGATCGTTGGGGAGCTTCAGGTGCCCCGCTGGATCACCGACCAACTGCTGCACGATGCCTGTGCCGTAAAGCTTCTCCAGACCGTCGAGGGTCGCGTCTGACAGCCTGCTGTTCGGGTCCCTGACGAATCTGCCGAAGATCTTTTCGTTGTCGCTCTCATCGCCTTCGTAGCGCACGAATGCGGGAGTGTAGGTCATTCGCCCCTGATACCCTTTGCCAATTGAGGCAGGGCCTGTGAAAGCGTAGTTAATGCCGTTGGTGACATACTTCGGGACGTTCCCGTCTTCGCCGGGGGTTTCATTCTGACCGGGTGCGGTGATCCCGACCGGCAAACGGATCTCGTGCACCAGGTGATCATCATTCAGATTACGGATTCCCACGACTTCGACAAGTGAACGGGGAGGAATCAACAGGTCTTTGTCTTTGCGGCGGCTGTCTTTATCGACGATCATATCGTCGCCCACATTCAAGCAGGTGAACCACTGGCCGGGACTGTCTTGGGAAGAATCAAACATTATGTCCCTTTCGTGTTGACCTGTTCGGTTTTATCAACGGTGCCGTTGTGTTTGGTGATCATGTCTTTTAAGGCGAGATTTCTTTGCCTCTGGTCAAAGTCCGGCACCACCACATTTACTTCTGAGTTACGGGAGACGATGGTGGTCATGCCGCCTGAATCAGTGCGCTGGATGGCCACCTGTTGAATGGCGCCATCCAGTTCGATTTTCTTCAGCCCCGCGTAGACTCCCGATCCAGAATCTTCTGATTTAATCTTGATGTTCTCCACATCGATCGCGGCGAGAGCCTGTTTCTCCAGCTCTTCGGTTTCGTTATTGTCGAGCACCTCAATCAGCTGAAAGTAATCATTAACAAAAAAAGCTGTCTTGAGTTCATACACTGCCTGATAAGCCTGCACGATTTCGTTTTTGATCACGACTTTCGTATCAGTTCCACCGGGAAGTTTACGGGGGTTGTCTTTCAATCCACTGGGCAGCGGTGCGGGCTTTGTGCGGTATTTGGCTTTCAGTTCTTCGGTGTGCGTAAAGCGAGCCGGTTCCCCGACCAAATTCTTTAGAGGGGTAGCAATCTTTATGTGCAAATCCGCAGCGTCGGTATAGGTCTCGTCTTCGAAGGTATGGTGTTGTACCAGCGGTTGATTGAATTTAATGATGCCCAACTCAGGCATTACACTGAATTGACTCACTTCGATGGTGTGCAGCTTCTCATCCGCAGTCAGTGTGTTGGTCAGGCTCTGCGGGTCGAAGTATTTCCCGCTGATTTCAGGAGGTCGGCGAATCAGTTTCTGGGAATAGGAGTCGATTGCCAGTTCTGCACGGGTCTCAAAAATCGGCAGGATCTGCTCGAAGTCTTCGAGGATGTAATTACCTTTCCTGCCGGTGCGGGGGTTGACCTGCTGCGGTCCGGGGAGCACAGGCTTGGACCCCGCAAACAATTCGCGGCGTGCTTCGGAATACTTTTCCTGCAGTTTGTCATATTTCTTATCGCCTGGACGGCCCCCATCGTTGACCAGTTCCCCCAGCTGAGCACCCAGATCATCGTACTTCTTGCGCAGCACCTCTTTTTCAGCCGTGCCCGCAGGATACTTCAGGCGGTAGCACTTATAAACAGTCTCAACAGCAAGGGCGTATTGATCCTTCCGCTTTTTGTATTCAGCATCAGATGGTTTTTTGTCGTACTTGATTTCGTCGAATTTGCTGCGAATCATCGACAATGTCGGGGGGGGAGAGATACTCCAGTCTAGTACGCCTTCTTCGTTCTTGGGTGTGTAGCTCAGATGATAGAGGGGTCGCCAGTCACCGTCTAAATCCAGTCCAACCGGTTCGAGTTCCCAAAGTGCTTCATGCATGGAGATCCCACCGAGTACCGTGACGGAATCCGGTGTTTCCGGCAGGTTCGCTTCAAAGCCACTTGACATCAGGTCCTCAGTGGGCAGCAGTGCCCCTTCACCGTACTTGCGAATTCGCACCCGATCATCCCAGCCTAAGCAGACACGATAGCCCAGAAGCGTCACCAGTTCGTTTAAAGCCTGTGCCGGGGGGATGCGGTCCCAGTGTACTTCAGGAAAAATCTGATTGCGATACGGGAGTGCCTGTTTCTTTTCCAGATCCAGCAGGTCGCGGGTGTCGTAGTTCTTTTCTCCCATCGCTTCCAGGCACATGTCAGCCAGTTCACGCGGCGTTTTCTTTTTGCGGGGTTCGATCACGCCATTTTTCTTGACGTTCCAGTGACCCGAGAAGCTGCCGTACTTCCACTTCCAGCGTCGGTCATAGACCGGAATCGTCCAGTTAATCGAAGTTGCCGAGCGCCTGACATTCGCTTTGTCAGGTCGGCAGCCCTGCAGGAGGATCTGCGTGTGGCCTGTGCGGGCATCGTTCGTGTATTCGTCGAACTGAAACAGCAGATATCCGTCTGGCTCAATCGGCGTGTAATCGGGGTCACTGGCATCGAGTGTCTGAGGAGCCATTTCGATCTGACACACGTCAGGCGTAATGCCGTGCGAGCGCGAATAGTTCGCACTGACGATCTGCTGAATGCCCGGATAAATGACAGAGCCGATACCCTGATCAAAGTTGCTCATGACGGTCCTTAGCTGACGGCGGTGATAGTGACGGTGTAATTAGATCCCAGATGCAGTGTGCTCAGGTCACTTACGTTGTGCATCACAATCACTGGATCACCAATCGCTTTTGAGTCGTCGTAGACCTCGGACTCTTCAGAGTATTTGTTGATCACAGTCACGGTCTTTGCGCGGCGATCCTGGTTGAAGTTCAGCACTGCTTCCCCGGCAATGTCGATCTGCGATGCCGTGCCGGTCGAGTTGTAATTCAACCCACCATCAACGATGTTGAGATTCGCATGAGCCCCTGCGTAAATCGTGGTTGTGCCTGCAGTCTGTTCGAAGGTAGTTGTCGCGGAGTTCAAAGTCAGTTCCCCACCACTCTTAACCACATCGGTGAATGACACACCAGAGCCGCAGAAGACGATCGTATCATTCGCAGCATCGTCGAAGAATGCCTGTCGTAAGGTCGCCACGGTTGAGACCTCAGCGGGGTAGTAAGCAATACCGACGTGCCCCCGGTTGACATTGACCACATTACTGGCATGCGTTCCGAGCAGCAGAATCGCAGGGGTATTACCGTCTGGGCTGTCTCCGGAATTGGTAATCAGAGCAGTCGTCTGAACGGTGCCGAGATTGATTTTAAGACGTTCCGATCCATCGCCCTGCTTGTCACCGATGTTGAGCAGAGTGGCCCCGATCTTTAAGTATTGGTCGCGGTACTCGGAATATGAAGTTGTGCCGCCTGTGTTCGTGCGAGGCAGGCCGATATCGCCCGTAAAGGTCTGTTCGATGATCAGGGCAGCCAGCGTGACAGCGGACTGGTCGAGGCCATAGAGGATGCTGACACTTGATTCACTGATATAAACCGTATCGCCCGTTTCAGGCACCGTGTTCGTGCTCCAGTTGCCTGCCACATCCCAGCAGTTCGGGCCGGAATTGGCTGTTGTTTCAGTCTGAAGAATTGGTGCCGTTGTCGTCGTGACTGTCATGTAAGGAGCTGTTCCACCTTCCTGAGTTGTCTCAACAGACCCCTGATTTTTAACCATCGACGATAAGTCTGTACCTGTCAGATTGCCCCCAAAGGTCACGTCAATGAATGAGTCTGGGAACGGACCGCCCGAGCAGGTGACATTGCCCGTGCCAATCGTAGAGACTGCTTCAAAGATGTCCTCCAGTTCAGAAGCGGTCTGATTGTAGGCAATCGCCTGACTGATTCCTGTACCATAAAAGATACTGAACTCACCAGAACCGGGAGAGCCGGAAATACTGATACGCTGTACTTCGGCTGTGCCTGCTGCGCCTGCCCAGTTCTTTACCCAATAGCCAATGACGCCGCTGCCGGACAAAGCTACCGTCAAATCGGTTGCCTGATTCGCCAGATCGCCCTGAAAGGTAAGTCTGATTCCATGATACCAGTCAGTGTAGAGGTATTCGACGTTTACATTCCCCTCCCCAATAGAAGACAATGCCTCAAGTGCCGTCTTGACCTGTGTCGCTGTTGCATTATTAGCCAATGCTGTAGTTGCCTCGCCATTGATAAAGATATTCCATGTGCCAGCGTGCCAGTCTGAGTAGAGTTCTACAAATTCTGTGAACTCGGATTCGGTGTAACTTCCACCGCCAGTCAGGTTGCCAGAGTCAATCGACGCACTGAAGCTGTCTGCCCCGATGTAGTTCCTGATATAAAGATGCCAAGTCGCCCCACTGGTCAAGTCATGCCCCGCTGAAGACGACGCACCTACAACCCTGATGAGTTTCCCATATGAAGAAAAATCATTTGCAGCAATATTGGTGTCGATCAGACCTTGAAATCCTGCAATTGTGACATCGTAGGGAATGTCAGTCATATTCAGCAATGTGTCTGCCGATCCAGCCCCACTGGGAGTCAGTTCAACCGACAGATCAAATGTGCCGCCAGAAACATCTGTGTCACCAGTGATTCTGAAATGTCCCTCTTCATTGTTGGGGTCATTCTCCCAGATCGTCCAGACTTCATTACCACCGCCACCGCCTGCCGTCTGTTCTGCGATCGTCACGTCATCCATCAGACCACCTGTGAGATTCGCCCCATTAACCACAAAGCTGTCTGCGTTCACGCCCACGAATGAACCCTGGAAGGTCAGCGTAAATGGCCCGCCGTCAGACCCTGAAACGCCCACGTCATCAACGGCAATTCCGGTCAGTGATTCAATGGCGGTCTTGAGGTTTGCGGCTGAAATGTTGTACGCGAGATTCGATGATGGTGTGCCTGATTCACCATACTGAATGGTAAACGTGCCGCCTGTCGCGCCGCCCAGGTCAACCACCTGAGTCTCTGCGGCTACGGTTAAGCTGTCACCGTTTGCCCCGATTTCAGAGACGTTTTCGCCCGCCAGATCGCCTACAAACTCAATGGTGTAAGGCCCACCGTCTGAGCCGGTCACCGTGGCATTGCCAGAACCAACCGTACTCAATCCGGTAAATGCAGTTTGTACTGTTGCTGCTGATGCGTTGTATGCAAGTCCGCTGGTAATCTGACCGCCGAACGCCAGCGTAAAAGTACCTCCTGTCGGAGTACCCACAATTGTGAAAATTTGGATCTCGTTGGTGCCGCCTGTCATGCTGAACGAGACCACGAACGGCTTGCCAGCGGTATCTGCAGTCAGCGTAAAAGTACCTGCAGCCGTTCCAACTGCCGCCGTAATCTCTGCAAACTCCGAAACCGTGGAAGCATTCCAGAGACTGACGAACGCTGCAGCAACGCTGGTTGCCGTCGCATCAGCGAGCACTGTATAAGATAGTGGCTGCAGACCGATCATGGCAGTGATTACCATCCCTTCTGAAACTTCATCGGGAATCGTGATCGTAACAACGCGGGCAGTTGTAGGAGCACCGCCGTTCCATTCGTGTGAAGCCATAATGATAATCCTTTATGCAGTTGGGAACGCCTGATTGCGTTCGAATGTGTAGTTCCAGTGAATGGGATATTCCAGTCCGACCCCGTTTTTACGTCGGACGGTTCCCTGGTTGATTTGTCTGCGGTCTACATGTTCGTAATCGGGGTAGAGGGGTACATTGGGAGTCGGGTATGCCCCGAGCCCAACCTTCATGCCCGATTGCACAATCGTGATGGGAGAGGTCTCTGTGAGTTGCTGGCGCTGGTAGTAGCCGGTGATCGTCGGGAGCAGTCCGAACCTCGGACCTCCTGAGCCCGTTGTGTTAAAAGACTCCTCGTACTTGAGGACCTGCGGGGCATCGAGATTGATCTCCTGAAACGATACGTCGGCTTCTACACTGATGGCATAACTGCGGAAGGTGGTCAGTTCCCCGTTGCCAGTGTTGGGGAAGTGCGGCAGAACTGTGACACGAGTCCCGGTCAAAGTGTTGGCGCTGATCAGTTGATGCATCACCATCGATCCCTTTTTCCAGACCAGGTCTTGCCCCTGAATGGAATACGCTGCAAGCAGGGCAGCGAATGCTTCCACCAGTTCGGAATCTGAATCGGCCTGAAGAAATCCCGTGATATCCCACTTCTCGGTATAGCCGTAGATGAATCCATCTTCCGCTTCCAGACCGGCGCGGGAGATAATGCAATTGGCCTCATTGTCTGGGCGATCGTCGTCGCCATACGATAGGATCATTGATAGCTCTTCTGCTGTAACTGGAATTGCGCGAACTGCTGTTGCATATCTGTATGACTCTTTTCCATTTCGGCTTGCATTGCCTTTATGCCGCTCAGAGTAGCCATGCTCTGCTGGTGGATGGCATCTACTGCGTCCGCGTTGGCCTGACGAATATCATTAGCGCTATTCCCCAATCCGGTTACCAGATCGGTAAACATGAGCTTTAGTTCGGCCTCGAACTTCACGCGTGCCTGAGTGACCTGATCGAGGTTGTTCGCACTTGAAGTCACTGACTGACCGGCCACCCCTTCCAGCTTTTTACCTTCGATCAGCTTCTGACGGTTCTCATCGGCTCGCTCCTGGGCATCTGCGATGTCGTTTTTGGTTTGGCGTGACCCGAAGACTTCCGTGAAGGTGTCTGCCCCCTTCAGCTTGCTGCCTTTTTTCGAGTAATAGTTGGTGATCTGATCCTGACCGACACCCGCTTCTTTCATGATATTGATGTCGCGTAGAGTCAGCTCTTTACCGGACTTGATCTTTTCCGCAACTCCGATGGCATGTTTCTGCAGGCCGGGATTGAGTTCGCCCAACTTGGCGTTTAATCCTTTCTCTTCCAGACGCTTCTGCTCCTGAAGAGTGACCAGCCTTTCCCGGTCCGCCTTCAGGGCTGCTTCGGTTGCCTGGTTCTGAGATCGGATGATATTGAGTCGGTTGACTTCAGCATCGTAGAGCCGTTTCTGCGCTGACTCCCGATCGTTCAGAAGCCTTAACGCAAGATCATTGCTCGCCAGGCGATTATGATTCAGGCGGTTCTCTTCGTTAATACGGCGATCTGCCAGCTCTGCTTCTGCGAGCTGGATTTCACGCACTGCTTCCAGCCTGACGCGTTCCGCGTTCTGAAGCCCGGTTTCATTACGGGCTATCCCCTTGGCTTCACTGACGCGATTGCTTGATGACAATAGCTGACTCTGCAGGCCGAGGCGTGTGGTCTCTTCTTTGGTGTAGCGGTCGCGATCCCTGATCAGGGCTTCGCGCTTCTTCTCTGCTTCAGCCGTTTTCTTTACGGCTTCCGCTGCATCACTTGAGGCTTTCCTTAAATCAAGAATAGCACCGCTGGCTCGACCGCTGTTTTCCCCAAAATCGTAAAAGACCCCAAGGACGGTTTTTGCACCATCGTGTAATGCTAATCCCAAGGCCGCTAACCCAATCCCCACGGCAGCCATCTTTCCCACTATGGCAGCACCAGCCAGCACAGACCCGCCACCAACGGCACCAGCGCCTACCCCGCCGGCAGCGCCTGCGACAGCTCCACCAACAACTCCACCGCCAGCACGCCCAGCCGCCGCACCTCCTGCCTGCCCCGCGACACCGCCCACTACTTGAGTTGCACCTACTCTTAGGTTGCTGGCTGCCAGCAGGTTATTGTGTGCTGTCTGGGCTTTCGTCGCGGCACTCAATGCAATCAGGGCCTCGCGACCCTTCCACCAGACATCAGTAGCTCCCTTGAAGACGCGAACCCCTTTCTGGATCATCTCGAAGTTTTTGGCGAACTTCTCAAAGTTTTCTTCGGAGACCAGCCCGAGCTTGGCCATGCCCTCTGCCATGTCAGCCATACCCTGGATGGCTTCCACAGCAGATTCATTTGCCTTTTGGTTGGATTCAATCCTGGTACGATCGTACTCTTTTAGTTTTTTTGCAAAGAGCTTTCTTCTTTTATCGTACGCTTCCATGTCCTTTGCGTACTGCTCAATTCTTTTATCAGACTCGTCTTTCGCATCCTTGGTCATGCCTTTCTCATTGCGAGAATTCATGTCACGGGTTCGCTTGGCGGCAACCTCGGCTTGAGATGCGGCAGAAATCGCTTGAAGTGAGAATTGTTCTGCGATAGTCTGGTTCTTTGGGTCTCCCGCTAATTTCAGGGAGATAATCACATTTCTTTGCACGTCAACCATTATTTTCCTCTGAGCGATGCTATGTCAGAAAAGACCATCGAACTAGTTTTTGGTACTCTTGGAATTCCCATAGTCATCCTTGCCATCTGGCTGATGGTCAAATACGGTGGATTAGAAACCCCCAAGCAGGTCAAGGAACGCGAACAACGCGAAGCAGAAGAATTCGAAGCCATGCCCCCCGAAGTCCAGCAACTCCACATCCATGCAAAGAACAAAGTCGCGGAGTTCAATTTCAACCTGATCGTATTTCTCATCACTTCCATCGCCTCTGGCTACCTGATTTATCTGTGTGTTAGATGATCCGCCCGATAGCCCCCACCCACAAAGCAGCAACAGCCAGAGCCGATCGCATCAAGCAGGCTGAGCAGCAACTCAAAGCCGCAGAGAAGCACGCCCTCAAAGAGAACTTGGCATATGGGGCCATCTTCTTAATTGTGTGCACAGGCTGCATCCTTTTGGGGAAATTCATATCAGTAATCGTTAGACAGATGTGATTGTTTGGAATGCATCGGGGGCGTCAAGATCACATACCCTTCCCGGTCATCATCATTGAGAACAACTGAAACTGCTTTTGTTCTGCTGCGGAGTCTGCCATATCCTGAAGTATCGCGGCATTGTGTCTCACAATATCATCGTCGGGGAAGTTGCCGGTGGCCTTGCACTCTCTCCAATGCTGGTAGGCTTTCTGGTTCTTAAGGCTCAATGTCTTGGGGTTCTCAGGAGTCCCCTTCGGGCAGCCCTTCGGATGCTTGGGATTGTGACAGGGGGCCGGTAAAACACGCTCTACAGGTTCGCCGCGAAACGTCTGCAGCTCCCCTGTATCCTCGCTGTAGATGTACTTCAAACAGTGTTCACAGGACCGGAAGGCAACTTCGGGGTGGAGCATGATCAGCCCCACCCCTTCGATTAGTTTTTTGCGTCTTCTTCCTCAGGTGAGGTAGTGCCAAGCAGTTTGTCGAAGTCGATTTCTTCTTCTATCTTCGTTTCTTCGTCCGACGTATCCAACTGCATCACTATGTTGAATAGCCGCTCGACGATATTCCTCTTGAGGTGCACGAGTGTGTCTTGATTGATCGGCAGAGGCTTTCCGTCTTCTTCCAAGTCCCAACTGACAACCTGCTTTACAATCACGGCGTGGATCCGACGTGTCTTCTCTGCAGCAGATAACAAGTCCCATGAACTCAGTATCTCCCGGATTTTGTCACTTAGCATGACCCGGAACGCAAACCGGACAGGCCCGTGCATATTGGGCACTCCACTGATCAGGGCATCTTCCGTGTATCCGTCCGCAATGTAATTCTTGGCTACCATCTGAATCTTTCTAGTTTTAAATTAAGAATGGTGAATTAAAGAAGTCGTTATATTTTAAGCTGAGTGAGCGTTGGTGATGATCAGCGGCTTGGTTGTGCCCGAACTGCGAACCATTCCTTCCAGCGGAAGTCTGGTTACGTCCCTGCCCTGGTTGGTCGGTGTTTTATTGGGATACTGCACTGCTGCCATGGCGAACGTCAGAACGTCTCCGGATGCAGCGTCATTCGTAAACACGGCTGTTGCTGCTGCCCCGTCAAGGGCCTGTGCTACGAGGTCAGTATTATCCGTATCCCATGGATGGTCTGTTGCCAGAGAGATCATACGGTCCACCATAGGGATGTCGTAACGCGTCAAACCGTTCTCAAACAGTTCAGTATTTAGCTGGTTCTGAATAGTCAGATTGAAGCTGTTAAACAACCTGGTATCACCCTGCAGAGTGAGCACCCCATCTTTCATGATGTACGGTTTTTCGGTGGGCATTGTGAGAGCCGGGAAAGAGCCAGCAGCACCAGTCGTTTCCGTTTCTGCTTCGATATCCAGATCCAGAAAGAGCATCTGCCCCTGAGTGCCGTTGAAGCTCGCTCGGGCAATGCGGCAGCCCGAGTAGGTATAAACCTTTGCTCCACGATCGATCATCATGACAAACTCAGGCAGGGAGTCAGCAAGTGCGAATACATTGGTGCTTTCTGCCGATCCAGTAATATAGGGCAGCAGGGTATCCAGAGCCAGTCGCGAGCAGGGAACTTTGATAGACCCGGAAACCCGCTTGAGTCCTTCGCGAGTCCGTTCCTTATTGTGTTCGACGGTGCCCCGCATCCCATTGGTTTCGATGATCTCCGCTTCTTCGTGCAGAGTCTCGGGGAGCACAATTTCGAGCGGAATAGAACTCGTGTCAAACGGCAGAGCACTGTCGATCGCGACTTGCCCCAAAGTACCAATGGATGGTGTGGTCATGGTATCACCTTTATAATTTACTGATCTGATTAACGATGGAATCGGCGGTCAATTCCGCTGCTGTGTCTAAAACTTCTTCACTGAATCCCATGAACGGTCTGGCCGGGATGTTCTTTTTCTTCGAGCCATCCTGATGGACTCCCGCATATTCAACAGTAGCCCCCAGAGTAAAGCCTTCACCTGTCACTCCTTCGATATGGTCTGCTCCCTGATATCCAACACTGTCCTGTAGTTTCCCGAAGTCGATTAACGGTTTTGGATCTGGATTGTGTCCCGGTGGTCTTGGTCTCTTCAACGGGGCCCATGCCGAGCCATCCGGTGCAGTGCTCGTCTGAAACCCTTCCACCAGATCAGTCTTTGTCGCACTCAAAGCAGCCTGCATGGCATCGGGCACATCCGGCTTGCTTACGGTGTCGGCAATTCCTTGGAGGAATCCGTTGAGGTCTGTTGAGTCGATGGTTTCAGGCATCGCTGCTTGTCCTTTACGGTAACTACTTTAAACCCTGACAGCTTCCGCACTCCAACAGCGGTATAAGCTTTGTTGTCAGTGCTGATCTGGTCAGCATATTGTTTGACGGCTTCGGTTTCTTTGTCCGTTTTGAACCGAAGCGCGCCGTAGGTATTGGTGCTGACTTTGATAAACTCTGCGTCTTTAACTTCAATCTCGTGTGTCATGTTCTCGCTTCCCAACTGATAAACCACAGGGTTATCCCTGCGTGATATTCTCCTGCCTCAAACCACGATGGATCTACGACCGCACCGGGGGCAACGTAACTGTTTACGACTGAAGACACTCCGCTTAACCGGGGGGTGCGGAATGACTTCACGATCTCTTCGTACCAGGTTAGGTACTTGTCCCTGTTTAAAGTCTGGTCCTGATCGTCGGCGTCGACGATAAACACTCCCACCTGATATTCAATCTGGTCTCTTAAATTCGTTCCCTTGGCAGGATTGTGTTTTGGTGTTCCGGATGCAATTAAAATGGCCGGAAAGTCAGCTGGATGAAAGTTTCGCGTGGAAGGAACCTTTTGAACGTACACCGATGCGTCTGGAATATCCGTCAGATCCAGCCCTTGGATCTGGGTTTGTACTGCGGTCAGGATGCTTTCGAGGATGGCTGTCATTTCTGCCTCCGGCAAATACATCGCCAATGGGTGCGGAGTCTTACGCGGGATACTGACATCACGGTCCAGACCACACTGCTTGAATCGGTAATCGTATCGCCGGTTTCAATCTCAGCCCCGGCTAACAAGACGTTGGGGATGTTCCAGACAATGCCTTCGTGTGCTGTAGTAGCGAGACCGCGCGCGATGTCGTCCCGCGAGATGTCTCGCATCCAGGCGTGAGAAACGGTAACTGTTGCGGTGGTGTCGTTGTTTACCCCGCGTTTTGTGGTCAGAGTGACTGATTCCGTATCGGGCATTTTGAGGTATAGTCTGTCCAACTGCTGTGTTGTCACCATCAGATCACCACCTGCTTGTAACGAGACAGTGAGCTTTTAACCGAATCCAGCATCTTGGCTTGATCTTCCGCACCTGCGATGGTGTAGCTGTAGTCCTCAATCGATTCGGATTCCAGCGGTCCCTGCAGGCTGCGAGACTGGAGCATGGACGTAACGAGCTTATTCGCGGCGAATGTGATATCAGTCGGCACTGTTGCCCAGCCAGCCACATACACCACTTTGATATTCCCCAGTCCGAGTCCCGGGGCGCTCGCCAACTGACCGCGTAAACGGGAGTAGGGTCGCGGCCATGCTTTGCCGATCCGGTACAGAATCCCGCTTTTGCTGACTTCGGTTGCGGTCGCGTCGTCCTTTCGCAGAACATAATCGGTTCCCTCGACCAACAGAGTAGAGGCGGGGAAAGCATCCGTGCCATCCCCATAATAGCCGTCTGAATCTTCGTTGACTGAGGTGATGGATTGGACGGGGGTTTGATTGAGCACAATCACCTGGTCGCCCGAGCCGCTGTAATACTCTGTGTATGTCGCCTGTTCGATTTCCCGACCCAAATACCCTTTGATGATCGCATCGGCCTGGGGAATCAATAAATCAATCACAGCATCCAGCGAGGTGTCACTGATACTTAAGAGTGTTTTGATTGTGGCTTTAGTAGTAAGCGACATTGGAAATCATAACTCCGAATAATTATTTGAAATCAACCATCAGAACTTGCCGATTGAGTTTAATTGCGATTCACTGGTACTCTTTCTGTACACCATTTACCGTCATGAGAAATGTTATAATGACTATGCAATGGAAGACTGTTGAATTTCATTGACATAACCAGCTCCCTGTAGAATGTAAAAACCCGCTCCTAATTGCGAATTAGAACCCACATCAGTCACATTAAATGAAACAAAAGTGAATCCATTATCTGTGTCCAGGTCTTTGG
The DNA here is from genome assembly GCF_007746795.1 of Gimesia algae. NCBI lineage: Bacteria > Pseudomonadati > Planctomycetota > Planctomycetia > Planctomycetales > Planctomycetaceae > Gimesia > Gimesia algae. Next base: position 7,697,406 of record NZ_CP036343.1, read on the forward strand.
CCATCACTTCAATAGCGATCAATGCCTGATTCTCCGCCCCATCAATAGAATCCGTATCAAAACTGGCTGCGTCCGATTGCTCCACAAGCGTAAACTGACCAGTGGTATCAATATCGGTAGCACCGACTTTATGTCGAATCCGCCTGAAATTAAGTGACTTGGATGATCCAGAAGTCGCAGCAGTATGCTGTTGCGCAGAGATCACCGGGTCATCGCCTGCAGTACCGATGGATGCCAGCAACACAAAAAGGCAACGATCGTAATTCTGGAGATTGATCCTGTCGCCTATATTCACATCCGCCGACAAGTCAACGGGCATAAAAGCAGGAATGATATCGTGACCTTCTAAAAATTCTTTATTGAACATGTAATGAGTTCCTTGCTGATCGAGATTGTATTAAAAAATTAGACCTGCAGTGTAAATTAACTACTCACTGCAACAGGAAAACTATGCACGAGTCGCCAGAGTGACAAAGCTTGATTGGGTGGCAGTTCCCTTATAGGGAGTTAATGGCTGAGTCTCCCATGGTTTGCCATCAATCCGCATAATAAATCGCAGCGCCAGTTGATCCGTCAGAAACTCAACATGCATGGATTCTGCCTGCTCAATGCCTCCTTTACTGATTGTGATGTAGTCATCCAGGCTGGCCAGAAGAATGTCTCCCTCTGTTCCCAGTGTTTCGTTGAACTCTGTTGGAATCACAGGACGTCCCATCAAAGTCGCATAAGAAGCTCCCGAAAGACCGGCTGGTGGCATGTAGACCAATTGTCCGCCGGCAGTCGAAACCCCCAGACTCATCTGATGCAGTTGAGGTTCTGTATCCTGATTAATAAACCAGGCGGAATTCATACGTGAGGATGCTTTCATGCGGCTCCACATTTGCAAAATATTTTCTGCCAAAATGGTATTCGCAGCCTGACCAGATTCTTTCGAAACTGTAACTCTTGCGGAAGATTGCATCACTCCCAGTGGTTTTCCGACACCATTCCCGTTGAAAATAGACTCTCCTAACATAAATTCCATTTCCTCGGTCACTTTTTTGTTTACATAAGACTCGAGAGCCATTCCATTATCGTTGATTAACTCTTCTGTCAGATAAACTAACACTGCCAACTTGTTAAGTTTCAGTGTCGTTTCTCCAAGCTTCGGTGTGGAACCTGTTAACGGGTCACCTTCCCCAACCCAATAAGCACGCAATCCACCTGAACGAGAGCCGTCCAATCGGCTTGTTTCTGAGTCTGTCGGGAACGTCATATTATTTCCAGCAACCCGATAATGATCTGTGCGACTGAAAATGTCGTTCTGATAAATTCGAGTCAGAATTTCTTGATGAAACTCTGGTAAAACGGCAATTCCTCCATCAGCCCCTACAATTTCTGACATTCCCTGAATTGATTTGCACATTCCCCAGGATTTCTTAGTCTTAGCGATCACTTCGCTACGATCTTTAAAACCGCAGCGGATGAAATCTCCAAAGGATTGAAATTCTGAAAATGGTTTGTAACCACTGGGAAACGCTCTTACCTGTTGCCCAGAGTAGGTTTTTTTATAAGCCTGCTGGTCACTATGATTTTTTTCTGTTTCCCAATAACCTGCCAGGCGTCCCTGTTCATCACGATGAATGCCACTCATATCTGGATCATTTAATTGATCTACACTTTTAGTGAGATTTTCAATGTTTGATGAGAGAGACTTTACTTTTTCTTCGAGTGTTTCAGACATAAAATGCCCCTTCTGCTTATATGTTTTTGACTAAGTGTTTCACATCGGCTCTAAGCACCGACTTCCAATTCATACCAATTGCGACCACATCAGGTTTGGGGTAGCAGATTGGATACTTGCTGCTGTAAATTCTTTACTACGCGTGAGAGTTCTTCTACATTATCCAACAATTGATTCTCCTCGCTGTGTATTTTCTGTTGAGACAACAGGTTTGTTCGAATCAATACATCTGCAATTTGTTGGCATTGATGGTCCGAAAACTCCTGGGCCTTTAAAGCTGATTCAGAATAATTTTTTGATCCGATTCGCTTCAATCGATAAGCAATCTCACCCATTCCAGGAAAATTGACCAAATGAAAATTGGAATCTGATTTAATACGCTTGCCCAGCACTTCCATATTTTCATCCTTAAGCTCCAACTGGGTATAGTTATCTGCAAACGTCTTCTCCAATTTTGTCTGTTCACTCGCTAAAGTCAGGAGCAGCTTTTCCAGAAATGACTCAATGCGTTCATTTTCGAGTACTGCTGCTGTAGATCTCACATGATCTTTCAAATCTAAGAAACAACACGAAATTGATTTTAAAATCTGAGCCCCCAGCGGAACTGACATTACCAGATCGGAATCGCTCTCCGGATTTGAAATTGATATCTTTTGTGATTGATCACTGCTATATTCACGAGAATTGGAATCGAGTACCCGTTGGTCACCTAACAGTTTGGGCAATTTTGATAACTGATGCATATTGTCTTCAGGCACCTTAATTTGAGCTTGCATTTCATCAACTTCATGCTCTTTCTCCATTGAATGATTAGTATCCTTTAACGTCCAACCAGGGATTTGATGTTTTTTCTGAGGAAGCACCGTTCTCAGTGATTTTAATAGAGGCTCTACTATTTTGTGGCCTTCAATCGTTCCTCGATCAAGGGTTCTTGCGATGGCATCTGGATTGACACCCAATGCACCCCAGGACCATTCAATCAATTCCCATTGCTTCAATACAATTCCGATTCCAGAATTTGCTGTTTTCCTGGTCGAAGTTTTAATTGGCAGAGCACGTACAGAGGTTGCTCTGACTAACCCCTCGGAGATCAGGTGAAATATCTGCAATGACTCTAGGGATTTAGAAGTGAAGTAAGACGTCGCAGAAATTTTTTCCTGGTCTACTTCGATTGCCAGACGACCATCCGGATGCTGACATTTTGCGATGGGACGTGTAATTTCACCTAAACCATGTTCCCAGAGAACAATTGGATTATTGCGGAAATTTTCAAGTTGCACTCCAGCAGGTTCAATGACATCACCTTCACGGTCCTCGCGAGGTGTGTTGATGATTGCTCGGGCAGACATCAGCCTCTCATCGATCATTGGCTGTGTCTGACATGCCAGTGAAAGTTCAGAAGCTTTTCCAGCAATTTTGCAGAATGATCCAAAATCCTGCTGCCGGTGTTTGAGAATTAATTCTAATGAATTTGAAGTCTGATTTATATCCACTGTTCGCCCCGTTGAGAAACATATCATGTTTGCGACAGGGCAGTGTTTTAAGATTCGGCACGCACGGGTCAAGACACGAAAAAAATAATTTTGTCTTTTTGATGCGTGATGAACTGCTCAATTTTCAGTAAGAAAACTGAGATCAGATGAATCTGGTTCTCTCTGGGAGGTTCGGTGAATCTGGTGACGGAAAGGTAACTCTCAACCTGATTAAGAATAGACCATTCTGGGACACAAGTAACACTTATAGAATCCGCAGGAGACTTTAATTTTAGAATTTAGAGCATGAATGACTTAGTGAGTGAAAAGTATTCTCAGTATATAGCATTCAAGAATTATGCTGCTTTTGAGATTGGTTCAGCATCACCAAGCGACTGATCCTGATTTGTTTTGCTGATTTGACCGGAAGAAATACGGTTTGAATAGATGATATTGATAAACTCTGGGAAAGAGTTCCATGGACCAGGATTCTGGTTCCATACAACCGCGATTTTCTTAAAGAAAGTCATTTCATATTTTGCGACCACCAAGCTCTGAATCGTTTCGTTTGGCTCTAAATCCGCAGGAGTCCACTGACGTGGGCAAAGATCGTATGCAGGTTCACCATTCCTACCATTTGTTGGAATCTCATACAAAATTGCCAGTTCACTGTCATCATTCAGTTTCGCAGGAAAACTACGGCAGGTATGCGGACGCGAATGGTAAATACTGCAACGCCCTAAACCTTTTGGGTGTTCTTCATCAGGCAAACACTCCATGAGAAAACGACACTTCGTGGTTCCCGGAAACGAAACACTTGGGATATGCTTCAGGCAAATAACAAATGGTACATCTGGTGCATCTTCAAAAAAGAAATGAGGTGCTAAATTTCGGGAAATCAGGCCCTCCGAGTCTTCCCATCGACATGCGAAGTCCCAAAAGTTTTTATTCTGGTAATGAGTAAATTGATGAATATCCGCACCAGAGATTGGTACTGCAAAAGAGCGACAACATCCGGAATGACAGGATTCACAAATACCCATTTGACTTCTTATTTTGACAGGAACTCCGTACGGTAATGAATTATGATTTGAGTCACTGCCCTGAAACGACTTTCAAATGGCAAAAAATAATTTGGGAATCAAACCATAAAACCCTGCCTGAATTATCGTCACAACCATCAAAGTCGCTTGAGTGCTTTCCTGAATTCGAGAAATACATCAGGGGTTCTTGATACATAGTATTCTTACACAACTCTTTTTATAGATAGGATTTGACTGCGTTTGCCAGCCTTTTCATCCCCTCTTGAATTCCCTGAGTGTTCTGCACACCAAAAGTAAGTCGCATATGATTTTTTTGTATGGCAGGCTGCTCATTGCAACCGAGCCAATGGTCATATGCATAGCAGAGCTCACCTGGTACATACATGACTTTATCTTCATGGATCGCTTTCTGAAAAAGCGAACTTTGAAACCCCGTTTCTATCGAGTCGGGCAAAGTCATCCAGACATAAAGCCCACCTCCCGGATGGATCCAATGCACATCCTTAAGTTTTGAGAAATACATCTCAGCGGCATCCAGCATACAATCTCGTTTTTCGCGATACACGGATCTTAAATATTCCACGTGGTCATAATATAAATTTTCACGAAGTGCGTTAGCTAAGATATGCTGACTCATATTAGTAGAGCCAAAATCATCATTTCCCTTTTTATCTGAGATTGCCTCACAGACCCGTTTCGACGCTACTCCAAATCCGACTCTCAACCCGGGAGCAAAGCTTTTCGAAAACGTTTGCGTAAGAATGACAGTTTCACCCGTCTGGTCGAAACTCCTGATACTGGGCAGAACCGGGCCATCATAACAGAGTTCTCGATATGCCAGATCTTCTAAAATATGAATTCGATGCTGTTTTGACCATTTTTGAGCAACTTCTACTACCTGCTTTCGCCGTTCAATCGAAAGAGATATCCCAGATGGATTCTCATAATCACTAACCAGATAGATCAATTTCACTCTATTTAACTGACCTTGAGCCTCCAGACTTTCGAGGGTAGCATCCAGAGAATCCATCCGCATCCCGGATTCATCTGTTTCAACAGAAATGATTCTGGCTCCTAATCCCTGTAATACACCTAGAAACACGAAATATGTTGGAGCGGCAACCAGGCAAATATCTCCCGGATCAAGTAACACTTCGCCTAATAATGACAGGTATTGCTGTGAACCGGTTGTGACTATGAAATTGTCTACAGTCATCCCCAGTTCCTCCGCTGACTTTTGTTCCAGATTGGTTAAATGAGTGAGGAGCAATTTTCTAAGTGATAATGAACCTGCGGTTGTTCCGTATTGAAGCGATTCCCTGGCAGATCCCGGATCTGAAAACAGGGAATCAAAAGCGCTTTTAGTAATTGAAACAGGCAGACTGTTCTGATCGACTAACCCAGCCGCCAGAGAAAGTACTCCCGGATTTTCGACTCCCTGTTGCATCAGATAACTGATCGGTAAATCGTGGCTCCAGGTTCTTTTCTTGCTGAACTGAATTTCTTTTGAATCAGTCATTTTATTGTTCGTCTTGTAGTTCTAGAGGATACAATGTCCGGCTACGACTAAACAACCGAACGAGTTATTACCCAATTAGCATAATTGAGGGTAAGGAGATTTACTACGAACTTCGATCGAACAGAATTGAATTACGGAGTCCCAATCAGCATACTGGATAAATAAATTGATATTAATGTTTCTCGAAGTCAAATAATTATCGACAGATGCAGCTCCTGAATCTCCATTCACTCAGTAGGAAACAGACTTTTGAAACCACTTTTTTTCATATTGCCCCTGTTAGTATTTAGTTTGTTTGAGAGTCCTCTCTGTGCGGCTGAAACGTCCCCCGAGCCTTTGTCTGTGAATACGGGATTACATCCTCTCGACTGGGTGATCATCGCCATCTATGCAATCTCAACCATCTTTTTGGGATGGTACTTCAGTCGAGGACAGGAAGATACGTCAGAATACTTTGTCGGTAGCGGGCAGATGAATCCCATATTAATTGGTGTTTCATTATTTGCCACTTTGCTCAGCACAATCACTTATCTCTCAACACCTGGTGAAATCCTGGGGAAAGGGCCAGTATATCTGATTAAAGATCTCGCGATGCCCTTCATTTTTCTCATCGTAGGATTTGTAATGATTCCAGTCTATATGAGACAGCGAGTCACCAGCGCCTATGAACTGCTGGAAGAAAAACTGGGGTTGGGAATTCGACTGCTCGGAGCAATTATGTTTGTCAGTTTGCGACTGATCTGGATGTCGTTACTGGTTTATCTGACAGCCAAAGCGATTACGACCATGCTCAACGTGGGTGAAGAATGGATTCCCTATATCGTTTTGGGAACAGGTCTCGTTGCAATCATTTATACTTCGCTGGGTGGATTGCGTGCAGTCGTGATAACAGATTTAATTCAGACAATCTTGTTGTTTGGAGGCGCGTTGCTGGTTATCGCGACAATTACTTACCATCTGGACGGTTTTGGCTGGTTTCCAACTCAATGGGATCAACACTGGGACACTCAACCGTTTTTCAGCTTTGATCCAGCGACGCGCGTGACCTACGTAGGAACGTTTCTTTCGATAATGGTCTGGTATGTCGCGACTGCATGTGGCGACCAGGTTTCTGTACAACGTTTTATGTCTACCAAAGATGCGAGTGCTGCCAGAAAATCCCTGGCAGTTCAGTTAAGCGTTTCTGTTGTAGTCTCATTAACCTTAGCTATGGTTGGCTTCGCTTTACTGGGTTACTTCAAAGAATTTCCAAATGAAATTCCCGCAGGAATTGATCTTAAAAAAGATGCTGACAAATTCTTCCCACACTATATTGCCTATCATCTTCCAGTCGGCATATCTGGATGCGTGGTTTCAGCCATGTTTGCCGCCGCCATGTCCAGTATCGATTCCGGTGTGAACTCTATTACAGCAGTTGTCATGACAGACTTCCTGGATCGGTTTGACAAATCTCCACGGACAGAAAAGGGACACGTTTTCACTGCACGGCTACTGGCATTTGGGATTGGTACCATCGTAGTTTTATCCAGCTCTGTAATGGGAAGTATCCCGGGAAATATAACAGCAGTAACGAACAAAACTGCAAATTTATTGACGACACCAATCTTCTGCCTGTTTTTCTTTGCTCTATTCGTTCCCTATTCCAGACCAGCAGGAGTAATTGTCGGGGCGATTCTGGGTACGACAACCGCCATCTTAATTGCATTCTCTGGACCAATCTTTATGGGTCCCAACGAACCCGACCCGATCAGCTTTCAATGGATTGCTCCCGCAGCTGTTACAGTGAATATTGCCAGCGGTTGTCTGGTCAGTTATCTGATTGCCAGTTTTCAAAGCAGAAACCGACTCCCCCGTAGCTAAGGTATTGATCGCCGTTTACCTTGAATCTTCACTCTTTCAGGTAATTTCAACAGACTTCGTATTATTCTTTGAAGCTCTCCCTTTCTGCAGACTGGGAGCTCCCACATCATAATCAAGCTGGTCTGATTGTTCGGTTTGCGGAATTTTAGGATCAGCCTGGCTGACCAGTTGTTCGCCCCCCCGCTCTGGTCCCAGAGGAGGCAGCCCCCTGATCGCTCTCATTTCATCGACTTTAATAATTTTGGCACGGATATCTGTTGCCAGACGTTTTTCAAGCAAATCCGGGTCATCAATGTGAGTTGCCTCAATTTCTACAGTCAGGTTTTTTCCAAATTGTGGGGCCAGATGCTCAGTATCATCTTCTGCCAATAAGTCCAGGATTGGTTGAACGGTGAGACAGATAAACTGTTTCAGGCTTGCATAAAAAGCCGCATAACTTCCTCCATCCGAGATACCGGCTGCAATTCCTGGAACGCCATGCAAAGCAAGAATTGCATCCCTGAATTGTGTGAAAGAAGAATTGTAATCCATTTCTCGGGGAGTCGCAGTCAGAGAAACGACCTGTTCTCCCGTGGTAAATATTGCCTTTCCTGTATTTTCTGTACCTCCATACTTCTGCTCAAACATCGCTGCTGCCGCTTCGAGTTCTTCCCTGGTAGGGTTCATATCTTTCCCACAGGTAACAACAATCGAAGGATCTGCCCCGTTATTCATTTGTGCCCAGCGAGCAGAATCAATCTGATTGGCTGAATCAACCCATCTCGCTCCTGCACTCACCGGAGACTGTCCATCATCCTTATAAACAGGATGGGGCCAACTCGATATTTGGAGTTGCGAAATTGGAATCACATTTCCTACTACTTGACGAAACATACTCGTTTCTGTAAATGAATTACCATATGACTCATTAAAATATCTGAGAGAGGACGCCTGGATTTTATACCCTCCTTCCGGAAATTCATGATTTGGAGGTACAGGGGTAGCAATCGCAGTTGGAATAACATATCTCTGGACCGTTTTACCGAATTGATTGGGCACATTCCAGACAATGCTAGTCCCTGTCAACTGAAGCTGTAAGACACGTTCATAGCGAAACGATGCACCAGATTGAGTTGGGTTCGGATGCTTTAAAATTTTACAAATCGGGTGTTCGTTTGAGAGAGGTTCTGAATCGCCGAATTCACCCGCATACAAACTTTTGAACTGGGAATATCCGCCTTTATTTTGATTTTTTTCTTTTTTTCTATTCTGTCTAGAACCATTTGCTGAATCATCATAAACCAAAACAGATGCCTGCATTGCTTGCAGACAAATTGCCCTGATCGCAACAAAAGTCCATCCAGTATACTGATCGGATTCCCTTCTATGCTCACTACTCCATGACCCTGGCTGCCCCGCTCCTAACACCGCACGTAAAGCAACAGCAAACCGATTTGATTTGAAGCGTGTTGTCAGTTGTTTTAATGGATTCCACATTCGAAGTCTTTTCCAATCTGAGTAAATTGTTTGATGAGCGTAATTTGGTTTTCAGGCAACAATCAACTGACGACGATGCTGATGCCTCAGTGCATACAGACAGTAGACAACAGCATCTGCACGATCTGGTGACCGCCCTAAAATTTCATGTAGCGTTTTCCCGTTGTAATTCGCATCTGAGCCCCGTCGTCCCTTGGGGGTGATATAGAATTTTTCGCCATCATGGCCCGAGTATATTTTTTCGGGCGCAACAAGTTCAGCTTTCAACCTTTGATTATCAGGCAGAGCAAATGGCATCATGCGGAAGTCACCCGCAGGGTCAAGGCGTCTTCCCGCTTCACCGTAGAGTTCGGCGCGTTTGTTGGCGTACTTCTTGGGGTCAACATCAGAGGATGCATTTCCGCGGATCTCGATGACATTCACCCGCTGTTTCTTCAGTGGATCTCCCACCGCATTTCCGTAGCCTCCTCCCCAATCAATGGCAAGCGGAATTACTCCCTGTTTTAAATCGACACCATAAGCGATCGCCGTTTCCAGCGCCCAGCACATCGTCTGTTGGGTATCAGAAAACTGACATTCATGAACTGCCCGAATCCCATATCTCCCCCCCACTGCTAACACCGAAGTATCGCCATGCCGGGAAGCTGCGACATCCAATCCAAAACCCTCTACCGGCAAAATCTGGTCTAACAGTTTCAAGGCAAATATGTGGGATTGCTCTTGAGCTCTTAAATAAAGGCGATTCCAACGAGTCCAGAATTGAACAGGCTCAACCAACCAGTCTGGTAAAATAACCTGTTTATCAGGATCCTGATCGGGGAATTTTCCCAAAGCATACACATTACGTATGAGAGGATCTGCATCATTCAGAAGTGCCATAAATTCGTCATAGCAGGTTTGCCCTGGAATACGAGGCTGAGCTAGTTCAAAATCGTCTGCAGCAATTGAACTTCCATGCGAATAAAAGGTACCGGCGATTTCAATACCACCAATCGGCGCAACGGGTTGCTCAAGACACTTTTCTTTCACATTTGTGCATTCCCAGCCACTGACCGTGATACAACGAGTTTTGCCATACTGATCTAGAATCGTCTGAGTTTGATCGGGATCCACAATCGGAAAAGAATCCCGAAATGCACCGGACAGGGTTGACGGATTAGATAGCGCCAGAAATTTTTTGGCCTGTGTGTTTGCCAGTTTATATTTATCTTCCAAATTGGGGGCAGTCGCTTCATCAAACCAGAAAAGCACATGTGGTGAATGTGCACCACGAAAGCCTTCAATATGCTGCGGATTCGCTAGTGAAATAGAATGCTGATTGGTATCAAACACACCTGAAGTCAAAAGCTTCCCCGGCGGTTTGAATCGCATTTTTCGCCACCATTTATCAACTTCACCAAATGCAACTTTTTGAGCTGTTCTCACAGAATCTCTTGTAATTATGATTTTTGCATCATCCCAGATATGAAAATAGGCACAACAGGCGATTCCCGCCGCAGCACCTTTTCCACAACCGGTATTTCCCTTTACAAATACTCGGCGAATCGTGAGATCAAATAACGATTTGAGAATATCCCACTGCCAGTCATCAAGAATTACTTCAGGCCATTGTATTTCGACGTAAGGGCGGATCTGCCCAGCTTGAGCTTGGCGAATTGCTGCTTCAATTTCTGAATCATCCTGCTGTAGTCCGTGGATACGTTGAAGCTGTTCAAGCTCAATCAGCGTTTCCATCTGAACGGATTCCAGATCATTCACTTTTGCATTGCAAGACCGCAGAAGCAAATACTTCGCCGATCATTCCTCGTATTCAGGATTTTATGGGAGCTTTCATGAACGAAACTTCAAAGACTTCCCATTCAATCTCAGGTAGTTTCATTTAAAATTGAATTCATATCCTTGCTATTGGCGTGGGAGAGTCAAGATAATCCGGGAATCAGGTGTCGATTCCGAGTGAACACTTAACACTTATTCAATGCTGCTGAACTGAGACGGACTTTGCGCAAAGAATGGTCTTCGAATGAACTCTTGAACAATGCCGTTTCCAAGAAAACAAATTCTGGAGAGACTAAATGAAAACTACTATATCTTGTGTATTTCTGGTTCTGACGCTGCTCCCCGGACATTCGGCTTGTGCGGAGGAAAAAGTTAATATTATTCCAGATGTTGTCTATGGTCACAAATTTGGAATGGCATTGACGTTTGACGTTTTTAAACCTCAGAATCCCAATGGAGCGGGCGTGTTATTCATGGTAAGTGGCGGCTGGTACTCAAGATGGACGGAACCTCAAAACATGCTGGGTTGGTTTAATTCACTATTAGAAGAAGGATTTACCGTATTCTGCGTCAGGCATGGAAGCAGCCCAAAATTCAAAATCCCGGAAGTGGTAGAAGACGTTCGACGCAGTGTCCGTTTCATTCGACAGCATGCACAGGAATATGGCGTTAATCCGAACCAACTCGGAGTCTGGGGAGGAAGTGCGGGCGGACATCTTTCTTTAGTACTCGGGACGACATCTGATCAAGGGGACCCTAATGCAAAAGACCCGATTTTAAAAATCAGTGACCAGGTAGCAGCAGTCGCCGCTTATTACCCACCGACAGATATACGAGAATTTGTGGATAACAAATCACCCTATTATCATCGCTTCCCGGCTCTGCAGTTTGAAGCGGATCTGGCAGATGACTTTTCTCCTCTGCTTCACGTCACGCCAGATGATCCGCCAACACTGTTGATACATGGAGACCAGGATAAACTGGTCCCGATCAGCCACAGTAAGAATATCATGAAGCAGTTCGAGGAACAAAATGTTCCAGCTGAACTGATTGTGATTAAGGACGCCGCTCACGGCTTTAAAGGTGAAGACCAAAACCGTGCCAGTAAGGCAGTTGTTAATTGGTTTAAGCAGTATTTGTTAAGCCCTTAAAGAATTTTGACCACCTGGTTTTCCTAAAACTCTGCATTTTTAGGAGTTCTGGGAAATGGTATGCAGTCTCTGATGTTTGTCATCGACGTAATTAGCTGAATGAGGCGTTCGAAGCCCAGCCCGAAGCCTGAATGTGGTACCGTTCCATATTTTCGTAGATCGGTGTACCACCAGTATTCTTCTGGATTCAAGCCACCTTCTTTCATTCTATCTATCAGGATATCGTAGCGTTCCTCCCGTTGACTACCGCCGATGATTTCTCCAACTCCCGGAACAAGCACGTCCATTGCACAAACTGTTTTGCCATCATCGTTGCAGCGCATATAAAATGGTTTAATTGTTTTAGGATAGTTATAGACGATCACAGGCTGCTTAAAATGTTCTTCCGTCAGGAACCGTTCATGCTCAGACTGCATATCACTGCCCCATTCAATGGGAAAATCAAATTTTTTTCCGCTGGACTTTACTATCTCAATTGCTTCAGTATACGGAATGCGGATAAATTCATTTTCCGTGATATTCCGCAAGGTCTCGAGAGTTGTTTTATCGATCCTTTGATTAAAGAATTCCATATCCTCTGCACAATTTTTCAGAACATCACCGATAACGGTTCTTACAAAACTCTCTGCAAGCGCCATATTATCCTGCAAATCGTAGAAGGGCATCTCGGGCTCAATCATCCAGAATTCAGCTAAATGACGAGTCGTGTTTGAATTCTCAGCCCTAAAAGTGGGGCCAAATGTGTAACATTCACCAATGGATGTGGCAAATATTTCTGCCTCCAATTGCCCAGAGACAGTCAGGGATGCTGCTTTTCCAAAAAAGTCCTGCGAAAAATCGATCTCTGTCTGGACTTGAGCCAGTCGATTTAAATTGAGAGTTGTCACCTGAAACATCTCTCCTGCTCCTTCACAATCACTGGTAGTGATGATGGGGGTTTGGATGTAGACGAAACCCCGCGACTGAAAGAAACGATGAATGGCAGTTGCCGCTTCATTCCTGACTCTTGTAATTGCGCCAAAAGTATTTGTGCGTGGACGTAAATGAGCAATTTCTCTCAAAAACTCAAAACTGTGCCGTTTTTTCTGTAGGGGGTACGTTTCGGGATCAGCAGTGCCATAGAGATAGAATGACTCTGCATGTAATTCAATTCTCTGATTTTTTCCAGGTGATTCAATCACTTTACCTGTCACCGATAGGCTGCTACCGGTGGAGACATCTTTAATCAGTTTTTCATAGTCCGGAACATTTTGATCAATCACAATCTGCAAGTTGGACATACAACTGCCATCATTCAATTCAACAAAAGAAAATCCGCATTTGGAATCTCGACGCGTACGAACCCAGCCACAAACCTTAATCGTTTCTCCTGGTTGAGAAGTATGCAGCGCCGACCTTATTTTTGTTCGAATCATTGAAGAGACACTTTCCCGAATTGAATTTAAATCGTTAAAAACACTTTTACGACATGGGTTTAAGTATATTAAGCACTCAGTTTATTTTATGTCTTCCTTTTTAATTTGCATACTGGATTCTGTAAACTGTAATCCTGAAGAGATCAGGACATGGAATCTGGAATTGTGACATACTGATGGATCATTTACTTCCATCGGCTCTCGTAGTATCGAAAGATGGGATGAATCTTTTGAACAAAACAGTTTTTCTCATGTCAGACCAACAGATCAAAAGCAGGAACTCGCTTTTGAACAGTTTTTTCCAATACTTGTACAGACATCACTGAATGTGACTTCAGATCAGGTAAATCAGAATTTCAACTGGCCTGATCATCAAGGAAAATTACTCGTATTTGCTAAGATTCCAGACTCGTTGTTTCCGGAGACACCTGAAATATTTAAGAAAGAGGGTCTGATTTTATATTCACTTGATCTTCCATTGTCTGATCGCGGCAGTTAAGTACTCTAAAATATCTTGAGGAAACAGGTGAATCTTGAGAGGATCATTAATTTTTGCCAGCTTTGCGTTGAAGAAAGATACGCGAGAGAAAAAAACACACCTGCTTCGCTTTGCCTGTATTGGAATCGTGTTCTGTATCCTCTACTCTTCCTGGTTTACCAGTTCTAGGGTTGGTGCGCCTGGTCTGGATTTTTTTACTAAAATTATCTGGCTCAATTTCTGGCTGGTAACATTGGCTGGGATTGGATTCTTCTCCACGGCAATCACAGAAGAAAAAGAAGAAGAGACGCTGCCCCTCTTAAAGTTGGCCGGGATCAATGCCCTTGCACTATTAGCTGGTAAATCCAGCGTAAGGGCATTGCGTGTGATTTTGCTTTTAATGGGACAGCTTCCTTTTTTGCTGCTTTCAGTTTCATTAGGAGGAATCACTCCACTACAAATATATGCAACACTTGCTGCCATGATTGGGTATATTATTCTGATTTCTAACTTTGCCTTACTCTGCTCTGTCTATGCGAAAAGATCTGGCGAAGCGATTGCCCTCGTGCTTACTGCACTTTTTTTCTACTTCATTTTTCCAACACTTTAATATCATCTCACGATCAATCTTCAAGCACGTGGATACCTCTCTTTAACCGACTCTATTTCCAGTAGCAGCAGGTATTTATATGAAATCAGTCAGGAACATTCTGTGATTGAACAAATCAAGCACATTCTGACAACAGGGTTTTCAGACTCTATTCTGAGCTCACAAGTCATCAGTAACGTTTCATTGGGAATTTTGTTCTTTATTACAGCCTGGTTCGTATTTGATTTTTATACTGATAGGACAACTATCAAAGAATCCAGAAGTAGAAAAAAACAATCACTGAAACGCTTAATGAATTTACGGCCTGGAACCAATCCATTTGTCTGGAAAGAGTACCAGTTCTCTGGTGGTGGTATGAAAGCAAGTCTGCTGAAACTGGTTCTGTATCCAACTTTGGTTCTCATCGTGGTAGGCGGAGGAATATTAGTCGCTCAATTTACCACTTCTAACTCAATTCAGATATTCACATGGAAGGAGTTGGTAAGTGCCTCTTTCTTGTTGCTGCTCGTAAGCTTTGTTATAGAGTGCACAATCTTTACTTCACGGATCTTTCGAGAAGAGCGTATTCAAAAAATGATTCCACTCCTGTCTATTCTGCCATGTTCACTGTTTCGGATCGCCTATGAGAAAATTGGTGGGATCTTACTTTCCCTGATACCGGTTAGTCTCAGTATCACCATGGTAATGTTAATCGTGCCAGAAAGTATAACTTATCTTACTAGCTCTGGACTATACTCACTGGTTCCTCTGATAATCATCCAGTTCTGCGTATTTTTACATTTATTAACTTACTATTCACTAGTGGTACGTTGGGGAGCACTGGCGTTAGCTATTGGCACATTTATCCTTGTGGAATTTTGCGCAACACCACTTTTACATCTTTTCTATCTCATGTTTAAAGAAACGATCGGAGAAGCTGGTATACTTTTGCCTGCGTTTTATTTGAGCCTGATTTGCTGCTTTATTCTGCAAATCCTGATCGCGGGGCGCTTACATCAAATTGCTGCAGAAGCATGAAATGCTCCCCAAACAATTTATATGCGAGAATATATCTGTTTCATTTTCTGTCCCGCAGCTTGTACTGCCTCAAAAGCACGATCGTATAAATCCGATCGTCTGAAAAAGCCATGGATCATATCTTCATAATTTAAATGTTCCACATTCACAGCAGATTTTCGCAACATTTCGACATACTGAACCGCCTCAGAATAAAGTGGATCATACCCGGCGGTAATTACGAGCGCGTCTGGCATTCCAGCCAGATCTTTACAGCGGAGTGGTGAAGCATAGATTTCCCTACCTGCAGATTCGTCGGGCAGATACTGATCCCAAAACCATTCCATCGCTCGTTTTGTCAGAAAGTAATTAGTACCAAAACTCTGGTATGATTCTGTATCAAACTGGTAGTTTGTCACAGGGTAAACCAGTAGCTGATAAACCAGATCCAACGATTTTGACTGTCTTGCTTTTAGCGCAACTGCAGTTGCAAGGTTTCCACCGGCACTATCACCGCCAACGGCTATTTGGTTACGATCAATGCCTAGTTCACTGGCATGTGCTGAAATCCACTCAGTGGCTGAATAAGCATCCTCAAATGGAACGGGGTAGGTGAACTCCGGTGCCATACGATAATCCACTGAAATCACTTTACAGCCTGCGGTGCCGGCCAAATCCTGACATAAGCCATCATAGGCATCTAAGGTACCCATCACCCAGCCTCCACCATGGAAGAAAACAAGGGCAGGCAATTCGACCCTCCCCATTGTGTCAACTTCAGGTGGCGTATAGATTCGAATTGGTATTTCCGTAGCATTCACCGGAATTAGTCGATCCTTAATGCTGCTGGATGGAATATGAGGATCTGGAGATGGGGTGAGCGTACTCCGTATGAATTCCGGAGTCATCTCTTCGAAGGATGGTAAGTCTACTTTTGAAACTTCTTCCAGATATTGGGCTACTTGAGGATGAACCGACATGGGTGTTCCTAAATTGGAGTATGCTCGCTGGGCAAACCAGTGAACATGAAAATACGCATTAAAAATATTTCTCATCGACAGTCCGATTATAACGAACGAAGGAACTGTTCCAGCATCTGTCACCGATTAGTTTTCAAAAAAAGAATGACAATTTCACCGGTGTGAATTATCTGACCTATCCTATTATAGAGTGATCAGGTTTCAACAAAACCAGCAACTCTACGATCCCTTTCCTATACGTCAAACCTATTTGAGTTTGTTAAACACAAGGAAGTTACCATGTCATCTGCCCCTATCCGCGTTCTAGTAGTCGACGATTCAGCAGTCATTCGTGGTTTGATTTCCAAAGCACTTGAGCAAGATCCTGATATTTTAGTTGCCGGTACAGCAATGAATGGGGAATGCGCGCTGAGCTGGATGAAGTCACATCCCGTTGACGTCGTAATATTAGATGTCGAAATGCCTGTGATGGATGGATTGACAGCACTCAAGGAAATTCAAAAACGATTTCCCGATATCCCAGTCATAATGGCAAGTGGCTTAACATCTAAAGGTGCAGAAACGACCGTTAAAGCGCTTTCTCTGGGTGCTGTCGGATGTGTAGCAAAGCCACAAACTTCCAGTGCCGCTGAAAGCATTCGTGTGCTCTCCCAGGAACTGGTCATGATGATTAAAGGTGTTGGTTCAAAGAGCACAAAGCTCAGAAAAACTATACCCACTTCTGAAATTCATGTCACGAATCAGTATAAAACAAACAAAACTAATACACAAAAAAAGACTTTATTCAGTAAAAACATCAAATTTTATAAACAGCCGGAGGTCCTTGTTATTGGAACCAGCACGGGTGGGCCAAAAGCACTGGCCGAACTATTACCGCAGATTCCAATTGACCTACCAATCCCGATTCTCATAGTACAACATATGCCTCCAGGATTTACAGAAATCCTGGCCGCACATATTCAGAAGGACAGCGGTCGAACAACTGTTGAAGCCAAACATAACGAACCACTCGAGTCGCACAAAACATATGTTGCCCCAGGTGGCAGTCATCTTCTCATTGGCGAACAAAATGGACAAAAAGTTACACTAATAAGTCAAGATCCACCTGAGCATTTTTGCAGACCTTCTGTGAACCCGTTATTCCGGTCAGCTGCAGAACATTTTGGATGTGCTACACTAGCTGTTATGCTAACTGGAATGGGAGAGGATGGAATTGAAGGCAGTTTCGATATCGCGCGTTCTGGTGGTACGATCATTGCGCAAGACGAAGCATCAAGTGTAGTCTGGGGAATGCCTGCTGCTGTCGTCGGTTCTGGACTGGCCGATAAAGTTCTGCCACTCAGCGAAATAGCGGCAGAAATCAGATCCCACTGTCTTGTGCGAGCCTGAATACAAATTGCATGCTTTGACTTCAACGGTTCAACTGCCAGAATATCGTCATAATCGTCAACCCTGTAATGACCCGGGAATCATTGACAATCGATTTAAAAGTCGATTTTCTATTTCTTGTAGGGATTACCTCAAGAACAATACGATAACTTATACTGACCTGATAACAACTATATCTAGTTTAGTGCTAGCTGGAAATTATCAGACTCACGACTAAGTTACCTCTCAAGAGCAAGCAACTTTGAATCTATCTGGTTGAAATTGAGGCCGATACGATCTGACTCCTGTGTTTATATTTTGCCGAATAAAATCTCGGACTCGGATCACTCCAGTATTTCAATTGGAAAACCAGATTTTTGTTGACCGCCAGTATCGTTCACCCCCCTCTGAACGGTGCTGGCGTTTTTTATTTCATCGAGATCTAATCGATTGAAAAATCCTCATATCAGCATCGAATTCGATACGTGGCTTGGCTGTTACGATCACTTCAACCTGCAATCATCATATTTTCCCAAATCAAATTCCATTTTTTCGTGATGATATATAGATCTTAAATCATCACGATTTTTTTTAGCATACAGTTTTAAGGAGGGGTTTACCTCTACTCTGGTATGTAGAAGTGAAGGCTTTTCCGCAGACCGGTTGTCTGATTGTATATACTCCCGCATCATTCCTCATTCTGTATCCAAGTCACATAATTCGTTTCTCCAGCAAAGCAATGAAAACCTCTAAGTCATTTCCTATCATTTCTTCCAAATTGCGCAAATGGTCGATCTCAGATCGCCTCAAATTTGCCTTTGGCCTACTTGTGTTGATTCAGGTTATCAGTGGGATGGTAACCTGGTTCCAGATTTCACTCATAAATCAGGACATATCGCAACTGGTAAATGTAGATGAACCTCTCGAAGAAGCCATTCTCGAAATGGAGATCAAAGCCGGAGAAATCGCCCGCGCAGTACTAGATTACGTTCGTGACAGAGACCAGAAACATCTCTCAAAACTGATTAATTCTCGAGATGGATTCACTGATAATTATTTACGTTATCAGAGACTGGCAAAATCGAATGATGAACTGCTATTAAGAAATAAGATCTCGTCGCTTTATGAAAAATATAATCAGATGGCCTCACAAATTATCGACCTATCTGATAGACGAGATGTTGCTCTAAATGTTTTTATAAACCACGTCAGTATAATCAATCAGTTGATAGACCGCGAGCGACTGAAGTCAAATGACGATCAGTCTGATGAGGGAATTAAAAAAGCAGAAGCAACCCATAAAATGGAAAAATACCTGAATATCGCTTTCGGCTCGATAGAAGAATATATTGTAAAACGGAATCAAACATTACTTTCACGTATTTTCGACGCGGAACAGAAATTTAAGCTGTTTGAAGCCCAATATCTCGATATTATTTCGAATCGCATAGAGCTTAAGAGGATAAAGATAATTGATGAAAAATTTTCGCAGGCAACTGCTTACGGAAATCAAGTCGTCAAAATCACTGATGAAATCGATGACTTATTAAGCACTTTTGAACAGAATCTGGACTCGATTGATGCTTTACTACAGAATCAGGCTCACACTCTCGTACATTTAAAAACTGTAAAAACGACTCATCATGCGGATTCGTCTATCCAATCAGCTAAATTGGTAATCGGGATCTTAGCATGTTTGGGAACATTTTTCGGCCTGTTACTTGTCTGGATGATTTCGCGTGGAATTGTCTCTCCAATCCTGCAACTATCACAGAGTGCAGAACTTATAGCATCAGGTAATGTGGACCACCGAATCTCTATTGATTCACAAGACGAAATCGGAAAACTCGCTGAAGCTTTTAATCGCATGGTCGAAGACCTGGTCATTGCACAACAGGACGCGGAAAAAGCAAGTCAGATTAAGAGTTCATTTCTGGCAAATATGAGTCATGAAATACGAACACCAATGACAGCAATTCTGGGTTTTGCGGAAATTATGAGACAGCACAATGATGACCCAGAAATGAATCGACATATTGATACGATTAAGAAAAACGGTGAGTACCTACTGGAATTGATCAACGACATTCTTGACGTTTCAAAAATTGAAGCCGACAAACTGGAAGTGGAAGCTATTCATTGCTCACTGATTGAGTTACTGGATGATGTAAAAACGTTAATGGAAATCCGAGCAATCGACCGGGGACTTGATCTCACTGTCTTGATTGATGGATCCATTCCCCGCTGGATTCAGAGCGACCCTGTCAGAATTCGTCAAATTCTGATTAACCTGTTGAGCAACGCTATCAAGTTCACCAGACAAGGTCAGGTACAACTGATTGTCGCAGCATCATCGATTGATACTGACGAACCCGTGATCCAATTTGATGTGATTGATTCCGGCATTGGAATGACGGGCGAACAGATCTCGCGTCTGTTCAAGCCTTTCATGCAGGCAGATTCCTCTACTACACGGCAATATGGAGGAACAGGGCTGGGCCTGACAATCTGCAAGCGTCTGACCCATATTCTAGGTGGAGAAATCTCTGTTAAAAGTGAATATGGTAACGGAACTACTTTCTCAGTGACTGTCAAAACGGGGCGATGTCAGGAAAAGGAACTTGTCGACCAAAGAACGTTTGAAACTGAATGTAAAAGTACATTAAATCAAACTACTGAATCTAACTTCGCGGAGATGAATTACAACATCTTGTTGGCTGAAGACGGAATCGATAATCAGAAACTGATCAGTTACTTATTAAAAAAATCTGGTAATACTGTTACAATAGCCGAAAATGGCTTGATTGCCATCAAGAAAGCTCTGGATGCTTTGGAAGCCAGCTCGCCGTACGATGCTATTCTCATGGACATGCAGATGCCAGAACTGGATGGATTTGCAGCCACAAAACAACTCCGATCACAGGGTTATCTTTATCCTGTTATTGCCTTGACGGCTCATACGATGAGTGGTGCCCGTGAAGAATGCCTGGCAGCAGGCTGTGACAGTTACGCAACAAAACCGATTCAAAGGGATCAGTTTTTTGCAACACTGAACCAGTGCATTCTAGACTATCGAAAACATGAGGCTACAATCTTTTAATTAAGATGCCGCTGCTCGTTCGAGACGGTTATTGATTGTTCTTCCCAGCCCCGTCTCTGGTAGCCTTAATGCAACTATCTGATCAATTCCCGATACATCTAATTTTCTGAGTGCTGCAAAGAAATTGGCAGCAGCTATACTCAGGTCTCCCGAAGGAGATAAAATCTGTTGAGCTGAAAACTCGCAATTTCTGAATTCTGTTTGCTCAAGAGGGTAGAGACTCAAGACGCCAAGTGCCCCAGCTTCAGGCAGTTGTTCCGGATGATCAACGATGACTAATCGAGTTCTTGGAGCATAATGCTTTGGCAACATCCCTGGACTGACTTGTGAATTCGCTTCGGCATAATCTTTGATTTCTGCCAACCGAATCTCTCCGATACATGCTTGTATTTCTTCGAGTGAAATTCCCCCAGGCCTGAGCAGAACTGGATCCTCACCCGTACACTGAATGACTGTGGATTCCACTCCAACGGTACAAGGTCCACCATCCAGAATTAGTTTGATTTCGTCGCCGAGCTGCTCAGCGACATCGACAGCTCGCGTTGGACTGAGGCGTCCAAATTTATTAGCGCTGGGTGCCGCAATTGGCAATTGAGTTAATTCCAGTAATCTTCTGGCAACTGGGTGAGCAGGAATACGAATGGCAACTGAATCCAGTCCAGACGTTACCAGATCGGGAACGACTTTTTTTTTCGGTAACACCAGTGTCAAAGGACCTGGCCAGAACGTAGATGCCAGTTTTTCTGCCGTTAATGAAAATTCCGAAGTGAGTTCATCCAGTTGATCAGTGTTCGCAATATGTACTATTAAAGGATCAAAGTGCGGTCTTTGTTTAACAGCAAATATTTGTGCTACTGCTCTGGTATTCAGTGCATTGGCCCCAAGTCCATATACCGTTTCTGTGGCAAAAGCTACCAGCTCTCCATTTTGAATCAGATTGGCAGCTGCCTGGATATTTCGCGAAATTTCACATTTCATCATAAATCTCAAATTGGTTAATTGAATAATCGATTCTGGGTATCCGGATATTAATAAAAAAACTCTCGCATCTTACAAGCTTTGATACCCGGGGCAACCGGAAAAGCAATTTGCTTTGTATCAAATCCAGTAGAATACGAGAGTCTTTATTTTATCAGGAACAAGTTAATACTTGATTATCTAGAAACTTCAAATTAACCCGAAAACTGAAATTGTGCTGGGCGGACTTGTTGTCTGCCAGACACATTATTAACAAGTTCGCCTGGTTTATGGCTTAAAATAGTGCTTACACCAGCCTCCAGGTCCCTGTCGACGGGTCCTATTTCTTCCAGTTCACGTGCGCTCATCTTCACGGTCACGTCCGGATTTACTCCGACACCCGCCATCTCTCGTCCCGTTGGAGAATAAAACTTGGCTGTGGTTAACCAGAAAGTTCCGGCAACCGATTGCAGTGGAAAATGAGTCTGTACGGTGCCCTTCCCATAAGTTTTTCTACCAACAATCAGCCCTCGTCGATTTTCCTGAACAGCAGCAGCAAATATTTCACTGGCACTTGCACTATCACCATCGACTAAAACAACAAGTGGCATTTTCCAGGTTTGATCATGTGTCGCTGACTCCATCGTATTATCACTCTGGTTCCGTCCCCGTGTTGAAACGATTTTACCAGAGGGGACAAATCGATTTGAAATCGAAATGGCCTCAGTCAGTAATCCACCCGGATTCCCTCTCAAATCGAATACCAGGGACTTCATTCCCTGTTGATGCAGGCTCCATAAAGCTCGATCTAATTCCTGAACGGCACCTTCTCCAAATTTTTCAAGCCGGATGAGTCCAATCTTTTGTTGTGCATCAACCATTTTGACTTCACTGATATTTGTAATACGAATTGCCTGACGATTCAGATTCACTCGGGCGTTTCTATCCTCTCTACGAACATCAATGACAACCGAGGAACCAGTTGGACCGGTAATCAGATTTGCAACCTCGTCCAGAGAAAGTCCAGCTAAGTTTCTCTGATTGACTCCAACGATCACATCTCCTCTTTGCAGTCCTGCTTTTTGTGCTGCTCCTCCATTCAATGTTCTCAGGATGACAGCTCCATCCTGATGCGTCTTCAGCTGAACACCCACGCCTACAACCCTATTTTCGCCCGCATCAACGCGGGGACCTGAGGAACTGGGCGTAAATTCAAAACGGGAGTGTTTATCCAGAGCCTCCAGGGAGCCATACGCAAATTCATAAATCACACCCGTTGCCTGCATTCTCAATTGACTACCTGCTATGTCAGCGGCCTGACGCATTACAGTCACTGAGTCCTGTGCATTTTGAGCAGGATTCTGGTTCATCAGCTGCTGCCAGCTTTGCTGAGCCATACGAATCTGTTCTGGTGATGCTGCAACTCGATTGGCATTAATGAAATTCTGATTTTCCACTGAAAAAATAAGATTTTGAAGTGATTTTCTGGTTCTAACATCGTAAGAAGGCGGCTGGACATGATGTGAATCGATCATTCGGTTCACCTCCAGGTAAAACGAGTAAGCTCTTTGTGAATCCAGATTCTGTAATGTACCGATTACTGAGGGACTGGAGTATCGTTGAGAAATTTTATTTCTAAGTTCCTGATTTGGATCAACAGGATACTGCTTTGGAAATTCTGTTTCATATCGATCTCGATCATACTGCGGCATACTCCTCTGTTGCAGTTCTCTAATCAGCTCGCGCAATTTTTGACTGTCGATGTTGTCATCGAATCTCTCACGACTTTGACGTCTCTGACCGGCATCGAATCGATCTCCAGAGAACGAGTTGTATTGGTTTCCAGGACGCTCATTAATTTGAGATTCTTCCGACAACAGCTGCTTCAGTCTGAGTTCATAGTCATCAAATCGATTTTCATCAGAAACAGGACGAAACCGTTGATGACGTCGACTGTTTTTGTAAGAAGGTGCGAGTGAATCCTGACCATAATTGAGTCGGTCGCGTTCAAAGGCATGCCCAGAATCATTTTGATTGAACTGCTTCTGATATGGGTCATATTCTGCAGCGTGTGAAAGAGTAGTGCATCCTGACAGAAAAACAGCTGTCAATAGAATCACTATACTCCAGACAAAAAGTCGAGCAGAATTAATAGTTTCAGTCTGTGTATAGTTGAATTGTGATCGGTTCATGATCCCCTCCGATATCAACCGCAATGCGGTTATTAAGTCCGGCCTATCAACTTCCTCTATGATGGCTTAACGGAATTCTTAAATAGAAATATTTAACGGCTCACATAGTATGCCCCGTTCCAACAATTCAGTTTGCTATGCACATTGTGCACTCAATCCTTGTTTTCTTTGTGCCGAGTCCGGCGACTCCACTGCCTCCGTTTGCTTTTCAGTTTCCAGTAGCTCACCGCGAATGACTCGAATATCACCAGGAGCATCAATACCAATTTTGATTGCCCCTTTACCTGTCTTTAATATCTTGATAACGATATTGTCACCAATTTGAATTACTTCATCTCGTTTTCTAGTTAATACCAACATTCCAAACCCTCCTGTTATTGCTGATCATCAATAGTCATCACATAAAAGAATCATAATGATGTCATCTAGTTATTGTTTAAGTGGCTGATCAGAAGTTATAGCATTCATCGTGCCAAATACATTTCCCTCAGACAACATAACCCTTATGCTCCTATAATTATTACACTTACAAATTTCCGGCCACACAAACAGATGATTCAAACCTATACTCAAAAGTGTAACATTGACAACATAAATCTAAACGTGCCCATAATTACAATGGACCAAATCATTTGTCGTCCATTTTATGATTACACTAATATTTGATTCGTGCGCGAAACAACCCAAAAACACACCCTGACCAACAAACTCCGCCATGGCCGCCCGAAGCTCCAAGTTGTTGATGGTAATCTCGGTTTGAATGACGAATCAAGAACTATTAAGACCAACGGATGATTACATCTGAGCATGGTCTTGACGTAAATTCTAAAACCAGTAAACTTCGCCGCCTGATATGTTGGTTCAGAACGATTAGATTCTTCTTTTCCTAAAGGGTTTCTTCCCCGGCAACCGCTTACACATCGTTTTGAAGTTTTAGTTTTTGATAGGGCCCCATTGTTTCGAGCGTTTTTTTCATGCTCGGTCTTTACACAACATCGACTAAGTGATCGTCAAGGAATCCACTTGTTGGTCAAGCCGTAGAATTCACGAGAAAGGATTGTGTGAATGTATTCCCGCTTCCGCCACACTATTAGTAATCACAAGCTTCGGAAGGACTTCAAGTCCTTTGGTCCCCAGATGATGGTTATACTTCTGGTATCAGGCCTCACACTAACCTGTTTAAATCAAACCGCCCAAGCGCAATCACCCAACGATGGAAACAGCAAATTAGTCAATGATTTGCTTCGCCTGTTAGAGAAATCTGAACTAGCGACTCGTGATCGGGAATACAAACCTTCTGGTTTATACCTACCCCCCGCTCCGCAGTTGAATTCATCACGGATTAATATCAATGAAGTCCGCAAGACACTGGATGAATTCTCCAAAGACAGTTCGGCTCTTGCCCTCAGCTTGAATCGAGTTATGTATCAAGTTCCTGGCGTTAGAGAGTACGTTGCAGATGTTCTCAAAGTAAGAGCACGTGCTTCAATCCTGGTAGATCGAGTAAACCGCACCAGTGATTTAAATCAAATTGCTGCTGAATATGGGGAAATTGATCAACTCTGGAGAGTCGTCTCATTGCAATTGGAAAACGTACGCGGACTGGACCGGGAGTCTCAGAGTCTGATTGCAAGAATGAATCTGGCAGACCGTAAGCTGGGCGATTTACTTCAGACTGGACCTCAGCTGAAACGAACGGAACTACTGACTCAAACCTCTGCACTTTCAAACGCTCTGGGAATCCTAGTAGAAGATATTGAGATTGAGCTTTCGCGTGAGCCTCAGAAATTTGAGCTGGTGAGAGCAGGCCAAGAGGTAGAGCAACGAATGATTCAGGTTTCCAATTTGATCATCGATCGACAAAGCTATGATGTAATCAAACGCGAGTATCTGGCTTTTCGTGACTCCTGGAATTCGTTTGCAACTCGGCTGCGACCCTATCACAATCGGATTTTAAGTCGTGGCATTCAACGAGTCGTACAACAGGACCGCTCCATCCAGGAATTATTATGGTTACCCCAAGATGGAGCGAATATGCAGGAAATCGCTCACTTGACAGAAGCGCTCAAACGTGATGTTGATGAATTTTATCGTAGAGCAACACTGCGGTTGTTAATCAGCCTGCCACCTGCAAATTATATTGCGACTTCCGACGAATTTTATGGAACTGTCGAAAACCTGATTGATACGGTCAACCATAATGAATCCACGAATAATCTGATTACCTCTTTCTCTTATATTGAACAATCATGGAAAGATTTCTCGGCTATGTTTCACACGGTTGAAAGCCCCGCCGCTCTTCAACTTCTGGACAAGGTTGACAATTCAATCAATACGTTGCGGATTTCCCTGCGAATCGAACAGCCCTCAGAAAGTATTGATCTGGCGAAACTGATTGTTGCTCTGGAAACTCAGAGCACTCAGCTCTCTGTGATTGCTGAGCAGTGGCTCGCAACAGAGTCTCCTTCTTTTAGACAATCTACTCAGAATTCCATTCGAGACTTTTCTAACACTGCCCATGAACTACATCGGCTCATCCTGATGCAGCCAGCATCAACTGCTCTGGTCCGATCAAAAAGTTCAGAATTGTTTGAAAGCTGGTTCCAGGTTCACGATAAAATTTCACGATGTGAAACTCGTGAAAAATACCAACTTCAGGAAACTGCAGTTCGTATTACACAGATGCTGATGGATCTGCGTTATGCAACCAAATAAAAACTAATACACCGCATCACTTACAAGGCCTTCCTTTCAGGAGGGCCTTGTGCATGCGCGGTGCTTTACAGTCAAAGAATGATCATTAAAATCATATTGTATTTTATGAAACAGCGTCTCACCTGTCAGAACATACTCATTCGAGAAAACTCAATTTAAGTATGAATGCCACAAACTCTTCTGGAGATTCGCCTTTCGATGACCATCATTCAGGTTTCAGAAATCAGAATGAAACTGACTGGATCGATTTTCTTTTCGCTTATTTTGAAGCATTGCAGCGGTTTATTCGCATTCCGTTAGTTAACATCCAGTCAGATCGCCAACACAAAATCAGAACACGTAGTACACTGTTTCTTCCAGCTGCTGGTATCAGCTTAGCGATTCTTTTGACGGTTCTGTTAATAATCGTCCAGTTTTTTTGGCCATTATATATAGCCATCCTCATGATCGGCTCACTGGAATTGCTCTGCCTACGTACATTTACACCTGAGGCAATCCCTCAAAGTCGCGAATTACTCATCCCTTCGTCGTCAGCGGGTTCCTCAAGCAACATTTTTGTTTTGACCATTACACTGATGCTACTAAGAATGGGCCTTCTTTATCATTTGCTCGCAGACTCTGTTACATTCCTGGAACCATGCATTTTAATTGTCATCTCAATTTCATTAGGAATCTGGTTTATCCCCTTCTCTATCTGCTTTGTTGAAGCAAATGATGATTCAGCGCGATGGGCAAATCCCAAATATCCATTAACAACTAAACAGCTCAGTTATGCCAGTACAATATTAATTCCATTACTTCTGGCAGGAACCTGGTTTTCTCCAGTACGTTTTTTGCTGGGTTTATTCGCTGCTGCATTATTAATTTACTGGATCATTCGAAAGTTGGAAGACTACCATATTGAGATATCTGATGTGCACATAGAAGGTCTCTCTTCGTTGTTTCAGATTATCTTTTTACTGATCTGCAGCATTGACTTTTCATTTCTAAAAAAATTATCAGAATAGACCAGCATCTCTGACAAATTCGTCTTTTCTTTGCCTTATTTCAGCTCGCATCAATCCGTTATCAAACTCTTTAAACCATTTTATCTGAAAGCCATTGCGATCGAGCAATGCTGAAGGATTAGTCAACTTCATTGTTTGAATGTCAGCGGCTAATCTGAAGAATAAATACATTGTTTTCACCCATGCGATCGCGCGGCACCGTTGAAATCGATTTCCAGTAACCTGAAAATCCGCATATAACCAGTGAGCATCCCGAGTACAGGCTGAGGCAATCTTTGATACAACGTTATTCAGAGTTGCCCCGTTGAAGACGTCAAGGAAGAAATTAGTTACTACCAAATCATAATTTTGATCGGGCATCACATCGAGAGATAAATCAAGGTGGTAAAATACCATTCTCTCTAAGCCGGGAAATACATTCATTTGGAACTGTTTTTGAGCGAGATCTAACATTTTTTTACTGGAATCGATGTAATGAATCTCTTCACAGTCACAGTGTTTCAGAAATTGAGCCAGGAAGGTTCCATTCCCTTCTCCAATCAGAGCGGCTTTTTTAATCGCTGGCAGGTCGGAAAGAAACGCGGTTCTACAAACCTGCATCTGATCCCCAAAAACAATTTTTTCCAATCGCTCAAACCAGGGAGCAACTCGGTCAAAATTCATATCTGGAAGCTCAAAAAGATACAGGGTGTGAGTAATGCGCAATCGGCTAACACTGGTTTAAGACGATAATTTATCGAACTCCGATCAAGCATTAATAATATCAAACTGCTTGAGACCATCGATAGTTCGAACACTGGCAGGGAACTCATAGGGATCACACAACTACAGATGACTATCTGGAAGAGGAAGAAACCCGCCAGCAAATATGGGACTTGAAATATTAGATCCGGATGTCTTGTAAAAAACGATACTTCGCCGGCTTGTCTGTCAGTTTGATATTCCCAACGAGAGATACAAAGACAGTTTAGTGTGCATAAAACGAGAAAACTAAAAAATGACCAGATAAAGCTATAATCCCAAGCATGGATCTGTGTCCATATGAAGAAGTGAGTTGCTACTGAAAAAAACAAACCCACCAGAAGCTCTCTGGGGAGAACACCCCTGCCAAATCCGGGAAGATAAAAACAACTCAGGAAGTAAATTGACAGAACAAAAAATAAGCTAAAGCCCCAAACCAGTTCAGTTGTTGTCAGGGAGTAAAATAAACAAATCGCCGAGATGAATGCCAGTATAACCCAACAGACAAATAATGGCGGGAAGTATTCCGAAGTAAAACGGTGCCGCGGCGTTTTATCAGGGACATCAGGTATACGTAAACTATCCAGCAACCGGTCTCCCAAATAGGCTAACCATGTAACACTGAATAAGATAAAATAATGCGAGAAATCAATTTTTGTGGAGTACAATACTGAAAAACACCAAAGCCAGGCGATTGCTACGAACGGTGCATCTAAGCTTAGTGAATTGAAGAGTAAAAGAATTTTACCTGGAAATTGGCTGACATGACTGAAGCTGAGAGAGATTGATCCTAAATAAGGTAACCTCTCGGTAGAAACATTTTCGATCGTCCTGTTTATGAATTTACTTAACATCTGACAAGAAAATAACTTCTGACTATATTGGCCGATATAAATATTCCGGAACACCGCATAATTTATTGACTGCGCGCTTGTTAAGATTCGTAATAATGTTATTAAAGCCAACGGGGCACAGTTTCCATAGTGATAAAATGTACTAAACCTGTGTGGAAGCTGGAATATTATCAGATGTTGAAACAGATACGAATCTTTGAATAGAGTATAATCCTGTCTTTCAGAAAGAATGCAGCTGTAGCATTCCATTAAATCGACGGAGTTTCAACGACATATATAATCGGTCCGTATCATAAGCGAGACACGATCCCCCACGCCAATTCCAAAAATATTTTACTTGTGGAATTGTGGTATATGAATTCAGTTTCAGGATATTAAGAATGCCCTTAAAAACGGGAACCGTCGAAGAGCCGAAGCTCGATTTGACTCCAATGATTGATATTGTTTTCTTACTGATTATTTTCTTTATGGTTGGTACTCAGTTTACAGAGATGGAACGCCAGTACGATATTAAGCTTCCCACTGTAACTGATGCGAAACCTTTATCAAATCTGCCCGATGACATCATTGTAAATGTACAACAAGATGGTGAAATTTCGATTAACGGTGAGAAGAAAAGTTTGGCCGAACTGGAATCTCTCCTGAAAACATCCATTCAAATTTTCCCGGGACAATCTGTAGTAATCAGGGGAGATTCAACAGGACCTTATCAAAATGTGATGAATATCCTGGAGATCTGCCATCGTGTAAAAATACGTTCTGTCTCTTTGGCAAATCGATTAAGAGACGATTCATAACATGAATAATCGCATTCATAATTTGATCGAAAAGGTCCTGGCTGGTCGAGATATTACCTTCGATCAGATTCTATGGGGATTTTTAATTTTAGCAGCGGTCTTTGCATCAATACATCTGCTTTCGATGCTGGTCACGCGCTGGGGTGATCGAAATGCCTCATCGAAAGCGCTATTATTTTCAATCATCGTTCATTTGTCTTTATCACTCGGAGTTGTAACCTTCTGGCCGGAGCATGCGCCAAACTCACTGGCTAAAACAGAACCGGTACAGGAAAAAGATGATATCACACTCAATTTGACAGAGAGTACAGAAACGATAAAAAATAAGCAGTCAGGCAACTCACCTGTCTGGGAAAAACTGGCACCTCCCCAAAAACAGGAATTATCCCGCATCGATTTGAGTCGGCCGGAGTTTACTCCCCTGTCTGCTCCACCAGAAAAAGAACAACCTCCGGAAATATCAGAAATGCCCATGCCGGATGTTGTTTCGAAATCTGATTTACCGGTCGCTCCATCGAAAGTAAACATAGAAAGTGTCAGTCAGAAACGCATACAGTCTCAGGCACCTCTGGAAATTACAGATACAACTGCTGAGTCACGATCAGAAGTCTCAGTACCTTCGACATCTAATACTCGCAGTAAAATGATCCGTAGTGGTCAGTTCAACCAGCAACTGGAACGTCAATCGACTCCAGGAGCCGTTGATCGCATACAGCCTTCATTCAGTGCCCAGAATAAAACTATGGCGTTAAATGCCCAAACCGATCCTCAGTCAGTTTTAGAACGAAATGCAACAGATTCGAGGTTGTCGAAGAGAACTGGCCCTGCCCCATCAAATCTGAAAATGAATACGACAGGAGTGGAAACCACTGAACCCAGTGAAACAAGTTCAAACGTCGCACCGACAGAACCTCGTTTTGCCAGAAGAAAAACGCGTACAAAGCGATCTGTATCAGATGGGACGATTCAGCGTTCCGCACCTCAAACACCTGCGGGACAAGCCAACCCTGACTCGGATCGTATGCTTGCAGAAAGAAGTGCACTGCCACTCACGATGAGTCGAAAAGGACCTCAACCCGATGCATTTCGACCTAACTTTGATGCTGTTTCTAACCGGACTAAAGCAAATATTCCTGCAACATACAGGCTGAGGAATCTGTCAAAGAGGAAAGAAATTGCCCAAAAGTTTGGAGGCACAGAAGAATCGGAACGGGCGGTCGAATCGAGTTTGAAGTGGTTAGCCAATCATCAGGAACGGGCGGGATACTGGGATGCAAATCGGTTTGGCGCAGGTAAAGTCAAAATTGATGAACAGGGAATCGATCGGCGCAATGCAGGAGTGCAGGCAGATGCAGGTCTCACAGCTCTTTCAATCTTAGCATTTCTAGGTGCTGGTTACACACAGGAAGAAGGTCTGTATGCTGACAATTTGAATCGCGCGATTCAGTGGATGGTAAAACAACAGAATTCCAATGGTTTTCTGGGTGGAAATGCAACTCATTATGCCCGTATGTACTCACATGCTATGGCTACCTATGCGCTGGCAGAAGCTTATGGCTTACAGAATGATCCGAAGTCAAATCCGCAGTTGCGAGAAAGTATAGCTCGGGCTGTCGCTTATATTGTTGAGAATCAGAACCCATATGATGGTGGCTGGCGTTATGTCAAAGGCCAGAAAAGCGATATGAGCATGTTTGGCTGGCAATTAATGGCTTTGAAGAGTGCTGAAATTGCCGGCATTCCTATTCCCTCTGATTCCAAACAGTTGATGGTTAAATTTCTCAAAGATCGCAGCATGGGAAAGAATGATGGTTTAGCCACCTATCGCCTGGTTGAACCCGCTACCCCCCCCACTCCGGCGATGACAGCAGAGTCCCTGTTCTGCAAGCAGATGCTGGGAATCCGCCGAGATAATCCCTCGTGTCGTGAAGCCGTGCAGTTTATTTCTGAACGGCCTCCGCGTCGTTCGGAACACAACCTCTACTACTGGTACTATGGAACGCTGGCCATGTATCAATATGGTGGAAATCCATGGCGGGAATGGAATGAAGACTTGAGAGAACTCTTGATTTCAGAACAAATCACTCAAGGCGAAAATACGGGTAGTTGGGATCCGCGACCACCTTGGGGGCCATATGGTGGGCGACTCTACGCAACGACCTTGAGCACACTCTGTCTGGAAGTCTACTATCGGTTCTTACCACTCTACCAGATGGGAGGCCGTTATGATGATGAAGGCACCCCGAACTGACCTGTAAAAATACTGATTGAAAAATAGGGCAATATCTCTATTTCACTTTTTCGAGCTGGCATCCATCTAAGTAAGAAATAAGTTAATTGAATTACCGAAATGAAACACCTAGCGACAGAATATATTGATCAATGAATACTTCTACAAAAGCATATGAGCAACTTCTTATCAGACTTAAACAGGCATCATTATTGGCCTCCTGCTCAGCGGTTCTGGAATGGGATGAGCAGACCTGCCTGCCTCCCGAAGGTGCTGAACATCGTGCCAATCAACTAGCATTAATGGCTGGACTGGTTCATGAGCAAGCTACCAATACTGAAATTGGAGATCTCTTGGAAGAACTGGAGTCAAATTCTGCATGGGATGAAGATTCCTACGAACAGGCCAATATCAGAGAATCACGTCATGAATACGACCGCGTGACAAAACTCCCGCGTCGTCTGGTGGAAGAGCTTTCCAGGGTTGGAACGCTTTCTCATCATGCCTGGGTGGCGGCACGAAAACAAAACAGCTTCAACGACTTCTTACCCTGGTTGGAACAGATGATTGACCTGAAACGCGAGCAGGCATCAGCAATCGGATTTGAAGGAAATCAGGCCTATGATGCCTTGCTAGACGAATATGAACCAGGTGCAACTTCTGAGTTGATCGAGCAGGCATTTCTCCCATTACGAAAAGAACTGGTCAAACTGGTTGCAGAGATTCAGAACTCGGGAGTGACACCTGATATTTCAATTCTGACTAGAAGCTACCCTATCGATAAACAACGGGAGTTCAGCCTCGACGCCGCAGAAAAAATTGGATTTAATTTTGAAGCCGGTCGGCTGGATATCGCAGCACACCCCTTTTGCAGTGGGATCGGCCCTGGAGATTGTCGCCTGACAACACGATATGACGAACATCACTTTCCCGGTGCATTTTTTGGAACACTCCATGAAGCAGGGCATGGAATCTATGAACAAGGTCTGAGAAAGGAATTCTTTGGCACTCCTGCCGGAAACTCAACATCATTGGGAATTCACGAATCGCAGTCGCGGATGTGGGAGAATCTGATTGGACGTAGTCGAGCGTTCTGGAATGTGTTCTATCAACCGGCGCAGGAAATGTTTCCCGAAGCATTATCGACTGTCAAGATCGATGATTTTTATCGAGCGATTAATGATGTCCGCCCGTCATTTATACGCGTTGAAGCGGATGAAGTGACTTACAATCTACATATCATGTTACGTTTCGAATTAGAAAAGGCTCTGATCTCGGGAGATTTAAGTCCCGTTGATTTAGAGGCAGCCTGGAACGAAAAATTTAAGGAGTACTTTAATCTCACACCAGACACACCTGCACATGGATGCCTGCAAGATGTCCATTGGAGCGCTGGATTGATTGGGTATTTTCCTACTTACGCTTTGGGAAACATGTATGCTGCTCACTTCTATCAGACTGCAGAAAACGAGCTGGGTGATCTGAATCATTTGATTGAGGCCAGAGATTTTTCTTCACTCAAAAACTGGCTCAACCAGAATATTCATAGACACGGTAAGCGGTATCGTGCTAATCGACTGGTCGAAGTTGTCACTGGAAATACGCTTTCTCATTTACCTTTAATGAATCAACTTAAACAGAAATATAGCGAACTCTATAATCTGTAATCGATTAAAGAATTGTGCTGGAAAACAACTCAATGTCAAATCAGAGTATGAAAAAAGATTTCACGATCGCGCTCCTAATGGTTGTGGCTGGAATGATTCTATTCACTGTCTGGCTAGGCTATGGCTTGAATGGCAATCGCCGAGCCTCTCAAAATCTGCCACTGTTAACTGTGGGAGAAACGGCCCCTCCGCTGAAGGCTGAGGGATGGGTAAATGGCAATCCCCATCAGGATAACTTTCTTGAAGGAAAAGTCATCGTCGTTGATGCATGGGCAACATGGTGTGGCCCCTGCCGAGTGGAAGCGCCGCATATGGTTGAAGTTTATAATAAATTCAAGGATCAGAAGGTTGCTTTTATCGGCCTCACTTCTGACAGGGAAGATCTGCTTCCCAAGATTAAGGAATGGTTATCTGAAACAGGAATTACCTGGCCTAATGGCTACGGAGCCGTTGATTCTCTGAACGCTTTCAAGGCAGAGTTCATTCCTCAAGTGTGGGTGATCGGCATTGATGGAAAAATTGTCTGGAATGAGAATTCGAGATCTAGCGAATCTCTTGAAGAGGGAATACAGCGGGCTTTGAATCAGAGTAATTAATCAGAAAGGACTTCTTCATTCAATTAAGCTTACAATTGATTCTGGAATGATGAAACCGAAAGACTGTAATATGAATCAGAAACTGGTGGAGCAGAATGTAAATGGAATCCGTATGCGGACGCTGATCGCTGGATCTGGGCCTCCCCTGCTCCTGGTACATGGATTTCCTCTAAGCCACGAGATGTGGCTTCCACAAATCATGCATTTTCAATCCCGTTATACTGTAATCGCTCCCGATCTACGCGGATTTGGCGATACAGATATTTCTACCGGGGTTGTAACTATGGAACAGCATGCTCGGGATCTAAACTCTCTTTTGCAGGCTTTGAAAATTGAAGACCCTGTTTCCTATTGCGGACTCTCCATGGGTGGCTATATCGCCTGGGAATTCTGGAAGCATTTCGCTGATCGATTGCATGCCTTGATTCTGTGTGATACTCGAGCGGATGCGGACTCTGATGAAGGAGTCAATAATCGCCTGAAGATGGCTGATCTCGTTCTCAGGCATGGTCCGGAAGCGATTTCAACAGCTATGATACCGAACCTGATCAGTGAATCCAGTCAACAAAGGCAACCACATCTTTCCAAGAACCTTGTTTCTATGATTGAAGCGACGAACAGAGAGGGAATTGCCGCCAGCCAGAAAGGTATGGCAGCACGTTCCGATTTTTCCAATCAGATCAAAAACATTCGAATTCCGACTTTGTTCATCGGAGGGAGTGAAGATCGCTTAACTCCCCCTGAGGTAATGAATTGGATGAGTTCTCAAGTTCCGGAATCAAAATATTCCGAAGTGAGTAATGTAGGACACATGGCTCCAATGGAAGCTCCAGAAGCAGTGAATCAGATGATGGATGACTTTCTTACCGCCGGGGCGAATGCCTGATATTATCTTGTGGAAAAGCCTTTAAGACTGTGTCCAGTTTTACTGTAGCGTCTCCAGATCCGTTTGAACCGAGTATATTAGATTGAGTGACGCTATGGTCAAATGTGATGGAGATTGGCGTGTAAAGCGGACCCACTTTGGCGCGGAAATGGGACCCACCTGGGGTTGGGTTAACCACGTGGGGTAACGTGGTGGTCAGTATGCCAAAGTGTGGAAGCGACTCAGGCTTTTTTGC